>CANGRI010000008.1 GCA_947456525.1 Opitutia bacterium
ATGCCTGACGTCACCGCCCAACGGATCCGCTACGGTCGCATCATCGCGGTGTTGTTCGGCGTCCTCTGTCTCGGCCTAGGCATCGACGGCCTCAACGGCGGAATCGCCGTCGGCGCGCTGCATATCCCTCCGCGCTGGAACCCCGCCGTGATCACCTTCCCCGTGGCCCTGCGGGCGGAGTCCTGGTTCTTCGTCGCGTATGCGATCCTGCTGTTCTTGCCCTGGCGACGGATCGTCAGCACCCGGCTGTGGAACGCGCTGTTCAGCCTCCTCTGCGTCGCGTCGGTGCTCTTCGCGTTCGCGATGATCTGCGAAGTAATGGCCAAGAATTACATCGCGCAGAACGCGCACGTGAAGGCAAAGATCCCGGTCTTCCAGGCCGCCCTGCTCTTCCTCGGCCTCGGCCAGATCCCGCTCGAACTGTTCAGCCGCAAGCCGGAGCTGCTCGACTGATCAGAGCGCGGCGACGAGCTGGCGCCACGGGATGAACCAAGGCCAGACGAGGACGATCGCCACGAAAGAGACGGCGATGCCCGCCGGGATTTCGGCGGCGCGGCCGGAGAGAAGTCGCGGCACGGCGTACGCGAGCAACCACACTGACTTATAAATCACCTGGAATACGAGGAGCCAGAGGAAGCTGCCCGGAGAGACTAGACCGAGGACGGAACAAGCGAGGATGGCGAGCCATAGGGATCCTACCAGCGTGCGCCAACCGGCGCTTTCCACGAACGCTCCCTGATCCGTGACCGACGGCTTGAGCAACGTGGCGAAGCCGACTGGAAGCAGAATCAAGATGTTCGCCCAGAATAGGAACTGCGCCGCCGACATAGATCAGAGCGCGGCGTGCAACGCCTCGGCCCGGCGGATCGCTTCTTCCAGCGTCGGCGCCGTGACGGTGATGTGGCCCATCTTGCGGCCCGGAGCGGCCTTGCCCTTGTCGTAGAGATGCAGCTTGGCCGAAGGATCCGCGAGGACCTTGGTCCAGTCCGGCTCCTGGCCGTTACGCCAGACGTCGCCGAGCAGGTTGACCATCGCGGAAGGCGCGAGCGGCTTCGTGCCGCCGAGGGGCAGTCCGCAGACCGCGCGGATATGCTGCTCGAACTGGCTCGTCTCGTTCGCGTCGAAGGTCTGGTGGCCGCTGTTGTGCGGGCGCGGGGCGAGTTCGTTGACGACGATACGGCCGTCCTTCACGAACATCTCGACGGCCAGGAGGCCGACGAGGCCGATCTTCCCGGCGATGCTCAGCGCCAAGGCGCGCGCCTCGGCGGCGGTGGCGTCGGAGATGCGGGCCGGCGAGATCGAAAGGTGGAGGATATGGTTCCGATGGATGTTCTCCGCGGGATCGTAGACCGCGGTGCGGCCGTCGACGGTACGCGCGACGAGCACGGAAATCTCCATCTGGAACGGCACCCAGGCTTCGAGGACGCCGACGGCGCCGCCGATCTTGTCCCAGGCGGCGGCGAGGTCCGCGTCGGCGGTCGGCAGCTTGACCTGGCCTTTGCCGTCGTAACCGAAATCGGCGGTCTTCAGCACGCAGGGGAATCCCACGGCCTTCACCGCGGCCTGAAGTTCCGCCAAGGAGGAGACGACCGCGAAATTCGCGCAAGGGATGCCGGAGGCGCGGAGGAATTCCTTTTCCCGGCGTCGATTCTGGCAGATCGCCAGGACGTTGGCCGAGGGATGGCTCGGGACGGACTTCGCGACGAACTCGACCGTGGCGGGGGGGATGTTCTCGAACTCGAGCGTGATACGGCCGCAGCCCTGCGCGAAGCGCGTCAGGGCGGCGGTGTCGTTCCAATCGGCGGCGATGTGCTCGTCGGCGATGGCCGCGGCACAGGCGCCGGCCGAAGGGTCGAACGTCCGCACCTTATAACCGAGACGGCGGGCGGCGATGGCCGACATGCGGCCGAGCTGACCTCCGCCGAGGATGCCGATGGTGCCGCCGGGCTGCAGGGGTCGCTCCATGGCTCAGCGCTTCTTGCCCTTGCGGCCGGGGATAGGGTTATCGAGCACGGCCTTGGTCTGGGCCGCGCGATAGCCGTCGAGTTTCTTGGCTAGCTTGGCGTCGGAAAGCGCGAGCACGGCGGCGGCGCCAAGGGCGGCGTTGATCGCGCCGGCACGGCCGATGGCGAACGTGTGGACCGGGATGCCGGCCGGCATCTGGACGATCGAAAGAAGCGAGTCGATGCCGTCGAGGGACTTGGACTGGACGGGCACGCCCATCACAGGAAGCGACGTCATGGCGGCGACCATGCCGGGAAGATGGGCGGCGCCGCCGGCTCCGGCGATGATGACCTTCAGGCCGCGGCGGCGGGCGGCCAGAGCGTAATCCTTGAGCTTAAGGGGCGTGCGATGGGCGCTCACGACCTCGGCTTCGAAGGCGACCCCGAGCTTCTTGAGCGTGTCGGCGGCGTTGACCATCGTCTCCCAGTCGGACTGGGAGCCCATGATGATGCCGACCTGAGGAGCGGAAGGAAGCGCGCGTGCCATGCCCGAAGCGTGCCCAAGCCCGGCCCGCCTGTGAAGCCCGAAGCGTAAAAACTACTCCGTGAACGGGACGTATTCGGGGACCAGCTGACAGATGCCCTGCTTGCAGGCCTGGCGTTCGAGCGGAAGCAATGCGCGGACCCGGGTCAGGAAAGCCTCGGTCGAGTCGGGCGAAGCCTGCTCCGCGACAAAGCGGAAGACGCGCGGGTGCTCGGTCGGACGATACTGCTCTCCCTCGTGCTGCAGTTCCTCGACCAGCTTCTCTCCGGGACGAAGCCCGATGATGCGGATCTCGATGTCGATGTCCGGGCGGAGGCCGCTCAGCTCGATGAGCTGGCGGGCGACGTCGATGATCTTGAGGGGCTGTCCCATCTCGAGGACGAGGATATCGCCGCCGCTGCCGAGCGTCGCGCTCTGGAGGACGAGGCCGACGGCCTCCGGGATGGTCATGAAGTATCGCTTCACGTCAGGGTGCGTGACCGTGACAGGTCCGCCGGCGGCGATCTGCCGGCGGAAGATCGGGATGACGGACCCCGAAGACCCCAGCACGTTGCCGAACCGAACCGCGAGGAAGGCGGTCCGCCCTCCCGAACGCGCCTGCATGGAGCGCACGACGAGTTCGGCCAGCCGCTTGCTCGCGCCCATGACGTTCGTGGGATTCACCGCCTTATCGGACGAGATGAGGACGAATTTCTCGGCGCCATGCTCGGCGGCGAGCTGCGCCACCACGGCCGTCCCGAGGACGTTGTTCTTCAGGGCCTCGGAAGGCTGGGATTCCATCATCGGCACGTGCTTGTGCGCCGCGGCATGCAAGACGAGGCTGGGCTGGAAGCGGACGAAGACATCGCGCATGCGGTCGGCGTCGGCGACGTCGGCGACAATCGGCGTGATGAGCGCGCCGGCGCCCGCGGAGATGAGCTCCTGCTCCGCCTGGTAGAGAAGCACTTCGCACTGATCGAGGATGAGGAGGCGGGCGGGCGAACGCGCGGCGACCTGGCGGCAGAGTTCGGATCCGATGCTGCCGCCCGCTCCCGTCACCAATACCGTGCGACCTTTCACCATCGCGTCGATGGCTTCGTCATCGAGCTTCGCGGGCTCACGGCCGAGGATATCTTCGACGGAGATCGGACGGATGTCGCTGGCGCGGACGCGACCGCCGGCGAGCTCCGCCATGGAGGGCACCACCAGGACGCGCAAGTTGCTGGCCGAGGCGAGCGCGCTCACCTCGCGGATGCGCCGGACGGCCGCGGCGGGCAAAGCCAGGATGATTTCCGTGACGCCGTATTTCTCGGCAAGCTCGGGTATCCGCTCCGGCGCGCCGATCACAGGTACGCCGTGGATGTGGAGGCCATGCTTGGCCGCATCGTCATCCAAGAAGCAGACGGGTTCGATGCCGTGGCCGCGACGGCTCAGGAGTTCGGAAGCGAGCTGGGCGCCGGCCTGACCGGCTCCGACGATCGCGATGCGTTCGACGACGCCCTGGGTCGCCTGCGCCTTGCTCCAGAAACGTTCTCGTAGCGCTCGGATCGAGACGCGGAAGCCCATGAAGAGGACCAGCGAAAGGTTGAAGTCGACGAGCAGGACGCCGTTGGGAGGGTCGAACGGATCGGTCGGATTACCGGTACCGACGACCGCGGCGAGAACCAAGGCCAACACGGTGGCGATACCGAGAGCCATCCCCATGCGGAACGCGTCAGGTAGTCGGAAATAATAGAATACGCCGCGGAACTGGCCCCAGGCGCCGAGCAGCAGCACCTTGAGCGGGATCAGCCACAGGAGGGCCAGCGGTCGCTGGACGTAAAGATAAGCCCCGGCGGAATGCTGCTGGGCGAGTCCTTCTTCGGCCGCGAATCGTAGCTCGTAGGCGCCCCAGAGCGAAAGGGCGGCAAGCACGCCATACGTCGCGAAGAAGAACGCGGCGCGTTGGAAGCGATTGACCGGGGCAGCCATGGGGTCGCCTTATAATCAGGACCTCGGGCTTTTATTCAATGACGATGCGAAAGCCCAAGGTGCGGCTCTTTTCCCGCTTATAGACCGAACGGCTCGGGAGGACCTTGCCGAGCGGGGTGGCGACGCTGCCGCCGAGCACGGGGGCGCGGGTCTCTTCAGGCGCGGCCAACGCCCACTCTTCGACGTTGCCGATCAGGTCATGGATGCCTGCGGCATTAGGCGCGGAGCTGCCGGCCTGGCGCACCGTGGTCCCGTCGGTGTTCGCGGTGGTCCAGCACTGCTCGGGCGAAGGGGAATTCGCCTGGGCTCCGGCGGCGGCGGCGAATTCAGCCGGGGTCGGCAGGCGTACCTTGGCTCCGAGGAGCCAGCCCAGCCGGGTGGCGAAGGCTTCGGCGTCCGCATAGGTGACCGATTCCACCGGATTCGCTTCGCGGCGTAAGGAGCTGGGATTGGCGCCGGTCACCGATGCGTAGAGGCCTTGGGGGATTTCGGTCCGGAACATACGCACGGACGATGACGGCACAGGCCGGAGATTCTGGTCGATCGTGCCGAGGAGGCTCCGGATCACGGCTCCGTTGGCCGCCAGGAATTCCAATTCGTTGCGTTCGTCGCTGTCGGCGACGAATGCGCCGGTGTTGGCCGTGTCGATACGACGGGCTTCGAGGACCAATTCGTCGGCCAGCCTGATGGCCGCATCGGCATGGCGCTCCCTCAGGGCGGCACGCATCTGTTCGCGGCGAAGTCGCAGCGACTCGATCTCGCCATGGAAACGGGCGAAGTTCAGCCGGATGGCCATCGCGGACTCCTTGGCGCGATCGGCGAAGGTGCTCTTGGGATAATCGGTCAGAAGCTTGGCGAAGCCATCTACCGCGGCCTGCCAGGCCTGCGTCGCGCCCGCCCATTCTCCCTGCTTCTCGGCGGCCTCGGCCTTGGCTTGCTGGGCGAGGATGGCGTTCCAGGCGTCGCCGGAAATCGCCGTCTCCCGACGTTCGGCAAGTTTTTCGGAGCGGCCGAACTCGGTGTTACGGACGTCGCGGTAACGGCCGAGGAAATCGGTCTCGCAGTCGATGGCCTCGTTGAACTTTGCGGCGGATTCGGCGAACTTGCCCGCGGCGAACAGTTTCTCGGCCTGGGCTTCGAGGTCGCGGCCTTTCTGCCAAAGGGGAGCCGATTCTAGGCGCCGGAGCCGGGTGTCGAGCCGGGCGCGCCTGCCGGGGTCGGACAGGCCGGAGAACTCCCACTTGGTGTCGATCTCCTGCTCGCAGGCGACGGCACGTCGCAGGTAAGGGATGGCGGCGGCCTCGTCGGTCTTGGCGAGGGCGAGGGCCTTGGCCTCGGCTTCGTCGGAATCGTGCCGAAGCTGTTCGCCGCGGATCAGGTGCAAGCGGCGGCGGAGGGATTGCTGGCGGAGGTTATCCGTGCCGACCGACTGGCGGGCGGTGATATATTCCTCCTGCAGGCGCAGGGCCTCCTCAAGGATGGCGATATCGGCTTCCTTGAGCTCGAAGCGCTCCTGCCTGATCTTCTCGAAGGCCGCTTCCTGCTGCAGCGAGCGTTGCCGCAGGGCTTCGGCCTGTTCCGGCGTGACGTCCAGCTCGGACTGACGGGTCGTGCGGCGGTCCGCGGTGTAGAGCAGCAGGCTCACGATCGCCAGCGAAAGAAGGATGACGACGAGCAGCGGCGCCCGTAACCGGAGCCAAAGGACCTCTCGCAAGACCTTGCTCGAACCCACCCTCGAATCAGGCGTCGGGATGAAGTCGTGCTTGGGGTTCTTGGGACCGTGGGTCATGGCAGGACCGACAACTTTGTCGCTGGCGGTTTGTTTGCTTTAATAGTTAATCACTCTGGTTCATCACAGTAGCACCTTCAACCTTGGAAATGGCTCAATTCAAGCGCATCGCCGTCGTCGGCGCCGGCCTCATCGGCGGCTCAATCCTCCTCGCGGCGGCGCGGAGAGGCCTGGCGGGTTCGCTCGCGTGCTGGTCGCGTTCCGAAAAATCACGCGCCACCCTCCGGGGATTCGGCGTCGCGGAAGTCTTCGATGATGCCGCCACCTGCGTGAAGGGCGCCGACCTGGTGATCGTGACGACCCCCGTCGACACCGCCGAAGAGACCTTCCTCGCGATCGCCCCGGGCCTGAGCCCCGGCGCCGTCGTGACGGACGCCGGCAGCGTGAAGGGTTCGATCCTCGTCGCGGCCCGACGCCTGCCTGCCGCCAATCCCTTCGTAGGCGCCCATCCCATGGCCGGAGGAGAAAAGGCCGGCGCCGCCCACGCCGCCGCGAACCTCTTCGAGGGACGAGTCTGCTTCCTCACCCCGACCGGCGCCGAGAATCCCCAGGCCCTCGAAGCGGTCAGGCTCTTCTGGAAAGAACTCGGTTCCGTGCTGCATGAGACCGATGCGGCCAAACATGACGAGATCGTCGCAGCGATCAGCCACGTCCCCCACGCCGCCGCATCCGCGCTGATGCTGGCCGTCATGGATCAGCCCGGCTTCCGGCGTTTCGCCGTCGGGGCCGGCCTGCGCGACACGACCCGCATCGCCGCCGGCGAAGAAAACCTCTGGGTGGGCATCATGCTGGCCAACGCTCGTCACACGGCCGACGGGTTGCGCGCCGTCGAGCAGCGCGCCGGCGAATTACGCGCCGCGATCGAGAATGGCGACGGAGCCGCGCTCGGCCGACTGCTCGCCGAAGCCCGTATCGCCCGACAGAACCTGGACCGAGCCGAATGAGCCCGACCCTTGTCATCCGCCCCTTCCAGACGCCGGCCCGCGGCGTCGCGCAGGTACCCGGCTCGAAGAGCATCACGAACCGCGCGCTGATTCTCGCCGCCTTGGCGGACGGCCCCACCCTCTTCACCGGCGCGCTCTTCAGCCGCGACACCCGCATCCTCATCGCCGCGCTGCAGTCGCTTGGCTTCGAGGTCTCCGCGGACGAATCCGCGTGCTCGATCCGCATCGTCGGCCTCGGCGGCCGCATCCCGAACGCCCGCGCCAAGATCCATGTCGGCAACGCCGGCACGGCCGCGCGCTTCCTGACCGCCTTCCTCGCGCTCGCTCCGGAAGGCTGCTACGAGATGGATGGCGACGAAGCCATGCGCGCCCGTCCGATGCGCGGCTTGCTCGAAGCCCTGACCGCCGGCGGTTGCCGTGCGCTCAAGCAGGACGGATCGTCCGCCGTCGGCTTCCCCTTCACGCTGCATACGACCGGCAAGCTCGGCCGTCTCGAGGTCGACGCCTCGGCCTCCTCGCAGCTGCTGTCCGCGCTGCTGATGGTACTACCGCTTTCGGCTGGAGCCTCCGTCAGCATGAAGGGCTCCACGGTCTCGGAACCTTTCGTCGAGATGACCGCGCGCATGTGCGGACAGTTCGGCCGACCGCTGTCCCGCCTCCCGGACGGCAGCTGGACATGCGCCACCCCGGGGCCCTATGCCGCGCAACCCTCCTACGGGATCGAACCCGACGCCACGGCGGCCAGCTACTTCATCGCCCTTCCGGCCGTGACCGGCGCGCGCGCCTCGGTCCGCATCGAAGGCTACGCCGACGGCGGACTGCAAGGGGACACCGCTTTCGCCAAAGTCGCCGCGGCCTGCGGCGCCACCCTGAAGCCGGCCGACAGCACGTTGGTGACCGAATCCTGGTCGGCGATCCGCCGCGGCGATTTCGATTTCAACGCGTTCTCCGACACGTTCCTCACGCTCGCGACGATCGCCACGCTGGCCGACGGGCCGGTGAAGATCCGCGGCATCGCCCATACGCGCAAGCAGGAGACCGACCGCGTCCTGGCGATGGCGACCGAGCTCGAGCGCCTGGGCATCAAAGTGACCCCGACGGCCGCCGAACTCCGCGCCGACGAGACGCTCTCCTCCCTGACGATCTTCCCTGACAAGGCCGCGCTCCGTCGAGCCGCAGCCGAAGGTCCCGTCACGATTCACACCTATGAAGACCATCGCATGGCGATGAGCTTCGGCGTCCTCGGCAGCTTCGATCTTTTCGGCGACGGCCGCCCGTGGATCGCGATCGAAGACCCGGCCTGCACCGGCAAGACGTTCCCGCACTTCTTCAAGGCCCTCGAAGCCCTCCGTACCAACTTCGTCCGCATCTCCGTCGATGGCGGCGCCGCTTCCGGCAAATCCAGCACTAGCCGTCGGCTCGCGTCGGTCCACGGACTCCTGCACGTGGACACCGGAGCCCATTACCGTAGCCTGACCCGCGCCCTGCTCCTGGCCGGAGCTTCCGCCGACGACCCCGCCTCGATCAAGGCCGCGCTCGGGAAACTCCGGATCGGTTCTCGCATCATCCTCAGGCAGGGAGCGCGCAGCTCGGCCTTGACGCTCGATGGCGCCTTGCCTGATGACGCCGACCTTCGCACGCCGGAGGTGAACGCCGCCGTCTCGAAGGTCGCCGCGCTTCCCGTCGTCCGTACCTTCCTGCTGGAATACCAACGCTCGCAGGTGAAGCTCGCCAGCGACCATGGCTTCGCCGGCGTCGTCATGGAAGGCCGCGACATCGGCTCCGTCGTGCTCCCTGACGCCGAAGTCCGCATCTTCCTTGAAGCCGATGCCGATGCCCGCGCCCAGCGCCGCGCCGCCGAAGGCCAGTCCGACCAGGTCACCCAGCGAGACCATCTCGACGCCACGCGCAAGACGGCTCCGATGGTCTGCCCTCCTGGCGCGCACCGTCTGGATAACACGCACAAGTCGCTCGAGGAAGTGGTAGCCGAGATCGGCGGACTCATCAAAGTCGCCGCCCTGCCCCGATGATCCTGGTCTCGAAGAACCTCATCTACAAGGCGGTCTACCACGGAGCCCGCGCGTTCATCGAGGTATTCTCCACGCTTGAGGTCGAAGGATGGGAGAACGTGCCGACCGGGGCCTGCCTCTTCGCCTCCAATCACCAGAGCATGCTCGACCCGCCTCTGATCGGCTCATGCCTGCCGCGGGAGATCTCTTTCATCGCCCGCCGTTCGCTCTTCGACAACCCGGTGTTCGGCTTCGTCATCCGGGCCTGCCACTCGATCCCGGTCGACCGGGGTGAAGCGGATATCGGCGCGATCCGGGCGGCGCTCGGCGCGCTGGCGGCCGGCGAAGGCCTCCTGATCTTCCCCGAAGGCACACGCAGCCACGACGGCAACATCGCCGAGCCTAAGGCCGGCGCCGGCCTGCTGGCTTGCAAGTCTGGCGTCCCCGTGGTGCCGATCCATATCCGCGGGGCGCGCGACGTCCTGCCGCGGGGCGCTAATTTCCCCGTCGGCTCGGCGCGCATCCGCGTCCGTTTCGGCAAGGCGATGGCTCCGTCCGAATACGATCCGGGCGCCGCTCATCGCGAGCGCTCGATCGAGGCGTCGCGTCGCATCCTGGAGCGGATCAAGTCGCTCCCGGATTGCGCCGAGCCCGGCCTGTGAGGCGATAGGCGATCAGGAGATCCGCTGCGGCATCACGACGCAGAGGAAGTCGTCCTTGAGTCCGCGGATCACGCCCGGGGACATCTCGTCCTTGAATTCGAAATCGATCTCGTCCTCGGTGAGGGCCTTGAGGGGGTCGATGATGTACTGGGGGTTGAACGCGATGTTCACGTCAGGGCCTTCGTACTTCACGGCGATGGGTTCGTGCGCGTCGCCGCTGTCGGACTTCGCGGAGATCTCGAGATTCTGCGACTTCTTCGAGACGCTCATGCGGATCGTGTTGTTGCGATCGTCGGTCATCAGGGCGGCGCGGTTGACGCTTTCGAGAAGCTTCTCGCGCTCGAGGCGGACCTTCGAGCCGGCGTCCTTCGGGATGACCTGGCGGTAGTTCGGGTAGTTGCCTTCGACGACCTTGGAGACGAGCTGGATGCGGTCCACGAGGCCTTCCTCGTTCTTCGGGATGTCGATGGTGAAGCCGACCTGGCGTTCGTTATGCGAGACGTGGGCTTCGCCGCCGGCCTTGAGCAGGCGCATCAGTTCGATGATGGTGCGGGCAGGCAGGATGAGCGCGAGGGTCTTGTCGGTGCCGGCGATCTTGCGTTCGCACTTGGCGAGACGACGACCGTCGGTGGCGACGACCGTGAGCTTGCCTTCGGCGAATTCGAAGAAGACGCCGTTGAGGATGTAGCGGTTCTCGTCGGAGGATTGGGCGTAGCTCACCTTGCGGAGCATGTCGCCGAGGTCGTCCTGATTGATCGAGATGGTCGGTTGGCCCGCGAAATTGGAGATAGGCGGGAACTGATCGGCAGGGAGTCCGGCGATCTGGAAGACCGAGCTGCCGGAGGTGATTTTCACGCGGTCCTTGCCGGTGAGTTCGACGATCGTGTCGCTGCTCGAGAGGGCTCGGATGATCGGAACGAGTTTCTTGACCGGCAAGGTGATGCGACCAGGCGAGGACACGGAAGCCTTGATCCGGCAGCAGATGCCGAGGTCGAGGTTGGTGGTGGTCAGGGTGACGGTATCGCCTTCGGCCTCGATCAGCACGTTCTGCAGGATCGGCATCGTAGCGCGGTTCCCCACGACGTTGGTTACGCTCGAGAGGCCGTTGAAAAAGTGATTCCGGTTAACCTTGAACTTCATGATGACCGAAGAATTGAGGACAGGCAGGGGGTGAGGCAACCCCTCATTGCCCACATACCGGGACTCTCTGTATCTGGTTACTCTTCATTTATAAATACCAGTAGCACCAGTAGGCGTCGGAATCCCGTGTACAGTTCCGCAAGCCACTGATGAGCGGACTTATCGGAGCCTCGAGCCTCTGTGAGTCCGGGGTGAATAAGTCCCCTGTTGTTCACATGGGCCCAGACGAACCAATCCCTCACCGGCTATTCACACCTTGGACACTGGCTCATCATCATCCTCGGGCGCGGGGTCCATTTCGCTTTTCTTGAGGAGGAAGACGTGACGGAAGATGCTGTAGCTGATGTAACCCAGGAAGACGGCCGGGAAGGTGAACTGAGGATAGCGAAAGAGGATGAATCCCGAGATGATGATCAGGATGAAACCCCGGGTGCGCGCCTTGGCGGTCCAATCCAGCTTCTTGAAACTAGGAAAGCGGACGTTGCTGATCATCAGGAACGAGATGATCAGCATCAATGGGAGCAGGCTCCAGGACCAAGCCTGGACGGCTTGCTCGAAGGGATCCTTCTGGTCGGCTGACTTCATGACCTTTGAGAGGACGAGCACCAGCGAGGCAATCATGCCGGCCGCGGCCGGCGATGGCAGGCCAACGAAATCGCCTCCGGCGGCGCGCTTTTCGTTCCCCGGAACCAATGGGTTGGTGAGGACGTTGAAGCGCGCCAGGCGCACGCCCGCGCACAGTAGATAGATGAAGGCGAGCAGCCAGGTCACCAGCTGAACATTGTCCGTGGCCTCGGGTTTGATCACGAGGAAGCAGGCCATCAGGGCGGGAGCGACGCCGAACGAGACCGTATCCGCGATCGAGTCGAACTCCGCTCCGAAGAGCGATTCGCGCTTGGTAGCACGGGCGACGCGGCCATCGAACAGGTCGCAGATACAGGCGAAAAGGATGAACCAGACCGCCATATTGTAATGCTCGGCCCGCTCCGTGCCGGACAGGGTAGTGAAGCGCGCCTCGATGCAGTTCTTGATGGCCAGGAACCCGCACAGCATGTTGCCCGCCGTGAAGAGGTTGGGCAGCAGGTAGATGCGCGCCGCCTCTTCTGGTGAGGAATATTGGGGTTTTTGAGGGGGAGTGCTCACGTTTAGGACTTAGGGGGTTCGTCGAGGTATTTCCAGAAGCCGCCTTCTTGTTCGATGCGGGCTTCGTCCTCGGGGAAAGGCAGGTGCGAGCGGAAGGCGAAGTCGGCGTAGGTGTGCTTATGAAGCACATAGTTAGCCATCAACGAGCCTTCGGTCGCTTCGAAATAGATCCGGAATTCACCGATGCGGAGGCGATGATAGGTATGGCCACCACGACGGACGGTCCCGAGTTCGGAACTTCCGCGCAAGAGGTCTTCCGGCGTCAGCGAGGTGAACGCCTCGACGACTTCCATCTGTTCCAAGGTGGGCAGCTTCGCGAGCTCGCGCATCGCTTGGTCGCTGAAGTTCACTTGATACATCGGTGGCTTCATCCAACGCCGCCCCTGCGGCCACGGCAATCATTCAGTTCGGCCGAGACCAACGGGACACCAGTAAAACCGCCCTTTTTTCGACAAGATCCAGCACTTTTTCGAAATCGTCGCTTTCGCCGTAATAGGGATCGGGCAAGGCGACGTCGCCGAGGAAGAGCTGCAGGCGACCGTGGTGTTCGGCCGGACAGCGGCGACGGAGCTCGCGTAGGTTCAGTTCGTCGGCGGCCAGGATGAGGTCGAAAGAATGGAAATCATCCGCATGGACCTGGCGGGCCCGGAGCGTCGAAAGATCATAGCCTCGCTCTTTCGCATGTCGGATCGAGCGGTGGTCCGGAGCGTCGCCGATGTGGTAGTTTTCCGTGCCCGCTGAATCGAATTCTATGTCCAGTCCGGCCTGCCTGGCCTTCACGCGCAACACGGCCTCAGCCGTCGGTGATCGACAGATGTTGCCCATGCAGACGAGCAGGACTCGTCGCGGCTGCCCCGCCTTGGCCACGGCTTAGACTTTGCCGCCGAAGCTCTGGTGGTCGTCCAGATCCAGGACGTCGAACCAGGTGGTGATATCATCGCGCTTGGCGCCGGCCGGGGTTGAGGACTGGTAGTCGCTCATCTTGGCCCGGCTGCCGGGGGAGCTCGGAGCACGCTGTTCATGGTAGGCGCTGAAAGCAGCGATTTCCTGGCCCGAACGGGGCTTCTTGGCATTTGCCATCAGCCAAGCGAGGATTTCTCCATCTCCTAAACCATTGTCAATCTGAGCCTTAAGAGCATTGGCCTCTACGCCTAGGAAATCCAGGACGTTGGCATCCAGGGGGCAACCATAGTTATATTCACCATTCTTCCCGGCTTTGGTGGCGCGGGCTTTGTCGATCATCCGGGGGAGGATGACGAAGCCTCCGAGGCGGACGCGGGGGCTGCGAGGGGGGTGCTGGGTCAGGTCGTAAAGGTCGTGGGCCATAAGAAAAGCCAACCTACCCTTCCGTCCTCTGTCCGCAAGAAAACAGGATGGCTTGTGGGTATTGCCAAAATGTCACACCTCCCCCTTACTCACAGGATGTTCGCCATGGCCGCTGCTTCCGCCGCCCATCCCCTTACCCGGGGCTGTTTGTTGGGCTGTGCTTCTGTATTTCTGGCCGCGGCGGTCCTCGATGGCTTCGCCCCCAAGGATAGTTCGGGGAAGCTCAAGGTCGCCGGCCTCTGGTTGCTCCGGGGAGGATGGGTCTTGCTGACGACGATGCTCGCCTACGAAGGACTGAGGTCGCATTCGCTGCCGATCGCCGGGACGGCTGAGGTGCTTTTGTCCATCGCCTGGGGCGTGGCGGGTCTCTCGCTCTTCCTCGACGTCACCTTCAATCACCGCTTGCCGACTTGGGCGATCGCCGGGACCACCGCGCTTTGCCTCGTCGCCGCCGGGCTCCTCGGAGGGGTCGTCGGACATCCGCTCGATTCCTCCGGTAAGCCGCTCATCGTGATGCACGTGGGCGCCGCGGTGCTCGCGTACTGCGTCCTCGGCGCCCAGGCGCTGAACTCCGCCGCCTATCTCCTGCAGCATCGCGCCTTGGCGCGACACCAGTTCGGAGGCATCTACGCCCTGCTTCCCGCGCTCGTGCCGCTCGACCGCATCGGTGCGCAGCTCATGGGAGCGGCCGTCTGGTTGCTCGGCCTTTCCTTGGTCATCGGCGCGACGGATTGGGCCGAGCGCGACCTCGCCCGCGTGCTCGTGCCGAAGCTCATCGCCGCGCTCGTCACCTGGCTCGCCTGTTTCTGGATCATCATCCAGCGTCGCCGCCAGCGCCTGCAGGGGGTGTCTTTTGCGCGCGCCTCGCTGCTCGTCGCCATCCCGGCGTTGATCGCCCTCTACCTCTCGCTTCCTTCCGCCCGATGAGCGATCGCCCCCGCAACCTGGTGGCGCTCAGCGCCACGCACCGCACCGCCGGACTCGATGAGCGCGCGGCCTTCACGGTTCCCGCGGGCGGAGCCGAAGTCTTCTATGCGGCCGCCCGCGAGGCGGGTCTCGCCGAAGCGGTGCTCCTCGCGACCTGCAATCGTCTCGAAGCGTATGCGGTCGGCGACGAGGCCGCGGCGTTGCATGTGCGCAGCGCCTTGCTCAAGGCGACCGGCGCCCCGGCGAACGCCTTGGATCAGCACCTTCGTCCTGTCCCCGGGCTGCAGGCGGTCGAACACCTTTTCTCCGTCGTCTCCGGCCTCGAGTCGCAGATGGTCGGCGAAGTCGAGATCGCGGGCCAGGTCAAGGATGCCTACGCCGACGCGCTGGCGCGCGGCATGACGGGTCCGGTGCTCAACCGCGTCTTCCAGCGCGCTTTCCAGGCCGGCGCCTGGGCGCGCACGAACACCGGCATCTCCCAGGGCCAGGTCAGCCTCGGCAATGTCGCCGTCGAGCTCGCGATGCGCGTCTTCGGATCGCTTGCCGATGCCCGCGTGCTCGTCCTCGGTACGGGCGACGTCGGCCGCCAGGTCGTCCAGGCGCTCGTCTCGCGCGGCGCGTCGCAGGTCTCCGTCGCCTCGCGCACGTTCGAGAACGCGCGCGTCCTGGCCGAAGAATTCTCCGGCTCTTCCCTGACCCTTGCCGACGCCTTGCGTCAGGCCCATTCTCACGACGTCATCGTCGGCTGCGCGACCGTCGAGCGCGCGTTGCTCGACGCGGTCGCCTTGCGTGAGATCGCCGGCCGCCGCTCCGGCCGGCCGCTCCTGCTCGTCGATCTCGGCGTGCCGCGCAACTTCGCCGCCGTCGCCCACGACCTCGAAGGCGCCTACCTCTGCGACCTCGACGACCTCGCGCGGGTCTCCAACGCGAACCTCAAGGCTCGCCTCGCCGAAGTCGACCGCGCGCGCGTCGCCCTCGCCGAGAAGGCCGCCCGCGCCTGGGGGGCCGCCAATCATCAAGCCTCTCCGGAGGCCTAATCCATGAAACCCACTGTCCTCATCGTCGACGACGAGAAGAATATCCGCGAAGGCCTGCGCGCCGCGCTGGAAGATCGCTACGAGACGTTCGTGGCGAAGGACGCCGCGGAAGCGGCGCGCCTCATGCAGGACGTCCCGCCCGACGCCGTGCTGACGGATCTTCGTATGGCTGGCGAAGACGGCATGGCGGTCATCGACCGCGCGCTCAAGCTGCCCAACCAGCCGGTCTGCATCATGATGACGGCGTATGGCGACGTGGATACGGCCGTGAAGGCGATGAGCCTCGGGGCCTACTGGTTCTTCCAGAAGCCCGTCGATCTCCGACAGGTCGAACTCGTCCTCGATCGCGGGCTGAAGGCCCGCACGACGGAAAAAGAAGTCGTCACCCTGAAGGCGCGGCTCGACCGGAAGTTCTCGCTGGGCGAGGTCATCGGCTCATCGGCCTCGCTGCAGCGTTCGATCGAACAGGTACGTTCCGTTGCTTCCTCCAACGCCACCGTGCTCCTGCTCGGCGAGACCGGCACGGGCAAGGAACTCTTCGCGCAGATGATCCATCAGGCTAGCCAGCGCTCCAAGGGACCCTTCATGGCGGTGCATTGCGCCGCCATTCCTGCCAACCTGCTGGAGTCGGAACTTTTCGGCCATGAGAAGGGCGCCTTCACGGGCGCGAACGAACGTCGGGTGGGCCGTTTCGAATCCGCCGACGGAGGCACGCTCTTTCTCGATGAGATCGGCGAGATCGACGCGACGACCCAGGTGAAGCTCCTGCGTTTCCTGGAGACCCGTTCGGTCGAGCGTCTGGGTTCGCATCGGCCGATCGCCCTCGATCTCCGCCTGGTCTGCGCCACCAACCGCGACCTCCAGCAGATGGTGAAGGAAGGCAAGTTCCGCGAAGACCTCTATTACCGTCTCTCCGTCGTGCCGCTGCGATTGCCGCCGCTGCGCGAGCGTCAGGACGACGTCCCCCTCCTGCTCGCCCATTACCTCGAGCGCTTCGCGAAGGAGAATGCCGTCGCCCCGGCCAAGCTTTCGCCGGAAGCCTTGGCGGTGCTCGTGCGTTATCCGTGGCCGGGCAATATCCGCGAGCTGCGCAACGCCTGCGAGAACCTCGCCGTGCTCCGCGCGGGCAAGGTCGTCGCGGCCGGCGACCTCGACCCGCGCTTCTCCCAGCCGACGGCGACGTCGGTCGCCGTTTCCGCCCTGCCCTCTTCCGGCGGCAACATCCTTGATCGCGAACTGAACGAGAAGCAGCTGTTGAAGCAGGCGCTGGCCGCCGCCGCCGGCAATCGCACGCGCGCCGCCGAACTGATGGGCATCTCCCGTCGCACGCTGCATCGCAAACTTCTGCAATGGCCGGAGCTCGATCCCGGTCCCGAGACCGCGTGAAGCTGTTCGTCCTCCTGCTCGTTCCGGCCTTGGTCTCCGCCGCCGACTTCGTCGGCAGCGATCTTTTGTCGGGATCGATCGCGTCTGGCCTTCAGAAAGCTGGTAACAATGTCGCCGCCGATTTCGGCGGCACACTTCCGGGCAGGCGTGCCTTCGTCGAAGGACGTGCGTCCGCCGCGGTCCTGATGCTGCGCGACCAGGAGGTCGCGCCCGTTCTTACCGGCAAGGCCGCCGTCGTCGAGTTTAAGTTCGCCAGCGCGGTCGTGGTGGTCGCCACGCATTCCACCAATCGAGCCGAGTCCATTTCGCTCGAGAACCTTGCCAACGCCTTCGCGCGCGACGCGCGTTCGCCGGCCCGCAACTGGAACGACATCGATCCCGCGGCCCGCTCCGAACTCATGACGCCGGCGGTGTCTTCGCCGGCGGGCACCATGGTGCTCGAGATCTTTCAGGGACTCGCCCTCGAGGGGCAGGGCTTCCGTGCCGACGTCCGTCTGAGGGTGGAACCCGCCCTTGCGGCGGACCTGCTGGCTTCCCGTGCCGGTAGCATCATCCTTATTCCCCGCCCCCCGTCAGGGCGCGGCAAGGTCCTGCAGGTCGCCGATGGTCGCCCCGGCAAGTCATCCACCGCCTATGGACCGGACGAGAACAACGTCTATAATGGGGATTACCCGCTCCAGCTTCCCTTGATGCTTTATGTCCGCCAGGATCGGCTTACCCAGCTACGCCCTGCCCTCCTCTGGCTTTTTTCTGATGAAGCCGCCGCCCTGCTTGAAAAGCAGGGCCTCTACCCTGCGCCCAAGGCCGCCCGGACGAGGTTCGTCCAAAGGCTTGACACTCGGTAGGGCGTTTGGTCTGCTTCTCATCCAACGCGCGCGTAGCTCAATGGTAGAGTACCACCTTGCCAAGGTGGCTGTTGCTGGTTCAAGTCCAGTCGCGCGCTCCACTTTAAAATGGAGCAAAAACCCGCCGAAACACGGCGGGTTTTTCATTTCGGGGCCTAGGCCGACGCCGGCAAGGTCACCATGATCCGAAGGCCTTTCGGCCGGACGGGTTCCGCCGCGGCGGAACCCCCATGAAGTTCGGCGACTTGGCGGACTATGCTCAGGCCAAGACCGCTTCCCCCTGCCCTGCGGGATTTATCGGTCCGGTAGAAACGGTCGAACAGCCTCGGCAGGTCGGCCGGGGTCACCCCTGCCCCATCATCTTCGACGCTTAGCTCCACCCCGCTGAGGGTGTCGCGGGTCGAGATCAGCAGCCGGCTCATGCCGGCCGCATGAGCCAAGGCGTTGTCGATGAGGTTCTGGACCAGCCGGCGGGCTTGGACCGGGTCGGCGGCGCCGCCACCGGCGGCTTCCAGCCGGAGTTCGAGCTTCACTCCGGCCGCCTTGCAGCGGGCCGCGAATTCTTCGGCGACCTCGCGCGCGGCGACATGCAGCGCTCCCGGCTCACGACGGACGTCTTGGGATGACTCCAGGCTGGCGAGCGCGAGCAAACCTTCGACCAGCCCTTGGAGCCGCCCGACGGAACTCACGATCTTCTGCGTGAAGCGCGCACGATCTTCGGGCGACATCGTCGCCTGGTCTTCGGCCAGCGTCTCGGCATAGCCCCGGAGGATCGTCACCGGCGTGCGGAGGTCGTGCGAGACGTTCGTCACGAAGTCTCGTTCCATGGCCTGCAGGCGCTTAAGGGCCGTCACGTCCGCCAGCACGAAGATCGCGGCTCCGTCGCCGAACGCCTCCGGATCCGTGCGCGCGCCCGCGGCCTGGATCCAGACGTCGGAGAGCGGCGCGCGGTTAAGGAGGATGGTCGAACGAGCGCCGCCTTCGGCGCGGACGCGCCGGACGAGCTCGATGAAGTCGGCGCTCCGCACGAGCGGCACGATCGAGCCGCCGCCATCTCCTTCCGAAAGGCCGAAGAGCGCCGCCGCCGCCGGATTGGCGAGGCGGAGCCTGTCCTGCGCGTCGACGACGAGCACGGCGTCGGTCAACGGCGCCAGCAGAGCCTCGATGCGCCGCGCCGCCGCGGCGCGGATCTCGCCTTCGTTCGCGGCGCGACGTTCGATGGCGACGAAGAGTTCTTCGAGCCGCAGCTTACGCACCAGCCAGCCTTGCGGCCGTGGCGCCCCGCCGTCGGCGAGCAGCGCGCGTCGCGCCCAGCGGAGATGGCTGGCGATCTCGGCGAAGCACCAGGCGGCGGCGACGACGAGCGCGAGCAGGAGCAACCAAGGAAGCCAGGACATCTGGGAAGGATGCTGTCCGGACGGACCGGACGTGCGAGCGCAAAGCGGTTCAGCCGTTCACGCGGTAGCCGACGCCGCGCACCGTATCGATCACGTCGCTTGCCGGACCGAGTTTCTCGCGCAGGCGACGCACGTGCGTGTCGACGGTGCGGGTCTCGAGGTCGGGCGAATAGTTCCAGACATCGGCCAGCAGTTCTTCGCGCGACTGCACCCTGCCCTTTCGTTCGAGCAACAGTCGCAGCAACTTGAATTCGGTGGCGGTGAGCTCGACCACCTTTCCTGAGGCGGTCACCTCATGGCGTTCGATGTCGAGCATGAGCGCGCCGGCGGCGAGGCGCGTCGAAGGCTTGGCCGCGGCCGACTTCGCGCGGCGGAGCAGCGCCTGCGCGCGGAGCATCAGCTCGCGGGTGTCGAAGGGCTTCGTCACGTAATCATCCGCGCCGGACTCGAGGCCTTTCACCTTGTCGACCGTCTCCCCTTTCGCCGTGAGGAAGATCACTGGCGTATCCTGAAGGAGCGCGTCCGCGCGGACCATGCGCAGCAGCTGCACGCCGGTCAGTTCAGGCATCATCACGTCGAGGATGATCAGGTCGGGCCGGAAGTCGCGGGCCAGGCCGATGGCGCGGAGCGGATCGTTGAGCGTCCGGATGGCGTAGCCGGCCTGCTTGAACTTGTAGTCCAGCAGTTCGGTCACGTCGGACTCGTCGTCGACGATCAGGATGCGCTTAAGGTGTTCTGCGTCCATGGGTACGCCCCTACATAAACCGCCCTCTTAACTAAGAGCCAGAGCTAGGTGACAATCGTGTCGGATGGGTTACGACACTCATTTACTTACATAAGTCATTAACAATTAATGGTTTATGAATTAAAGAAACACGAACGTCACACCACGTGGCCGCAATCTTTACATAGGGGATGTTCTACGTGGAACACCACCCCGCCCTGCCCTGGTACTTGAGGTCTACTTGGCCCTGAAGAGAACCATCAGTAATGAAACATCGGCAGGATTAACCCCGCTGATCCGGCTGGCTTGGCCCAGGGTCTTGGGCTGAATCGCTTGGAGCTTTTGACGGGCTTCGATGCGCAATCCGTAGGCCTTCAAGAAATCAAAGCCTTCGGGCACCTTAAAGGAGTCCAGGTCGTGTAGCTTTCGGGCGTTGCGGGTTTCACGTTCCAGATAACCCCGGTATTTGACCCGGTACATGACTTCAGCCTGAATTTCGGGCGTTTCCGTTAGGAAAGTCGGCGGCAGGTCTTTGGGGGTTGAATCCCAGTTACGCCGGATGACATCACCGGCGATCCCGCCGGGAATCGCCAACTTTTCGAGATATTCGATCCAATGGGCGACTTTTTCGGCCTTAGCTTGAATCCGGGCCAGGCGATCCGCCGGGACTAGCCCGAACTCAGAGATTTTATCCTTAAGCCGGAGTTCGGCGCTGCCATGGTTGAATAATAGTCGGAATTCAGCCCGACTCGTGAACATGCGGTAAGGCTCTTGGGTGCCTTTGGTCACCAAATCATCAATCAGGACCCCGATGTAAGCTTCGTCGCGCCCAATGACCATGGGAGTCTGGCCTTTGACCTTACAGGCGGCATTGACCCCAGCGACCAAGCCTTGGGCGGCGGCTTCTTCATATCCGGAGGTCCCGTTGATCTGGCCCGCGAAGAATAAGGCTTCGACCTTTTTGGACTCCAGGGTCGGGTAAAGTTGGGTAGGGGGGGCGAAATCGTATTCCACGGCATAAGCCGGGCGCAACATGACGGCTTTCTCAAGCCCGGGGACTGAGGCCAGCATCTGCAGCTGTACCGTAAAGGGCAGGGAGGTGGAAAGGCCGTTGATGTACCATTCGTCGGTATTCCGACCCTCAGGCTCAAGGTAGAGCTTATGGGTATCCTTATCTGAGAACTTTACGAACTTATCCTCGATGGAAGGGCAGTAGCGCGGACCGACGCCGGTGATCTCTCCGCCATAAAGGGGAGAGAGGTGAAGATTCTCCTGCACGATCTTGCCGGTAGCGCAGGTTGCTTCGGTCATCCAGCAAGACACCTGATCGCTGCCAGGCGTCCATCCGGGCAGACGTTCGCCCGCTTGTTCCACGTGGAACAAATCGGACTGCTGGCGGGTATCGTGGAAGGCAAAAAGGGTAGGGGAGGCATCACCCGGCTGCTCCTCACACTTGCTGAAATCAATGGACCGTCCGAGGATGCGCGGGGGGGTCCCAGTCTTGAGGCGTTGAAGTTCAATTCCAGCCTCTAAGAAACTGCTAGACAACGATTTAGCACTAAAATCGCCTAGGCGTCCGCCCTCGGTTTTATTCGCCCCGATATGCATCAGGCCACGCAAGAAGGTCCCAGTGGTGACGACCACCGTCTTGCCGTGGAAATCGAGGTCGAGGTTGGTCTGTACGCCGACCACGGCGCCGCCTTTGAAGATGAGTCCGGTGACCTGGGCCTGGAAGATGGTGAGGCCATCCTGCAGCTCGCAGAGGTGCTTCATCCGGAATTGATAGGCCTTCTTATCGCACTGGGCGCGGGGGGCTTGGACGGCGGGCCCTTTGGAGGAATTGAGGAGGCGGAACTGGATGCCGGTGACGTCGGCGGTCAGGCCCATCTCACCCCCGAGGGCGTCGACCTCCCGGACGATATGCCCCTTGGCCTGGCCCCCGATGGCGGGGTTGCAGCTCATCTGGGCGATGGTGTCCACGTTGCCCGTCAGGAGCAGGACATCGACCCCCATGCGGGCGGCGGCCAAGGCGGCTTCTACGCCGGCATGGCCGGCCCCGCAGACGATGACGTCATAGGGGCGGTCAGGCCCGAGGCGGATTTGTTTGTGAGGTCGCATAGGCGCTCCCTCACCGGAGGGAATCACTTACCTATGCAGAAGGAAGCAAAGAGCTTGTCCAGCATACGCTCATTATCGATGCGCCCGACGATCTCCCCCAGGGCGTCCAAGGCGACCCGGCCTTGGGCGGCCGCAAGTTCGGTCTGGATGGGGGCCTTAAGGTGGCCGGCGGCTTCCCCCAGGGCGGTCGCCGCCCGAGCCAAGGCCTCGGCGTGGCGGACGCTGACCACCAGGTCTTCGGCGCCGGGCGCGATCTCTTTGGCCACGAGGAACTCGCCCAGCTTCGCCCGTAGCGCGTCGGCGTCGCGGCCATCCAGGAGGCAGGCCGACAGCTTCATGAGCTGAGGTAGGAAATCTTTTTGCGCCGGGTGCGCCGGCAGGTCGGACTTGTTCGCCACGACCAGCGTACGCGTCGGGTCGAGCAGCGCGACGAGATCGGCGGGCAGGGCAGGGGGCTCCGCCGAAGCGTCGACGACCAGGAGCAGCAGATGCGCGCCTCGCGCCTGTTCGAGCGAGCGCGTCATCCCGAGATTCTCGAGCGTCGAACCGCCGTCGCGCAATCCGGCGGTATCGATCGCCGTGACGGCCAGCGGCAGGCCGGCGACGGGCGCCTCGAGGTAGTCGCGCGTCGTGCCCGCCTCGGGGCTGACGATCGCGCGGTCGGCGCCGGTGAGGGCGTTGAGCAGGCTTGACTTGCCGGCGTTGGGCGCGCCGACGACGGCGACGCGCAGGCCGGCGCGCAGGGCGCCGTCGTGCTTCGCCGTCCGGGCGTATGCGGAAAGTTCTGACGCGATTTCAACCAAGCGGGCCGCAGGTCCGCGCGGGTCCTCCGGCGGCAGGTCTTCCTCGGGGAAATCGATGTGCGCCTCGAGTTCGGCGAGGATCTGCAGCGTGCGGTCCGTCCAGCGCGCGACATGCCGCCCGAGTTCGCCGGCGAGCATGCGCCGCGCGGAGGCGAGCGCGCGTTCGGAGCTGGCGTGGATCAGGTCGGCCACGGCTTCGGCCTGCGTGAGGTCGATCCGTCCGGCGAGGTACGAGCGGCGCGTGAACTCGCCGGGTTCGGCGAGACGTCCGCCGCGCGCGAGGCAGTCCTCGGTGATGCGCCGCACGAGCAGCGGGTTGCCGTGGCATGTGATCTCCAGCGAGTCGTTGCCGGTGAAGGAGCGGCCGGCGTGCCAGAGCACGGCGACGACCTGGTCGACGGCTTCGCCGTCTCGGTTGCGCCAGATGCCGAGCGTCGAGGTCTTTTCGGCGAGGGGCGTCTTCCGCGCGAGCGCGGCATGCGCGATGGCCGCGGCCAGCGGTCCGTCGACGCGCACGATCGCGAGGGCCGACCGGCCCGCGGGTGTCGCGGCGGCGACGATGGTCTCGGAGGCGGACATGGAAGAGGGCGTGAGCCGAGGTCATCCCAAGGGGCGAGGGGAGGGGAGGCAAGCGGTGTCATACGTCCGCAAAAAGGCTGGAAGGGAAGGGCAGGCCTGCCAAAGTCCGGCCGAGACACTCCCGTGGAAAACCATCGCTTCCTTCTTCCTGAATCGGCCCGTCAGATCGCGGCGGCCCATGGCACCCCCTGCTATGTCTATGACCAGGCCACCCTCGAGGCCCAGGCCGACGCCATGCTGGCCTTCCCCAACGCCTTCGGCGTGACCGTCCGTTTCGCGATGAAGGCCTGCCCGAACGCCTCGGTCCTGAAGATCTTCGCCAACAAAGGCCTTCATTTCGACGCCAGCTCCGGCTGGGAAGTCCGCCGCGCCATGCTCGCCGGGGTCCCGGCCGACCGCATCTCCCTCTCTTCCCAGGAACTCCCGGAAGATTTCCCCTCTCTTCTTAATAAGGGAGTGCACGTGAACGCCTGCTCCCTCCTCCAGTTGGAACGGATCGGCAAGGCCCTCCCCGGGCATGAGGTCGGTCTCCGTTTCAACCCCGGTCGCGGATCGGGTGGTACCGGCAAGACCAACGTGGGCGGCCCCGACTCCTCCTTCGGCATCTGGCATGAATGGGCCGATCAAGCCCAGGCCATCGTGAAGCAGTACGGCCTGAAGGTCGTCCGCATCCATACCCATATCGGTTCCGGCAGCGACCCGGTCGTCTGGCAGGAAGTCTCCGCGGCGAGCCTCGCGCTCGTCAGCCGTTTTCCTTCCGTCCAGACCCTCAACCTCGGCGGCGGTTACAAGGTCGCGCGCGTCGCGTCGGAGAAGGGCACGGACCCGCAGGTCGTCGGCGCCCCGGTCAAGGTCGCCTTCGAGAAGTTCGCCCAGGCCGACGGCCGTAAGCTCCGCCTCGAGATCGAGCCCGGCACGTTCCTGGTCGCCAACGCCGGCGCGGTGCTCTCCAAGGTCCAGGACATCGTCTCCACGGGACTTCGCGAATTCATCAAGCTCGACTCGGGCATGACCGAGATCCTGCGTCCTTCGCTCTACGGCTCCCAGCACCCCGTACATCTTTATCCCGCCAAGGCCACCGGTGCCGAGCGCGCGTACGTGATCGTCGGCCATTGCTGCGAATCCGGTGACCTCATCAGCTGCGCCCCGGGCGAACCTGAGACGCTCGCCGCCCGCACGCTGCCCGAAGCCGCCGCCGGCGACCTCTGCGTCATCGGCGGAGCCGGCGCCTATTGCGCGGGCATGAGCACGAAGAACTACAATTCCTTCCCTGAGGCGCCCGAAGTCCTTCTGCGTCGCGACGGCGGGTTCTCGTTGATCCGCCGCCGACAGTCGCTCGAGCAGATCCTGCAGAACGAGCAGCCGGCCGAAGGACTCTGATCGTGCCGATCCTTTCGCCAGCGCTGGGCGCCACGGTGCCCGACTCGCCGCATGCGACCGTCGTCTGCCTGCCGACGCTCGCGGATGTCGAGAGCTATGAGCGCAAGGAGGCGCGCGTCTGGAAATTGCTCCGCGCGGGTTACCCCCGCTTCGTCCGCAACGAGCTGGTGACGCGCGCCGCCCACGAGGCCGCCCTTCGGCTGGGCCGCGCGGGCGAACTTTTCCCGCTCATCTCCGAAGCCAGCGCGCGTCGTCTCGCCGAACATGCCGGCGTTTCGCTGACATCGCTCGACCGCGTGGGCGACTGGTGCCTCGTCACGACGCCGCCCGGCGACGCCGCGCTCCGCCTCGCCAAGATGGTGCAGCATACGGGCACGCTCATCTCCTCGCGTCAGGCGGAAGCCTGGCTCGCGGGACGTCCGCCGGTCGACGGCACGGCCGCGCTCACGTCGGTCCGCGCCGCGCTGTCTCCATTCCTCGCCGGCGTGAAGCCGGCGGACATCCTGATCGCCGCTTCGGGCATGAACGCGGTCGATGCCGGCATCGCCGCGGTCGACGCGGTGCAGCGCGTCCGTGGTCGTTCCGCCTGGATCCAGCTCGGCTGGCTCTACGTCGACTCGACGCGCCTTTTCGAGAAGGCACGGGATGCGAAACATCACTTCGTCGCCGACGTCCGCGACCTTGCCGCCGTCGAGCGACTCCTCTCGACGGGAACCATCGCCGGCGTCTTCACCGAGGCGCCGAACAATCCTCAGCTCGAGACCGCTGACATCCCGGCGCTCCGCGCGCTCTGCGACAAGCATGGAGCGAAGCTGCTGCTGGACCCGAGCAGCGTCGGCCTCGCCTCCGTCGACGTCCTGCCGTTCGCCGACATCCTCGTCTCGAGTCTTACCAAGTACGCCGGTTCGGAAGGCGACGTCATGGCCGGGCTGCTCGCTGTCAATCCGACCCGAGCGGATGCGATTGAGCTCTTGGATCTTGCTCGCCGCCGACTGGAGCCGCTGCCGTCGCCCGATGTCGTCGTCCTGGCTTCACAGGTCGGGCGCATGGCGGAAGTGACGGCCAGGCTCTCCGCCACCGCGGCGGAGATCGCCCGTCGCCTTGCCGCGCATCCGTCCGTCGCCCGCGTGCGCACGGCCGGCCAGGGCCCGACCGCCGCCGCTTATCGTCGTCTCGTGCGACCGGGCGCCGGCGCCGGCGCGCTCATCACGGTGGAACTCCGTGGTGATATGCGCCTTGTCTACGATCGGCTCGCCGTCGCCAAGGGGCCGAGCTTCGGACTCCGGTTCACGTTGGCCGCCCCTTTCCTCTGGCTTGCGCATTTCGAAGAAGTCACGAGCGAGGAGGGCAGGGCGCATATCCGCGCCGCCGGTCTCGACCCCGACCTCCTGCGCATCTCGGTCGGACTCGAGCCGCTCGAGGAGATCTGGTCGGCGTTCGAGGTCGCGCTTGGCAAATAAAAGACCCGCCTTGCGGCGGGTCTCGTCCCTCAGTTCGCGTCCTTGGTCGGAGACGAAGGTTCGTCGTCCTCCTCGTCATCCTTGGCTCCGGACTTCTTCGAGCCGCCTTTCTTCGAGCCACGGGCCTTGAGCATGCGCTCGCGGAAGGTGGCCCGCTCTTTTTCCTGGAGGGCAGGGGCACCCTCGTCGACTTTCGCCAGGGCGGCGTCGAAGGCCTTGCGATAGGCCGACTCCGAATCCGTCGAGCGTTTGCGCGCGGCCTTGTATTCGGCGAGGGCCTTCGCCGTCAGGGCGTGGTCCGCCTTGGCCTGCTGTTCGGCCGACATCACGTCCGGGAGGTTGTTGGCCGCCTTGCGGGCGGCCACGAGCCGGACGTGGTCTGGGTCGGCCGCATGCCCCTCCTCCTTGGCGGGAGCGGCGGCGAGCTGGGCGTGGATGCCGGTCGCGAGAAGCGCGGCGGCGAGGGTGGCTTTGATGGTTATCATGGTGTTGGGTGGGAACGGGCTTGAAGGAAGGGTGTCGGAACAGGACAATTCAAGTCCCTCGCCCTGAGGCTCACCCCATGAGTTCAACCCTCCGTCTCCTCCTAGGAGCTCTTCTGCTGTTCCCGCTCGCGTTGCTCGCCCAGAAGAAGGGCCGCGCCAACGCGCCGATGGAGATGTCGCAGCTCCCCGTTGTTCCGTCTTTGCCTGACGCGTTCCCGCAGGTCGTCGGGACGCAGGCGTTCGGCCCGGCTTACAAGTTCACCAAGGACGACGCGGTGCTCGAAGCCGCCAAGGGCATCAGCGCCATGGGATCGCGCGTCCTGAAGATCAACGCGGTCTCGGGCCAGCAGATGACGCCTTACCTGGCGATGCCGTTCACGCACTACGTGCTGTGGTATCGTTCGAACAACGAGTGGACGAAAGGCTTCACGCCCGAGCTGAAGCGTCGCGAATACAACGCGATGTACATGTTCGCGAAGGACCTGCTCACGCGCTACGATACGGCCGGCAAGACCTTCTTCCTCGGTCATTGGGAAGGCGACTGGTACCTCCTGCCCGACAAGGACGTGAAGAAGGACGCTTCGCCGGAGATCGTCGCCGCGATGATCGAATGGCTTGCCGTGCGCCAGAAGGCCGTCGACGATGCCCGCTCCGAGGTGCCTTACGCGAAGTGCCGCCTCTATACCTACGCCGAGGTCAACCGCGTCCGCGACGCGATGAAGGACGGCCGTAAGCGTATGGTGAACGCCGTGCTCCCCAAGGCGAACGTCGATTTCGTCTCCTACTCCGCGTACGACTGCCAGCTGTTGCCGGCCGAAGAGGTCCGCGCCACGCTGGATTACGTCAACTCACAGCTTGCCGCCAAGCCGGGCCTGCCCGCCAAGCGCGTCTTCGTCGGCGAATGCGGACTTTCCTGGAAGGTGTGCGAAGCCGACGGGGCCAAGCACGACCAGCGCAACCGCGAGATCCTCGCGAAGTTCCTGACATGGAAGCCGGTGATGGTGCTGTTCTGGCAGTACTATAACAACGAGGTCCTCGACGGACAGCAGGTCGGCTTCTGGCTGGTCGACGACAAGAACAAGAAGACGCCCTTGCACGCGACGCTCACCGGGTTGTTCGCGGCCCAGGAAGAAGCGGCCAGGGAGCTGCGCGGCCGGACCCGTCGCCTGCCGGGCTACGAGGACATGGCCGCCTTCAGCGAGAACTGGCTGAACGCCAAGGCGGCGCGCTGAGCCAGTCCGCGCTTGAGCCCACCCGAGTCTTGACGAGATTTTCATCATGCGGAACAAGCTCCTCCTCGAGGCCGTCGGCACCTTCTTCCTTTGCCTCGCGGCGTTGGTCGCGACGAACCCGCTTTCCGTGGCGGCCTTGCTCTGCGCCCTGATCTACATGGGCGCCCCAATCTCGCTCGCGCACTATAACCCGGCGGTCTCGCTCGCGTTCCGCCTCCGGGGTCGTTCGAGCTCCCGCGCCCTCTGGTCGTACGTCGGCGTGCAGCTGACAGCCGCGATACTCGCCGCCGCCGTCGCGGGCTTCCTTCTCGGCCATGATTCCGAGCACGCCAAAGGCGCCGTCGACGCCTTGAGCGAATCGGCCTTCGCCGGCTTCGGCGCCAACGCCACCGTCGAACTGCTCGGCACCTTCGTCCTGGCCTTCGTCATCCTCATGGTCGGCACCTCCCGCCTCACCGCGGGCAATAGCTACTTCGGCCTGGCCATCGCGGCCGTGGTGCTGGGTTTGTCGGGCACTTTCGGCGAGTTCGACCTCACCATGAATCCGGCGGTCTCGCTCGGCCATGCGCTCCTCGGCGTCTTCTCCGCCCTCTCTGACGGGCTTTTCGGGACCAAGACCTTCGTCACCGAATTCGCTTTCCTGGCCAAGATCGCCCCCCGCGTCATCGCCGAGATCGCGGTCCAGCTGGTCGGCGCCGCTTTGGCCGCTTGGTTCTTCCGGAAGCTTTTTCCCGAAGACCGCTGAAATCCGACGGGATGGCTTGAGTCGGGCCGGGGGGCGTCCAAAGTGACCGCATGAATCCTCTCTTCACCGCCCATAAGCATTACGGCACCACGCTCCTCGTCCTGGTCCTCGCCGTCATCGTCGTGGCCCTCGTCAAGGGCCCGAAGCCGGTCTTCCAGCGGATCGTCGCCGTGCTCGTCGACATCAACCTCGTCGTAGGCCTCGTCGCCTTCTTCCAGACGGTTCGCCCGATCTCCTGGTTCCACCCGATCCTCGCCCTCGGCGCGGTCGGCCTCCTGCACGCCGGCGCCAAGAGCGAAGACAAGGGCAAGGTCGTCCGTTGCTTCTCGATCGCTCTCGTCCTTCTCGTCGCTGCCTGGGCCGTCAACGCCTCCTGGGGTCCGGAATGGTTCAAGACGCACTTCGTCAAGCTTCCGGCCGTCGCTACGGTCGCCAAGTAAGCAGCTAAGTCACGTTTCGGTCACGACGGCCCGGACATCGTCCGGGCCGTTTGACTTCCCATTGACCCGTGGCTTGTTGGGGAGACACTCACGGGACTCGTCCGATGTATCGCCTCGCCCTCAACATGCTCTTCGGAGACCGCGCCAAGTTGGCGATGCTCCTGTGCGGCCTGGCGTTCTCGGCGTTGCTCATGGCCCAGCAGAGCTCGGTCTTCTTCGGGATCATGAGCTGGACCTACACGCCGATGGTCAACATCCGCGCGCAAGTCTGGGTCAGCGACCCGATGGTCGAGCAGGTCAACGACGCGAAGCCGCTCCGCGACACGGACCTCGGCCGCGTCCGCTCCGTCGACGGCGTCGCCTGGGCCGCCCCGCTGCACACCTCCTTCGTCCAGGCGCGCATGCAGGACGGCAATTTCAAGCTGATCACGCTCGTCGGCATCGACGCGGATACTTTCGCCGGGGCTCCGGCCGTCCTCACGCAAGGCCGCATCGAGGATCTCCGCCTGCCTGACACCGTCATCGTCGACGAGTGGGGCGCCTCGCTGATGGGCCGCATGGGCGTCGGCCCCGACGGCAAGCCGCGGAACACGCCGCTTAAGGTCGGCGACACGTTCGAGATCAACGACATCCAGGCCCGCATCGTCGGCATCTGCAAGGTGCGCCGCGCCTTCACCGGCGGTCCGTTCGTCTACACCACTTACGATCGCGCCAAAGGCTACACGCTCGGCGCCCGCCGCACGCTCAGCTTCATGCTCGTCGAGCCGCAGAAGGGCGTGACGCCCGCCGAACTCTGCGGCCGCATCGAGCGCGATACCGGCCTCAAGGCCTGGACCTCCGACACGGTGATCTGGAACTGGGGTGAGCGCAGCCTCGCCCGCAACACCTTCTGGTGGTTCTGGACTAACACCGGCATCCCGTTCTCGTTCGGCACCGCCGTCCTGCTCGGGCTATTCGTCGGCATCGCGATCTCCGGACAGACGTTCTATTCCTTCGTGCTCGAGAATCTGAAGTACTTCGCGGCCATCAAGGCGATGGGCGCCGGCATGGGCGTCATCGCCCGCATGCTCTTCGTGCAGGCCTTCACTGCCGGCCTCATCGGCTTCGGGCTCGGCGCCGGCATGGCGCAGGCCATCGGGCGCGTGATGATCGAGAAGGGTATGCCGCCCTTCGTCATGTTCCCGCAGATCCTCTGGGCGACGTTCGCCCTGGTGCTGGGCATCAGCTTCGTCTCCGCCGTCATCGGCATCATCAAGGTGTCCCGTGTCGACGCCGCCTCTGTCTTCCGCGGATGAGCCACCTCGCCCACACCGTCGCCGTCCGCGCCACCGGCGTTGACATGTTCTTCGGCACGCCGGAAAACCAGGTCGTCGCGCTCAAGCAGGCCGACTTCGAGGCGCGTCGCGGCGAGCTGATCATGCTCGTCGGTCCTTCCGGTTGCGGGAAGACGACGCTGCTCTCCGTCATCGCCGGCACGCTCACGCCCCAGGCCGGCACGGTCGAGGTCTTCGGCCAGCGCCTCGACGGACTCGGCCAGGAAGCGCTCACCTCCTTCCGCCGCAAGAACCTCGGCTTCGTCTTCCAGTCCTTCAACCTCATCCCGACGCTCACGGTCATCGAGAACGTGATGGTGCCGCTGCTCATCCAAGGCCGCCCCTATGACGAGGCGCGTGCGCGCTCCCTGGCCATCATCGAGAAGGTCGGCCTCAAGGGCCGCGAAGAGGGCCGGCCGAACGCGCTCTCGGGCGGCCAGCAGCAACGCGTGGCGATCGCGCGCGCCCTCGTGCATGAGCCGCCGCTGCTGATCTGCGATGAGCCGACCTCGGCGCTCGATAAGGATACCGGCGCCCACATCATGCAGCTTGTCCGCGATCTTTCCCGCTCGCCCGAGCGCTGCGTCGTCGTCGTGACCCATGACCACCGCATCTTCCGTTTCGCCGACCGTATCGCGGAGATGGAAGACGGCCGCATCAGCCGCGTGGTCGACGACCCGAAGCTCCTCGACACCTCCCATCTCTGACCGCCTTTATGTTCAAGAAACGCATCCTGCTCTTCGCCCTCGCCCTCGCCGGCGCCGGCGCCGCTCTGCAGCTCACCCGCGGCACGGCCAACGAGGCGCCGATCAAGCCCCCGCCCTATGAACCCGCCACGCGTGACAAGGACGGCCTCATCGCCGCCGCCGGACTCATCGAGGCGGCCGCCGAGAACACGCTCCTCGGTTCCCCCACCTCTGGCACCGTCGCCAAGGTACACGTGAAGGTCTGGGACAAGGTCAAGGCCGGCGACCCGATCCTGACGCTCGACGACCGCGATCTCCGCGCGCAGCACGAAGTCCAGAAGGCCGCGGTCGCCGCCGCCGAAGCCACCGCGGAGCGTGCCGAAGACGCCGCCCGTCGCTGGACCGGCATCAAGGACAGCGGGGCGGTCTCCGCCGCCGAACTGCTCTCTTATCAGATGGCCGCCAAGGAAGCGAAGGCCCGCCTCGCCCTCGCGAAGGCGCAGCTGGACCAGACCGCGGTGCTCCTCGACCGTCTCGTGCTGCGTTCGCCCATCTCGGCGACAGTGCTCCAGGTCGGCGTGCGCGTCGGCGAGTTCGTGGCCGCAGGCGCGAAGGCGCCGGTCGTGCTCGGCGACATCTCGACCTTGCAGATCCGTTGCGACGTCGACGAGCAGCTGGCCACGCGCATGCGCGACGGCCTGCCCGCGAAAGGCTATCTCAAGGGCGAGAGCTCCCTCGCCGGAGGGAAGGATCGCTCGATCGCCCTGAAGTTCGTCCGCATCGAACCTTTCGTCATCCCGAAGACCTCGCTCACCGGCGCCAGCGTCGAGCGAGTCGACACCCGCGTGCTGCAGGTGATCTACTCGTTCGAACGCCCGGCCGGCCGCGCGCTCTTCGTCGGCCAGCAGATGGACGTCTATATCGACGCCTCCCAAAATGCGCCGGGTAAATAAGACGTTCCTGCTCGCGGCGCTCGTCCTCGCGGGCTGCGCGCACGACCCGATGGCGAAGCCGAAGGGGCCCGTCACGCCTGCGTCGTTCTCCCGGTCCGGCGTCGTCGCCGATGCGAAGTGGGCCGATGCCTTCGGCGATCCGGCCTTGCTCGAGCTCATCGCGCAGGCGCGTAAGAACAGCCCCGACCTCGTCATCGCCCGCGCTCGTCAGCGCGAAGCCGTCGCCCTGCTCATCGCGGCCAATGCCGGCGATCAGCCGGCGCTTTCCGCTGGCGCCGGCCTCGAATCTTCCCGCATCTCGCTTGATACCGGCCGCGTGCCGCTCATCGCCAGCATCCCGCGACGCACCGACGTGGGCGCCGTCGGCGTCAAGGCCTCCTGGGAGCTCGACGTCTGGGGCCGCGAGGCCGCCAAGACCAAGGCCGCCGAATCCGATTCCCGCGCGGCGAAGTTCACCGCCGAGCAGGCGGACCTCGCCCTCTCGGCCGAAGTCGCGCGCCTCTGGTTCGCCGTCCGCGGCGCCCGTGAGCAGCTTGCTTTCCTCGAGACCGAATTCGCCACGCGCTACCGCGAGATGGAGATCATCGAGAAGACCGTCGGCGCCGGCCTCCTGGATTCCGATCCGCTTTCCTCCGCCCGTCTCGCCGCCGCCCAGGCCAAGGTCGACGAAGGTCTCGGCCGTCGTCGTCTCGCCGCCGCGGAGAACGCGCTGCGCGCCTTGATCGGCTCCGCTCCCGGCGAGAAGCTGCCCGAAGCGAAAGGCGTCGCCGCGATGCCGGCCTTCGGCGCCGGCGTGCCGTCCGAACTCCTGCTACGCCGTCCGGATCTCGCCGCCGCCGCCGCGCGTCTCGACGCCGCGGTCTCGCGCGAAGGTGCGGCGATCGCCGACTTCTATCCTTCGGTGACGCTCAACGGTCAGGCTGGCTGGCAGGCCGATCCGGCTTCGCGCGTCGGCCGTGGCTCATCCAGCTTCTGGTCGCTCACGCCTTCCGTCGACTTGCCGCTGTTCGATGCCGGTCGTCGCGAAGCCGACCTCGAGGTCGCCCGCGCCCGCATCGATGGGTCCGCCGGCGAATGGACCAAGGCCGTGCTCGGCGCTTTCCGCGAAGTCGAGGACGCGCTCGCCGACCTGCGTGAGCTCGCCTTGCAGGAAGAACTCACGTCCCGCGTGCTCGAGGCGGTCCGCGTCCGGCTCGCCAATGCCGAAGCCCGCCGCAAGGCCGGTCTCGCCAATGAGAGCGACCTCACCGCCGCCCGGCGTGACGAGGCCTTGGCTGCGCGGACGCTTTCGATGGTCGTCTGGGAACGTCGCCAGGTCGCGGTGCGGCTCGCGGCGGCGACCGGCGGCGGTTGGTCCGCGAAGTGATCCCGCCAAAGAAGAAGGGCGTCCTTGCGGACGCCCTTCCTGTTTCCGTCAAGGCGCTCAGGCCTTGATCTGCGGACGCTTGGGATCCGGCCAGTCGATGTGGAAGAACTCGCCGCGGGGCTTGTCCTTGCGCTCGTAGGTGTGGGCGCCGAAGAAGTCACGCTGACCCTGGAGCAGGTTCTGCGGGAGGTTTTCGGTGCGGTACGAGTCGAAGTACGAGAGCGCCGAGCCGAGGGTCGGCACGGGGATGCCGTGCTTCACCGCGAGGGCGATGACCTTGCGCCAGTTCTTCTGCGCCTTCTTGACCGTCTTCTTGAAGTACGGGTCGAGGAGGAGGTTGGCCAGGCGGGGCTTCTTGCCGAAGGCTTCGGTGATCTTCTGGAGGAAACGGGCGCGGATGATGCAACCGCCGCGCCAGATCTGCGCGATCTCGCCGAAGTTGAGCTTCCACTTGTACTCGTTCTGCGCCTCGCGCATGAGCTGGAAGCCCTGGGCGTAGGAGCAGATCTTGGAGCAGTAGAGGGCGTCGCGGATCTGTTCGATGATCTTGGCCTTGTCGGGATTGGTCATCGCGCGCTTCGGGCCGCGGAGGGCCTTGGCGGCGGCGACGCGCTCATCCTTCA
>CANGRI010000009.1 GCA_947456525.1 Opitutia bacterium
AGGTGATCTTGCGCGGACTGGATTGGCGAGTGGAGCCAGGCCAGCATTGGGTGATCCTCGGGCCGAACGGTTCCGGCAAATCCTCGCTGCTCGCGGCGCTCACGGGATATTTCGCGCCGACCTCGGGTTCGCTCTCGGTCCTCGGCGAGACGTTCGGCCGCAGCGACTGGCGCGAGCTGCGTCGTCGTATCGGCCTCGTGGGGCCTTCCGTCGCCGCGATGATCCAGCCCGCCGAACCGTCGTTGTCGGTCGTGGCCGGCGGCGTCGACGGGCTCATCAATCTCTGGCGTCGCCCGAAGCCGGCGACGCTCGCGCTCGCTCGCCGTCTGCTCCGCCTGCTCAAGGTCGGCGGACTCGCCGCGCGTCCGTGGGGGCATCTCTCTCAGGGCGAACGCCAGCGCGTGCTCATCGCCCGCGCCCTCGCTTCCGATCCGGCGTTGCTGATCCTCGACGAATCCTGCGCCGGGCTCGATCCGGTCGCCCGCGCCGAGTTCCTGTCTCTGGTGAGGCGCCTGCCGAAGCTCAAGCCCGGGCTGGCCATCGTGTTCGTCACCCACCACGTCGAGGAGATCCTGCCGACGTTCACGCACGCGCTGCTGCTGCGGAACGGGTCGGCCCTCGCCGCCGGCAAGATGGCCGACGTCCTGAAGCCCGCCGCGCTGTCGAAGCTCTTCGGTCGCAAGGTGCGTCTGGCCAAGGGTCGGGACGGCTGGTCTTTGGGTGTCGCCGGGAAATAGGCGGCGGGGCGGTTTGACCGCTTTCGACTTCCCCTTAACCCCTGCTTCGTCCTACTTCATCTTCCTTCGCAATGCCCTCGCCGTTCGACAACCTTCTCCCTCGCTACGACGCCGTCGTCATCGGCGCCGGCCTCGGCGGGATGACCGCGGCGAACAACCTCGCGAAGTTCGGCCGCAAGGTGCTCCTCCTCGAGCATCACTACCAGCTCGGCGGCCTCGCCACCTTCTTCAAACGCGCCGGAGGCCACGTCTTCGACATCTCCCTGCACGGCTTCCCCCACGGGATGATCAAGTCCACGCGCCGTTACTGGACCAAGGAGATCTCGGACCGTATCCACCAGCTCCACGATGTCCGTTTCATCAACCCGGACTTCGACGTCCGCACGACCTTCGACCGCGCCGACTTCACGCGCATCCTGATCGAGCAGTTCAAGCTTTCCGCCGAGACCGTCGAGGCCTTCTTCGCGCACCTGCGCGAGATGAACTACTACGACAACGACCCGCGCACCACGCGCCAGCTGTTCGAGCATTTCTTCCCCGGCCGGCCGGACGTCCAGCGCCTGCTCCTCGAGCCGATCGCCTACGCCAACGGCTCCACCCTCGACGACCCGGCGATCACCTTCGGCATCGTCTTCTCGAACTTCATGTCGAAGGGCGTGTTCATCTTCCAGGGCGGCACGGACACCATGATCAACCTCATGACGGCCGAGATGAAGGCCAACGGGGTCGACATCCGCCGCAACGTGCTCGTCGAGAAGGTCCACGTCGAGAAGGACGCCTCCGGCCGCCGTCGCGTCGTGGGCGTGAAGCTGCGCGGTACGCGCCTCGGCGAGGAAGCCGAGGTCGCCTGCTCCACCGTCGTCTCGAACGCCAACATCAAGGATACCGTCCTCAAGATGGGCGGCGAGGACGCCTTCGAGGTCCCGTTCCTCGAGGAGGCCAGGAAGGTCCGCGTGAACACCTCTTCCTGCCAGGTCTACATGGGCGTGCGCGAAGGCGAGACCATCCCGCATATCGGCGACCTCGTGTTCACCTCCGAGGCCAAGCCGTTCTCCAGCCAGGAGCTCGTCGACTTCCACACCACCTCGCGCACCTACTCGGTCTACTATCCGGACACCCGTCCGCACACCAAGAAGCCGCATTACGCGATCGTCACCTCGGTCAACCAGAAGTGGGACGACTGGGCGCATCTCTCCGAAGCCGACTACGCGGCCAACAAGGCCCGCGTCATCGAGGAGTCCTTCAAGGGCCTCGAGAAGTTCATCCCCGATATCCGTTCGAAGGTCGACCACGCCGAGGCCGCGACGCCGCGCACGGTGAACCGTTACGTCCGTCACGTCGGCGGCACCTCCTTCGGCACGAAGTTCGAAGGCCTCAAGGTCTCGATGGCCCTGCCCGAACAGGTCGGCGGCTTTTATCATGCCGGCAGCGTCGGCATCATCATGTCCGGCTGGCTCGGCACCATCAACTACGGCGTGATCGTCTCCGCCAAGGCCGACGCCTATCTGCGCGACCCGAACGCGAATCCGCTCGGCGACGCCGCGGCGAGCGCGGGCGTCTGAGCCCGCTCAGGCCTTCGGCGCGAGGTCGCTGACCCAGCCGACGACGTAACGCTGCAATCCGGAAGACCAGCCGTAGTGGATGCGCAGGCGCTTGCCCGCGGGATCTGGCTTGGAGTCGATCGTCGCGTTGAGACGGACCTTTTGGCCCGCGTGGACCACGACCACCGCCGCCTTGCCCGTCAGGCCCTGGCGCGTCGGGTGGCGCAGGTGCGGCGGGATCTCGTCACCGTCGCATGCGCTGCCGATGCCGCCTTCCATCCGGACCATGCGCATGAAGTCCAGCGCGCGCATCGCGGCGTGGATATGTTCGAAGCAGTCGAAGTCGCATGTGAAGCCGGCATCGACGGCCGACTCGAGGATGAGGTGGTCGGCCATGCTCGGCATGCGCGCCGCCCAGGCGAGGAAGTGGCCCACGTTCGGCTGGTGGCCGGCCACGGAGTGGCCCATGACTTCCTGCTTGGGACGGCGGACTTTTTCCTCGCGGACGTCCGGCCCGAGACCGGCCACGATCGCCTGGACGACCGCCTTGTCGGCGGCGCGGAAGTCGAAGGTGATCTCGTTCGTCCGTCCGTCGACGCCGGCCGGCCCGGAGTCATCGCCGGCGATGCGCACGCCGATGTCGCCATGGAGCTCCGGTCCGCTCAGGCGGACGCAGTCGCCGTAAGCCGGCAGCACGAAGAACGTGGGCAGGCCTTCGCCGCCGCCGAGGGACTCGAGGCGTTCGCGAAGTTTCAAGGCGGAGAAGGGAGTGCGCAGGCGGCGGCGGAGGAGCGGGCGAGGGCGGGCGGGCGGAGAGGAGCGGCGTTTCATGGGTAGGTGTTTTAAAAGGAAGAGAGGGTGTCCCTGCCGTGCGGTCCGTGGTGAAACGGCGCGCGGCTGGAATGGTGAACAATGGAATGGAGAGGCGGACAGGGACGCCGGGGTGGGCGGAGAACTGGCCGAAGACGCTACTATGCCCGGCCGCCGACGGTTGTCCAGAGGGTGGCCGGCGGTTTTCCGAAATAATATAACCCGACGATTTGCAGGCGAATCGAGGGGGTGACGCCCGGGATATGCCCGACCCGATCGTTTAGTCGAGCAGGTGGGCCCGGAGGAACAGGATCGTGGCCGCGAACTGGTAGTCGGCGTTGGTCTTCTTCACGAAGCCGTGGCCCTCGTCCTTAGCCATCACGTACCAGACCTTCCCGCCGTTGGCCTTCACGGCGTCGCGCATCCGTTCGGCTTCGGTGACGGGCACGCGCGGGTCGTTCTTCCCCTGGATGATCAGGAGCGGCGCGCGGATCTGGTCCGCATGGTTGGCGGGCGAGATGCGGTCGAGGAAGGCCTTCACGTCCGGCTTGCGCTCGTCGCCGTATTCCATGCGGCGGGCGCCGCGACGGTAGTCCGAAGTGTCGCGCAGGAAAGTCGCGAAGTTCGCGATGCCGACGTTGTCCACGCCGCACCGGAAGCGGTCGGCGTAGTTCACGAGGCAGGCCAGGCTCATGAAGCCGCCGTAGCTGCCACCATAGGCGGCGACGCGCCGAGCGTCGAGGCGGTCTGACTTGGCCACCCAGTCGAGGATCGCGCCGACGTCCTTGATCGCGTCTTCCCGTCTCAGGCCGTCGTCGAGGGCCAGATACTTCCGGCCGTAGCCGGTGGAGCCGCGGATGTTCGGATAGACGAGCGCCACGCCGAGCTCGTTCAGGAAGAAGTGGAACGTGCCGCGGTAGCCGGGCCGGGACTGGCCTTCGGGGCCGCCATGGAAGATCATCAGGACGGGCCGCTTGCCGGGGAATTTCTTCGGATCCGGCGGATAGACGAGCGCCGGGATGCTCACGCCGTCGAAGCTGGTGACGCGCGTGATGAAGGGCTCCGGGTTCGGGATCTCCTTCTTCGGCTTCGAGGTGCGGCTTGTCCAGCGCGTGACTTCGCCTTTGTCGAGGTCGGCCGACCAGGCGTCGTTCGCGGAGTCCTCGCTGTTCAGCGTGAACCCGACCTCATGGCTCCCCGGACGGAAGGCGAGGTTGCTCAGCACGCCGGCCTTGAGCTTCGGTGCGGCCAGCGGCCGGCCCGTGCCGAGGTCCCAGCAACGCAGTTCGGAGAAGCCTTCGACGTTGAAGGCGACGACGAGGCGCAGGCCGTCTTCGGAGACGACGAGTTCCTCTCCGTCCCACGCGGGGCCTTCGGTCAGCTTGCGGAGCGCGCCGGTCGCGAGGTCGATGCGCGTCGGCGTCAGGAAGTCCGCGTCGAGCGTGGACAGCGCATAGACGGCCTTGCCGCCCTCGCCGTAGGTCGCCTGGGTGAAATAGCTCTTGCCGGTCTTCGGCGTGACCTGGGTCTTCTTCGCGGTGGCGACGTCCATCGTCCAGAGCCTGCTCTCTTCCAGGCCCATCGACTGGCGCAGCAGCAGCTGCGTGCCGTCGGGCGACCATTCGACCGGTCCCCATCCGGGCGAAGCGCCGGTATGGACGATCCGTTCGGCGTAGGGCGCACGCGCTTCGAGGATGACGATGTCGCTGTCCTTTCCGTTGCGCCGGTTGGTGGCGAAGGCGATCCGGCGGCCGTCGCGCGACCAGCAGGCCTCTATGTTGCGTGACTTTCCGTCCGTGAGGCGCGTCGGCTGGGCCTTCGCGTCTGCGGTGTCCTTGAGGAAGAGCTGGTAGTTCTCGTCCCCGCCCACGTCGGCGGAATAAAGCAGCAGCGACCCGCCGGGCTGCATCTGGCCGGACTTCACCGGTTCAGGGCCGCCGGTCAGGGCGACGCGTTTCGCCAGCGGGGCGGCCATCGCGTGGAGATGCGTGGCGTCGCCGATCCGGGTCGTGACGATCGCCTCGCGCCCCGTGGAGCGCCAGCCGCGGAAACTCGCGCCGCCCAGGTTGAGGTAAGGGGTGAGCTCGGCGGTGAGCGCGGCGGGGACGGGCGGGACGCCTTCCGCGACGATGTTGGACGGCACCGCGGCGCGGCCGGCCACGGCCAGCAGGCAGAGGAGGGTGGCGAGCAGGGAGGGGCGGCCCATGTCGTATCTTTATTATGACAAGCGGGAGGCAGTCCAACCCGATATGCGGCTCGACCTCCGCCGCCGGCGGATTAACCCATCCTCATGCCCCGCTCACTGCTGCTCGCCTTCCTGCTGCCCTTCGCACTTTCCGCCGCCCCTGAGAATTATCCCGTCAGCGCCACGGTCGCCCCGGTGCCGCATCCGGCCGCGGACGCCCCGGGCTTCGTCCCGCTCTTTAACGGGAAGGACCTCGCCGGCTGGAAGACCAAGGGCAACTGGGTCTATGATGCGGATGGCACCGTCACGCTGAAGCCTCGTGCGGGCGAGACGGGCTGGAAGCGTTTTGACGCCTACCTCTTCACCGAGCGCAAGTATCGCGACTTCGTCCTCGACCTCGAATTCAAGATCGAGCCGACGGGCAACTCCGGCGTCTTCTTCTGCGTGGCTGACCCGCTGGATCCGGTGACCAAGGGCATCGAGCTCCAGATCCTCGACACCTACGGATTGGCCAAGCCCGGCAACCACGACTGCGGCGGCATCATCCGCGCGATGGCTCCCTCGAAGAACATGGTGAAGGCGGCCGGCGAGTGGAACCGCTACACGCTCACGCTCAAGGACCGCCATCTGACCGTCGACTTCAACGGCGAGCGTACCATCGTCCTCGACCTCGATAGTTCTCCGATGAAGGACCGCCCGGCCGACGGACACATCGGTTTCCAGGACGAGGCCAAGCGCGTCTGGTACCGCAACGTGCGGATCAAGGAACTTAAGTAAGCCCGGACCTCAGCGCAGGTCCTTCCAAGGGGCCTCGCCGCTGACGTCGACCATGAAGGGCCCCTTGCTCGCTCCCGGCGAAAGGATCGCCAGGATCGTCGCGTCGGCCTTCGAGGCGTTGAACGTCGCGTGCACGATGCCCGCGGGGATGTGCGCGGCGTCGCCGGGCTTCAGGACTCGTTTCTCCTTCTCGACCCATTGCTCCACCTCGCCGGCGAGGACGTAGATCATCTCCTCGAGCTCGGGGTGCGCGTGGAAAGCGTGGCCCTCGCCGGGTGGCAGGGTCGCCTCGCAGACCTGCAGGTCTTTCGCGCCGGTCAGTTCCGGCCGAGTCAGCCAATAGTTGGTGCGCCCTTTGTACTCTTCTTTGATGGCCTCGGCCTTGGTCACGAAACGCAGGGGTTTGCTCATGCAAGACACCTACGCCCGCAGCGGGCGGGAGCAAGCCCGAGGGGCCGGGCGTTGACAGGAGGGAACTCCGGGGCGAAAAGGATGTCCCCTCCAGACACCCCATGAAACGCACCCTGTCCCTCCTCCTCGGGCTTTCCCTGCTCGGCGCCGCCACCGTCGTCGCCCAGGAAGCCAAGAAAGAAGCCCCCAAGAAGGCCGCCGCCCCGGCCGTGAAGCTGCCCGTCCAGCCCGCCGATGTCGCAGCGCCCAAGCTCGGCAACGACGGCCAGATCCAGCCCGCCTTCGCCAAGGCGCATGAGTCCTTCGTCGCGATCGCGAAGAAGGGCGAAGCCCAGGTCGTCTTCCTCGGCGACTCCATCACCGCCGGCTGGAACGGCCAGAAGGCCCTCTTCGACAAGGAATATTCCCAATACAAGGCCGCCAACTTCGGCATCGGCGGCGACCGCGTCCAGCACGTGCTCTGGCGCGTCGAGAACGGCGAGTTCGAAGGCATCAAGCCCAAGGCCGTCGTGCTGATGATCGGTACCAACAACTCCGGCACCGCCGAGAATTCCCCCGAGCAGATCGCGGCTGGCATCAAGAACATCATCGAGGCCATCCATAAGCGCACCCCGGATACCAAGGTGCTGCTCCTCGCTATCTTCCCCCGCGGCGAGAAGGAAGACCCGAAGGCCAACCCCGGCCGCGCCAAGAACCAGGCCGTCAATGCGATCATCGCCAAGCTCGACGACGGCAAGAAGGTCCACTTCTTCGACATCGGGCAGAAGTTCCTCAAGCCTGACGGCACCTTGACCGTCGAGATCATGAAGGACCGCCTGCACCTGACCGCCGCCGGTTACCAGATCGAGGCCGACGCGATCCGCGAGAAGCTCGCCTCGCTCGTCAAGTAAGCCGACGGGCGTTCGAAACAAAGGGCCGGGCCTCGGAAGAGGGCCGGCCCTTTTTGCGTCCGCCTTACTTGCCCCAGCCGGCCGGCAGGTCAGGCAGCGTCGCGGTCAGGATCTCGTGGATCGCGACGCGCTCGTCCTGGGCGAGGTGGCCGAACGCAGGCGACGGCGGGAAGGCGCGCAAACCGGACGAGAGGCGGAGCAGGACGTTGTCGCGCAGGTCTTTCGGCAGGGTCGCGAAGCTCTGCGAGTAGATGAGCGGGCTGCAGCGATAGCGGAAGAGGCGCGTCTTGAGGTCGAGGTCGCGCAGCGAACGTCCTTTGGCGTCGGGCTTGCGCGTCTTGACGTAGGCCGCCGCGAAGACGCCGTCGCTCCGGATACCTTCCGCCGGCCACGCGGCTTCGTCGCGGCAGAGCAGGGCGTCGAGGATCTTCTCGGCCTGGCTGTCGAACACGACGAGGCACGAGCCCTGCGGCGCGGCGTCCTTGGGCAGGCCGAGGATCTCGCGCATCGCGGGCCAGCGATGGAGCGCGATGCGGGCGTCCTGGTTGGCCGTCGAGAGCACGTTGTGCACGTGCACCTGGTGGTCGTGCATCAGCATCGGGATGACGTCGCTCGTCTTGAGCAGATAACGATGGGTGTCTACGACGCCGTCGAGCGTGGCGAGGTTGCGCGTCGGCAGCGCGTTCGGCCCTTCGAAGTCATCCACCTTCTTCCCGGTCAGGTTGGCGCGATGTTGGAAGGGATCCCTGGTGCCGGTCAGGTACCAGCCGCCCCAGCGTTCGGCGAGCGGGGTGGAGGGGGCGATGTTGGCGCCGCCGGATCCGCTCAGCGGTTCGCCGTTGGCGTCCGGGAAGACGGTCCGGGTCCTGAGCGAGGGCGTATGCTCGTGGCGCGAATGGCAGAGCAGGCAGTCGCCGCTGCGTTCCAGCAGGGGTTCCGACTTCGACGCATGCTGGTCGAACACGTAGAAGGTCGTGCCGAGCCTGGCGTCGAAGACCGAGACTTCGAACGAGCCGGTCACGGACCAGCCGACGTAGGCTTCGTCGGAGAAATAGAGGACGCGCGGCGTCTCCGGGTTGATCAGGTCGCGCTGGAGGCTGGTCTTGCTGAAGACGAAGATCTGCGACTCGACCGGCACGCCCAGTTCGTCGAGCAGCCACTTGAGCCGCTTCTTGGCGGGCATGGAGCGGATCTCGTCGGCACGGCTTTGGAAGGCGGCGTTGATGGCCGTGGCCCGGTCGTTCGTCTGGGTGGCCGAATAGCTGATGGGTGGTTCCTCGTAGGGTTCGGCCTGCTGCGCCAGGCAGACTCCGGCCGCCGGCCCCATCAGGCCGAGGAAGAGCAGGCTGCGAAAAGGAGAGGGCACGCCATCCACGATGGCGTGCCCTCTTGCGGACTCAAGGCGGGTTATCGGCGGATGCCGAGGAACATCTTGCGCAGGGCGGCGGCTTCGATCTGGCGGATGCGTTCGCGGGAGACGCCGTGACGCTGGCCGATGGCGTCGAGGGTGTGCTCTTCGCAGTCGAGACCGTGGCGGAGACGGATCACCTCGAGTTCGCGGGGCGTCAGCTGGGCCAGGACTTCCTTGAGCGCCTCGAGGCGGTCCGCCGTCTCGGCGTGGTCGACCGGTCGGCCGGCTTCGTGGTCCGGGAGCGTGTCGCCGAAGGTCGTCTCGCTTTCCTCGCCGATCGGCGCGTCGAGCGACTGGCCGTACTGCTGGTAGCTGCGGAGCTCGGTGACCCTGTCGGCGTCGCCGCCGATCACCTGGGCGATTTCTTCTTCCGTCGGCTCCCGGCCCAGCTCCTGGACCAGCGCGGCTTCGGCCTGACGCAGCTTGGACAGCTGCTCGTGCAGGTTGCGCGGCAGGCGGACGGTGCGGCGCAGGAAGTTGAGCTCACGCGTGACGGCGCTGCGGATGCCCCAGAAGGCATAGGTGCTGAAGCGATGGCCGAGGTCGGCGTCGAACTCGCCGGCGGCGACGCGCAGCGCGAAGGTTCCGGCCGAGATGAGGTCCATCATCTCCTCGCGGGGCACGCGCATCCGCTTGGCGGCATGGTACGTGAGGCGCAGGTTGCAGTTAACGAGCTCCGTGAGCGCCGCCTGGGCGGTGGCGTTCAGCGTGCCGTCGGCGGCCTTGCCGCTCTTGATGATGCGGCCGAGTCGGAACTCATCGGCGGCTCCGAGACGAGGCCAGCTGGCGGCCTGGTTCAGGAACACGGTCAGGCTGTCGGCCTCACCTCGGCGGTCCGGGGAGGTTTCGACGAGGCTGACCTGGATTTCGCCGAGGTCGGGGAGGTCGGAGCGGAGGAGGGAGGTGAGGGCGTCGGGCTTGGCGGTGCGGGGGGTGATGTTGTTGATCATGTGGAAAATGAAAGGGGCCTGTATATATAGGGGCGAAAAAGGGGGTCTGGCGGCAGGTGTTTTTGCAAAACATTGCCTATCAAGAGAATAAAAACGTATAATATTTTCTTAAGGGGTGGGCTGACCGGGGGTTCGGCGACCCGCCGAGGGCTCGGCAGGGCACACTATGCCCAAGGTCGCGGGTTCGTCAAAGGGGGTGGCGGAGATTGGCTGTCATAGAATGGGGAGGAGCGGCCGGCCGTGAGTTTTGGATGGGAACGGCCGCATCTTTGGGGAGTCTATAGGGCTTACCCCTCGTCCCCTCTTTAATATCATGAATACGATCCGTCTTCTCCTGGCCGCCCTCGCGGTCGTCCTTGTCGGCTGTCAGGCCGACAAGGGAGTCTATTCCGGCTACCAGACGACCAAGCCGGGCGGCCTTCCGTACGTCTTCTATGTCGGCGCCTCCGGCGCCGGCGCCCAAGGCGTCCTCCGTTGCACGCTCGACGGCCAGACCGGCAAGATCTCTGCTCCGGTCGTCGTTGCCGAGGCGAAGTCCGCTTCCTACCTGGCGCTCAGCCGGGATTCGAAATTCCTTTATGCCACGGCCGAGGCGGCCGAAGGTGCCGTCGCGTCGTTCGCCGTCGAAGGCGTGAAGCTGCGCCTGCTGAACACCGAGGCCTCCAAGGGCAAGGGCCCGACCCATCTCGCCGTCGACGCCGCCCGGCAGAACCTGATCGTCGTCAACTATGGTTCGGGCTCGACCACCGCCCTGCCGATCAAGGCCGACGGCTCCTTCGCTCCGGCGAGCTCTTCGATCCAGCACGTCGGCTCGGGTCCGAACACGGGTCGTCAGGCCGGCCCGCACGCGCACGGCGTCTACTTCCATCCGACCAACGGCCGCGCCTACGTCGCCGACCTCGGGACGGATGACATCTTCATCTACCGGTTCGACGCCGCGAAGGGCCTGCTGAAGCCGAATGAGCCGAAGTCCGGCCGCGTTGCCGCCGGCTTCGGTCCGCGCCACCTCGCCTTCCATCCCAACGGCAAGTTCGCTTACGTGAACACGGAGATGGGCCTGACGGTCTCGGTCTTCCAGGTCGAGCAGAACGGCGGACTGAAGGAGGTCCAAAGTCTGCCGACGCTGCCGGCCGGGGCCGACGCCAAGGGCGCCTCCACCGCCGAGATCTTCGTCCGCCCCGACGGCAAGACGCTTTACGTCTCGAACCGCGGCCATGATTCCATCGCGGTCTACTCGATCGGCCAGGACGGCAAGCTCACGCTGCTCCAGCATATGCTCGGCACGCCGGCCATGCCGCGCGGCTTCGGCCTCAGCGCCGATGGCCGCTGGCTCGTCTGCGCCGGCCAGAAGTCGGGTACGCTGAACGCCTACCACATCGGTCCCGACGGCTCGCTGTACGACACCAAGCAGTCCGTCGCGGCGCCGGCCGCCGCGGCGATCCTCTTCGTCCCCTGATCCGATTTCGGTTCCATGCGCAGTCCTCTCCTGGCCGGCCTTCTCCTGGCGACGACGCTGAGCGCGGCTCAGGTCGACTTCGCGCATGAGGTGGTGCCGATCCTGCGCAAGCATTGCGCGGAGTGCCACACGGGCGACAAGCGCAAGGGTAGCCTTTCCATGAACACGCGCGCCTCGCTGCTCGAAGGCGGCGAGAACGGCGTCGTGCTCGTCCCGGGCCAGGCTCCGAAGAGCAAGCTCATCGAAGTCATCCTGAGCGCGGACCCGGATGTCCGTATGCCGCCCAAGGGCGAGCGTCTGACGTCCGCCGAAGTCGCCACCTTGCGTTCTTGGGTCGAGCAGGGCGCCGTCTGGACCGAAGGGTTCGCCTTCAAGAAGCCGGCCTACGAGCCGCCGCTGCGCCCGCGTCAGCCCGTCCTTCCGGAAGCGAAGGCCGGCCGCACGCACCCGATCGACCGGGTGCTCGACGGGTGGCTCGCCGAAAAGGGCGCGCCGACTCCCGCGGTCGCCGACGACGCGACTTTCCAGCGTCGCGTGATGCTGGATCTGGTCGGACTGTTGCCTTCCGCCGAGGAGGCGAAGGCCTTCGCGGCCGACCTGCGGCCGGATAAGCGCGCCGTCCTGGTGCGTTCGCTCCTCGCCCGGAATGTCGACTACGCCGACCACTGGATGGTGTTCTGGAACGACCTGCTCCGCAACGATTACGCCGGCACCGGCTATATCGACGGCGGCCGCAAGCAGATCACCAGCTGGCTCTACGTCTCACTGCTCGCGAACAAGCCTTACGACCAGTTCGCCCGCGAGCTCATCGCGCCTTCCTCCGATAGCGAAGGTTTCGCGAAGGGCATCATCTGGCGTGGAGCGGTCAGCGCCGCCCAGGTGCCCGAACTGCAATATTCCCAGAGCGTCTCGCAGACGTTCCTCGGTATCAACATGAAGTGCGCGTCCTGCCACGACAGCTTCGTCGACCGATGGAAGCTACGCGACGCCTACGGCCTCGCCGCGATCTATTCCGACCATCCCCTGGAACTCGTGCGCTGCGACATCCCGACCGGTAAGCCGGCGGTCGCCGCCTGGCCCTTCCCCGAGCTCGGGCAGGTCGATGCCTCGAAGTCGCGCGAAGAACGGCTCGCCCAACTCGCCGCGCTCGTAACGCATCCGGATAACGGCCGCTTCCAGCGTACCATCGTCAACCGCCTCTGGCATCGCCTCATGGGCCGCGGCATCGTCCACCCCGTCGACGCCATGCAGACGCAGCCCTGGAACCAGGACCTGCTCGACCTCCTGGCTAACCGTCTCGTCGAATCCAAGTACGACCTGAAGGCGGTGCTCGAGTTCATCGCGACTTCGCAGGCCTACCAGTCGCGCGCCGAGATCCTCTCGCGCGATGCCGAAGACAAGGGTTACGTCTATCGCGGTCCCCGCGCCAAGCGGCTGACCGCCGAGCAGTTCGTGGACGCCGTCTGGCGCCTGACCGGCACCACGCCGGCGAAGATCGAACTCAAGGTGCCGCGCGCGCTGCCTTCCGCCCCGGCCGTTAAGAAGCCTGCCGTCGAGCCACTGCTCGCCGCGGCGATCTGGTCGGGAGACGTCGCGGGCGGACGGCTGCCTGAGGCCGGCGAGACGCGTTCGTTCCGCCGTCAGCTCGTGCTGGAAGCCGATGTCGATTCGGCCGCCTGCGTCGTCACCTGCGACAACGGCTTCGAGCTTTACGTGAACGGCAAGAAGATCGGCGAGGGCGACAACTGGGCCGACCCCAAGAGCTTCGACCTCACTTCCGTCCTCCTCAAGGGCACCAATCAGATTCTCATCGTCGGCCACAACGGTGGCCAGAAGCCCAACGTCGCCGCCGTCTGGTTCCAGGTGAACGTCGAGCTCAAGGGCGGCGCCCGCGCGAAGCTGGCGACCGACGCCTCCTGGGAGTCGACGACGAGCGTACCGAACGCGCGAGGGGTCTTCCCAGGCGCCAAAGCCAAGGCCCCCGAGGTCGTCTGGAAGCCCGTCGCGATCGTCAAGGGTGACGCGTGGCGCAAGGCGGAAGCACGCATGGCGGAGATCCTCGCCGGCGTCGGCGGCACCAGCAGCCTGCCGGCGCGCGCCAGCCTGATGAAGTCCGACCTCCTGCAGCGTTCGCTCGGACGTCCGAACCGCGAGCAGATCGTCTCGATGCGTCCGAACGAGCTCAGCACGCTCGAGGCCATCGACCTTTCCAACGGCCAGGCGCTGACCAACCTGCTCGCCTCCGGCGCGACGAAACTCAAGAAGCGCGGCTGGTCTTCTCCGGAGGAGTTCGCGCGCTGGCTTTACCTTTCCGCGCTGAGCCGTGAGCCGGCCCCGGCCGAGCTCAAGGTCGCCGCGGGCATGGTCGGCGCCGAACTTTCCGAACAAGGCATCGCCGACCTCCTGTGGGCGGTGTGCATGCTTCCCGAATTCCAGACCATCCGCTGACCGCCATGAACACGCCGCTTCCGCTCGACCCTTCCTTGCCTGAGCCGCTCGCCCGCCGCGAGTTCCTGCGCATGCTCGGCGCCGCCGGCGCCGCGACGCTCTCGATGGGCGCCCCTCGTCTCCTCGCCGAAGAGACGAAGCTCGTCCAGCCGACCGCCACCGCCGATGCCTGCATCCTGATCTGGCTTGCGGGAGGCATGGCCGCGCCCGAGACCTTCGACCCCAAGCGCTACGCCCCTTACGAGAAAGGGCTCTCTTATGAACGTGTGCTCAGCACGTTCCCTGCCATCCCTACGTCCGTCGACGGCGTGCGCATCTGCGAAGGACTCGAGAACATCGCGCAGGTGATGGATCGTGGCACGTTGATCCGTTCGGCCGTGCAACCCGACCTCGGCAGCATCCTGCATTCGCGCCACCAGTTCCATTGGCACACCGGCTATGTGCCGCCGCAGACCGTCGCCTGCCCGCACATCGGCGCCTGGATGGCCCGCGTGCTCGGCCCGCGTAATCCGGTGATGCCGGCGTTCGTCAACATCGGCCAGCGCCTCGAAGGCGTCGGCGAAAGCGAGGAACTCAAGGCCTTCACGACCGCGGGTTTCTTCGGGGGCGAATACGGCCCGATGAACCTGCCGTTCCCCGAGGAGGCCGCCGCCGCGGTACGCCCGCCCAAGGGCATGGACGCCGGTCGTTTCGTGAACCGTGACCGCGAGTTCCGCCGGCTCGTGGACGCGACGCCCAGCCGTGACCTGCTCAGCGACTACCAGCATGAGTCGATGCTCCGCTCGATGGACAATGCGCACCGCCTGCTCAGCGCCAAGGAGCGCGCCGCTTTCGACATCTCGCTCGAGACGCCCGAGGTGCAGAAGGATTACGACACCGGCCGCTTCGGCCGTGGCTGCCTGCTCGCCCGCCGCCTCGTCGAGAACGGCGCCCGCTTCGTCGAGGTCACCACCGAGTACGTGCCGTTCTTCCAGTGGGACACGCACGGCAAGGGCCACGAGACCGTCGCCAAGATGCACGCCGAGATCGACCGACCCATCGCGCGCCTCATCCGCGACCTCGAGCAGCGCGGCCTGCTCGACCGCACCTTGGTCGTGATCGCCAGCGAGTTCAGCCGCGACGCGATGATCGAGGGCCGCCCGGGCTCCAAGGCCAAGGACCAGGCTTTCAACAAGTCCGGCGTGATGACCAGCCCCGACCATTACGGCCTGCACCGTCACTTCACCGGCGGCACGAGCGTCGTCATGTTCGGCGGCGGCGTGAAGAAAGGCCACGTCTACGGCGCGACCGCCGACGAGCGTCCGCTCGTCGCGATCAAAGACCCTGTGTCCATCTCGGACATGCACGCCACGATCTTCCGCGCGATGGGCATCAGCCCGAAGACCGCCTTCGACATCGAAGGACGTCCGTTCTACGCGACCGTCGACGGAAAGGGCGTGCCAATCCCGATCTTCAGGAGCTGAGCGCGCGTAGCTGAGCCGCGTGGGCGGCGACGGCGGACTCGATGAGCTCGCCTGTGCGCCGCATCGCTTCGTCGAGCGGCATGGCCGCGGGCTTGATCGGGATGAGCAGGTCGAACTGCGCGCGGAGCGCGGCCGAGTCGTCGACCGAGCCCGCCACGCCGACGATCTTCTTGCCGAACCGGCGCGCGAGACGGGCGACGCCGACGGGTCCCTTGCCTTGCAGGCTTTGTTCGTCGAGGCGTCCTTCGCCGGTGACGACGAGGTCAGCGGCCGCGACGCGCGCCTCGAGTCCGATCTGCGACGAGACCATGTCGAAGCCGCTCACGAGCCGCCCGCCGAGGAAGGCCATCAGTCCGAAACCGAGTCCGCCGGCGGCGCCCGCGCCCGGCACGTCGCGCGGGTCGACGCCTAGGTCCCGGCGCGCCAGCTCGGCGAGGTGTTCGAGCCTTTGTTCGAACCAGGCGAAATCGCGGACGCCTTTCTGCGGTCCGTAGACGCGGGTGGCGCCGCGTGGGCCGAGCAGGGGATTGTCGACGTCGCAGGCGACGATGAGTTCGACCGAGGGAAGGGAGGCAGGCTTTTCGACCTGGTCGGCTTCGAGGATCGATTCGAGGGTCGGGACGAAATCCCGGCCTGCTTTCTTGAAGGTGTATCCTAAGGCGATGGCTACCCCGAGGCCGCCGTCGTTGGTGGCGCTGCCCCCGATGCCGATCAGGATTCGCCGGGCCCCCTTGTTCAGGGCGGAACGGAGGAGGATTCCAGTGCCTAACGTGCTGGCAGTCAGAGGATTAAGGTTTATATCTTGGACCAGCGCCAGTCCGCTCGCCGCGCTCATTTCCATGATGGCGGTGGCCGTGGCGGGCACCCACCCATAGGACGCCGCGACGGGCCGGCCTTGGGCGTCCTGAGTGGGGGCGGAGTCCCAGGCGCCGTCCAGGGCGGCCGTCATCGCCAGAGCGGTCCCTTCGCCCCCGTCGGCGATCGGGCAAAGGTCGAAAACGGCGTCAGGAAAGGCCGCTTTCAGGCTATTTTTAATATGAATACCCGCTTTTTCGGCGGCGAGCGAGCCCTTGAATTTATCGTTGGCGATCAGGATGCGCATCGTCCGGCGGCCGGCATCCTCGCCGTGGGGTCTTTTCTTTACAATCCGAATGGGGAAGCGGTCTTGATTTCCGAGGGGGCTGGTTTATCTTTTCCCCAAGGTCAGCCCGCCCCGGGCTGCTTCCCCTCGACCTATATCCCTTCTTCAGAATACGCCCATGCTGTCTCTCCGTCACGCCGCCCTCGTCTTCTCCCTCTGCGCGACGACCTTCGCCGTCGCCGCCGAGGACGCCCAGCCGACCAAGGAGGGCCTCGACTACTTCGAGAAGAACGTCCGCCCGATCCTCGTCGACCGATGCTACGAGTGCCATTCGGCCTCGAAGAATTCCTCCAAGGGAGGACTGATCCTCGATTCCCGCGACGGCGCCCTGAAGGGCGGCGACGAAGGTCCTTCCGTCGTTCCCGGCAACCTCGAGAAATCCCTCCTCATCAAGGCCGTCCGCTACACCGATCCCGAGTTCGCGATGCCGCCCAAGAAGACCGGTGGCAAGCTGCCCGACGACAAGATCGCGATCCTCGAAGAGTGGATCAAGATGGGTGCTCCGATGCCTTCCGGCGGCGCCGCCAAGCTGACCGGGCTCACGGGCAAGGCCCGCGATCACTGGGCTTTCCAGCCGGTGAAGAAGTCTCCGGTGCCCGAAGTGAAGAACAAGGCCTGGGTCAAGACGCCCATCGATGCCTTCATCCTCGCCAAGCTGGAAGAGAAGGGCCTCCAGCCCAATCCCGCCGCCAGCCCCGAGTCTTTCCTTCGCCGCGTCTCCTACGACCTGATCGGTCTGCCTCCCACCTCGGAGCAGGTCGATGCGTTCGAGAAGGCGATCAGCGCCGCTCAGATGGCCGACAACATGGCGCTCCGCGCCGGTAAGCCCGCCGGCGCCGTCGAAGCCGTCTACGCCAAGCAGATCGACGGACTCCTCGCTTCGCCCCACTACGGCGAGCGCTGGGCTCGTCACTGGCTCGACACCGCGCGTTACTCCGACACCCGCGGCCTGCAGGTCGACCAGGGAGACAGCCTCTTCAAGGATTACCGTTTCGCCTACGCCTGGACCTATCGCGACTACGTGATCAACGCGTTGAACGACGACAAGCCTTACGACCAGTTCATCGTCGAGCAGCTCGCCGCCGACCGCATCCCGGGCATCTCGCCGGACGATCCTCGTCTCGCCGCGCTCGGCTTCCTCACCGTCGGCAAGCGCTTCGACGACATCAACGACATCATCGACGAGCGCATCGACACCACCACGAAGGCGTTCCTCGGCCTGACCGTCGCCTGCGCCCGTTGCCACGACCACAAGTTCGACCCGATCCCGATCAAGGACTACTACTCGCTCCACGGCATCTTCGCCTCGACCGTCGAGCCGCTGCACCATCCGACGATCGCCGCGACGCCGAAGACCGCCGCCGCCCGCGCCGACTTCAACAAGCGCCTTAACCAGCTGCAGGACGAGCAGGTCGCCGGTTTCTTCCGCTACATGCGCGAGACCCGCGCCCGTTATGACCGCGAGATGGCCGGCCGCCTCATGATCGCCAGCGTCCGCCGCGGTTCGTCCGAGGCCGGCGACTACTCCGCCAAGTACAAGATCGACCTGACCTCCGGCGTCGATTTCGCCGCGATGCGCATTCAGAAGGATTCGCCGATCACCGGTCCCTTCGCCGCCGCCGCCGCCGTCCCGGTCGTCTACTTCGCCGAGCGCGCTCCCGCCGCCATCGAAGAGTCCCTCAAGGATCCCGATCACCCGGTCAACCCGATCATCGCCGCCGCCCTCCGCGGCCTGAAGCCGAAGTCCCTCGAGGACGTCGCCGCCGCTTACCAGAAGGCCTACGTCGACAACAAGGCCGCGATCCTCGCTCACCTCGCGCTGCTCGCCAAGCCCGGTGACGCCTGGAAGAAGACCTCTCCCGCGATCGCCGAGATGACCTGCTATCCTTGGGCCATCCCGTCCTACGACGAGATCTTCGACAACGAAGACATGATCTCGCTGTTCAGCACGCGCAAGTTCTGCGCCGACTGGCAGAACCGTCCGATCTACGGCGGCATCGGCAACCGCGAGCCGGTCGCCTACTTCCGCCATACGCAGATCAACGAACTGCGTCTCTCGCACCCCGGCGCCCCCGGCGAAGCGATGGTCGTCCAGGATTCCGAAGCCCCGAAGGACAGCTACGTCTTCAAGCGTGGCGACAAGAACCTCAAGGGTGAGATCGTCCCCCGCCAGTTCCTCGACATCCTCTCCAAGGGTGAGCGTCGTCCTTATGTCGACGGCAGCGGCCGTTACGAATTCGCCCAGTCCATCGCGACGAAGGAGAATACGATGACCGCCCGCGTCGCCGTCAACCGCACTTGGATGAAGCACTTCGTCGAAGGCTTCGTCGCCACTGTGGACGACCTCGGCAACATGTCCGAGAAGCCCTCGCACCCCGAGCTGCTCGATTATCTCGCCTCCGAGTTCATGGAGAACGGTTGGACGATGAAGCGCCTCCATCGCATGATCGTGATGAGCAACGTCTATCGTCAGGATTCCGATCCGGCCGCCAATCCGCTCGTCGCCAAGAAGGGTCCCGTCGACCCGCTGAAGGTCGACGCCGGCAACCGGCTGCTCTGGCGCGGCAACCTGCGTCGCCTCGACTTCGAATCCATCCGCGACTCGATGATCCTGCTCACCGGCAAGATGAACACGACCGTCGGCGGCCAGCCAGCCAACATCACCGATGAGCCGTTCAGCTATCGCCGCAGCCTCTACGGCTACGTCGACCGTCGCCGTCTCAGCGACACGCTCTCGCAGTTCGACTACGGCGATCCCGATGCCGCCAACTCCCGTCGTAATTCGACCATCGTGCCGCAGCAGGCGCTGTTCTTCATGAACAACCCGCTCTCCGTCGAGGTCGCCCGCGCCGTCGCCGCCCGCAAGGACGTCGTCAACGCGATGTCGGAAGACCAGCGCATCGTCGCGATGTTCCGCTGCATGTTCCAGCGTCGCCCCTCGACGAACGAGATCCGCTTCTCCCAGGAATTCCTGACCAAGGCCCAGATGACCGTCGCGACCGCCAAGCTGCGTCCTTCGGCCAAGGCCGCCGTCGCCGGCACCAAGCCTGGCGCCAAGCCGGTCGCTCCGGTCGCGCGTACGGCCGCACCGGCCGCCAAGGGTATGACCGTGAAGGCTCCTGATGGCGAAGAAAGCATGATGGCTGCCGTCACCGGCGGCGGCGCCGAAGGCGTCATGCAGAACGTCGGCGAAGCGATTCCCCGCACGCCGATGACGCCCACCGAGCTCCTGGTCCAGTCGCTGCTGCTTTCGAACGAGTTCGTCTACGTTAACTGAGGATCTCCTCCGGTTCCGCTCCGAAAGCCGGCCTGATGGCCGGCTTTCTTATTGGGGCGTGCGCCGAAGGGGCGGGGTGGTATGTTTTTCTCAAAACGCTGACCTGTAGTGATTTGTGTAAAATGATACCTGCGGGCATGTTTTGTAAATTTTTTATAAAACAGCGACGATAGGCCAGGGCGGGGTTGAATGAGGTAAATCCGACGAACTATAGGTTGAACTCCTTCATCCTGCCTTAAGAATTAATCCTAGAAGGAACCCCCAGTCGTGACCCGACTTTCCTTACCCCTTTTCCCGACCCTCATGCCTCGCCTCCTTACCATGTTCCGCCTCCTTCCTCTCGTGCTTGCGACGGGCTCGACCGGCATGCTCCTGGCCGCCGACGCCCCCGCCGAGGCGAAGATGGACCCCGCCGGCCTGGAGTTCTTCGAGAAGAACGTCCGTCCGATCTTCACCGAGCGTTGTTACGAATGTCACTCGAAGGAGAAGGGCGTCTCCAAGGGCGGACTGATCATGGATTCACGTCCCGGCCTCCTCGCCGGCGGAGACCAAGGCGCGGCCGTCGTCCCGGGCGACCTCAAGAAGTCGCTGCTGATCGTCGCCGTGCATCAGACGGATCCCGAACTTTCGATGCCGCCGCGCAAGTCGGGCGCCAAGCTCACCGACGCCCAGATCGCCACGCTCGAGCAGTGGGTGAAGATGGGCGCGCCTGCGCCGGTCGGCGCCGGCGGCGCCAAGCTCACCGGTCTTTCCGACAAGGCCCGCAGCCATTGGTCCTTCCAGCCCGTGCGCGACGTGGTCGTGCCGACCAAGCTCAGCAATCCGGCTTGGTGTCAGAACGAGATCGACGCCTTCGTGCTCGCCAAGCTGGACGAGAAGGGCCTCAAGCCCAGTCCCGCCGCGGACGGCGAAGCGCTGCTGCGCCGGCTTTCCTACGACCTGATCGGCCTGCCGCCCACCAGCGTCGAGGTCGACGCCTTCTCCCGCGAGTATGACCTCGCCCAGTCCCGTGACGCGATGTCCGTCCGCCAGGGCCAGCCCGGTCGCGCCGTCTCCGCCGTCGTCGAGCGCACCGTCGACCGCCTCCTCGCTTCGCCTCACTACGGCGAACGCTGGGCCCGCCACTGGCTCGACACCGCGCGTTACTCCGACACCAAGGGCCTCAAGCGTAACGGCACCATCGAGACCTTCGACGCTTCCTGGACCTACCGCGATTACGTCATCGACGCCTTCAACACCGACAAGCCGTACGACCAGTTCATCATCGAGCAGCTCGCCGCCGACCGCCTGCCGGACCTGACCAAGGACGACCCGCGCCTCGCCGCGCTCGGCTTCATCACCGTCGGCAAGCGCTTCCAGAACGCCGACGACACCATCGACGAACGCATCGACGCCACCACCAAGGGCTTCCTCGGCCTCACCGTCGCCTGCTCCCGTTGCCACGACCACAAGTTCGACCCGATTCCCGCCGCCGACTACTATTCCCTGCACGGCATCTTCTCGTCCGTCATCGAGCCGCAGCAGAACCCGGTCATCCGCGACCCGCTCCTGATTGGCAAGAACGCCCCGACCAACGCCTATCGCGCCGACTACGAGAAGAAGCTCGCCGAGCTCATCGACAAGACCGCCGTCGGTTATTACAAGCATCTCGCCGGCATGCAGGCCGCCTACCACCGCGAGTTCGCCCCGCGCATACTGGCGTCCATGGTCGGCGGTTTCCGCAGCACCGCCGGCTTCGACATCCTGAAGAAATATGACCTCGGCCAGAGCCGCGAGCTGGATCCTTCCTTCGGTGGCGTGCTGCGTGCCGATTCCCCCATCACCGGTCCGCTTATCCGCCTGAAGAAGCTCAGCCCCGAGAATTTCGAGAAGCAGGCCCCGGCCGTCCTCGAGGCCGCGCTCGCCGACAAGAAGACCCCGGTCAACCCGCTCATCGCCGATGGGCTGCGCGGCCTCAAGCCGAAGTCGATCGACGAGGTCGCCCTGGCCTACCAGGCCATCTTCAAGAAGCACCACGACAAGATCCTCGCCCACGTCCAGCTGCGCAGCCAGCCGGGCCGCAAGGGTGACAAGGACGATCCCGCCCTCGCCCAGCTCGCCGCCTTCCCCTGGCCGCTGCCCAACGTCGAGGATATCTCCACCGTCGTGCTCCTCGAGCGCGCGACCGAGAGCCGCGACTTCTGCGAGCCTTGGCAGGTCCCGATCAGCGCGACCTTCGTCAACAACAACAAGCCCGCCAAGTATTTCCACTTCGCCGAGATCAACGCCCTCGACATCACGCACCCGGGAGGTCCCGGCACCGCGATGGTGATCACCGACGTCGAGAAGCCGCGCGACAGCTACGTCTACATCCGTGGCGACCGCAATAAGCGCGGCCCCGTCGCTCCTCGCCAGTTCCTCGAGGTGCTCGCCGGCCCCGATCGCCTGCCGTTCTACGAAGGCAGCGGCCGCCGCGAGCTCGCCCTGGCCATCGCCAGCCGCACGAATCCGCTCACCGGTCGCGTGCTCGTCAACCGTCTCTGGCTGCACCATTTCGGCGCCGGCATCGTGACCTCGCCGGACGACTTCGGCAACATGTCCGAAGCCCCCAGCCACCCCGAGCTCCTTGATTGGATGGCCACCACCTTCGTCGAAGGCGGCTGGTCGATGAAGAAGATGCACAAGCGCATCCTGACTTCGGCCACCTATCGCCAGTCGGCGAATCCGAACACCAACGAGATGCTCGCGAAGAAGTCCTCGGTCGACCCGATGAAGACCGACGCCGCCAACCGCTACCTCTGGCACGCCAACCTCCGCCGTCTCGACTTCGAGTGCATCCGCGACTCGATGCTCCAGCTCTCCGGCAAGCTCGACCGCGCCCTCGGCGGACGCGCGGTCAACATCACCGACGAGCCGTACAGCTACCGTCGCACGATCTACGGCTTCATCGACCGCGACAAGCTCAGCGAATTCCAGTCCCAGTTCGACTTCGCCGACCCCAACATGGCGAACTCCGTCCGCGGTTCGACGATCGTGCCGCAGCAGGCGCTGTTCTTCATGAACAATCCGCTGGCCATCGAGGTGGCCCGCAACGTCAACGCCCGCCCTGAGATGGCCAAGGCGACTTCTGACGACGAACGCGTCACGCAGCTCTACCGCATCATGTACCAGCGCTCGCCGACGGTGCAGGAGCGCCAGATCGCCCGCGAGTTCGTGATGCGCATCGCCGGCTACATCGACGAGCCGGCCGCCCCCTCCGCCGCCAAGCTGGACAAGGTCGCCAAGGCCAAGGCCGACAAGGCCGCCCGCAAGAAGGCCGCCGAGGCCGCCATCGCCGCGACCAACGCCAAGGGCCCCGCGGTCCCCGAGGTGAAGCTCGAAACCTCGGTCCAGGGCGGAAAAATCGTGAATAACACGGAAAAGGTCGACCGTAAGGTCCCCACCAATCCTTGGGTGATGCTCGCCCAGTCGATGGTCTGCTCCAACGAGTTCGTCTACCTGAATTAATCCCCCCACCTCAATCGAGTTTGAATATTCAAAATAACCCTCCATATTTAATCCCAACCAAATCCCCACAATGAAAGACACCAGCTGCGGTAATTACGTGCCGACCCCCAACTCTCGCCGAGAGTTCCTCCGCCAGACCGGCCTCGGCATGGGCACGCTCGCCTTCGGCACCATGGTCGCCGACTACATGGTCAGCGACGCCAAGGGCGAAGTGATGGCCAACCTCAAGCCTCGCAAGGCTCCGCTCGCCGCCAAGGCGAAGCACGTCATCCACATCTTCGCCGGTGGCGCTCCCTCGCACCTCGACACCTTCGATCCGAAGCCGAAGATGAAGGAGCTCGCCGACATGTCCGCTTCCGGCATGAACGGCGTCCTCTTCCCGACGCCTTTCGAATTCAAGAAGTCCGGCAAGTCCGGCCTCGAGATCAGCGAAATCTTCCCGAAGCTCCAGGGCGTCGCCGACGAGATGTGCGTCATCCGCTCGCTGCACCAGGATCTGCCGGCTCATGGTCCGGCCGCCAAACTGATGCACACCGGCTCGGCGATCCTCTCCAAGCCTTCGCTCGGCGCCTGGGTCCTCTACGGACTCGGCACCGAAAGCCAGGATCTCCCGGGCTTCGTCTCCCTCGGCGGCAGCTCCGACGCCCGCGCCTCGGCCTTCCTTCCTTCCCTCTACCAAGGTGCGAACACCTCGTTCCGTCCGGGCGCCCCGGCGAACAAGATCATCGCCAACCTCCAGAGCGAATTCACCACGCCGGACGCGCAGCGCAAGCAGCTCGACCTCGTGCACCAGCTGAACGAGCGCCACATGCAGACCGTCCAGAAGGACGAGCAGCTCGAAGCCCGCATCGAATCCTTCGAGCTCGCCTTCCGCATGCAGACCGCGGCCACCGACGCCTTCGACATCTCCAAGGAGCCTGAGAAGATCCGCGAGATGTACGGCAAGTCCGACCTCGGCGCCAAGCTCCTCTGCGCCCGTCGCCTCATCGAGAAGGGCGTCCGCTTCGTCCAGGTCGACGCCGGAGGCTGGGACCACCATACCAACCTCTTCACCTCGATCGCCCGCACCGGCGAGAACATCGACGGCCCGGCCGCCGCTCTCATCGCCGACCTTAAGCAGCGCGGTCTCCTCGACCAGACCCTCATCATCTGGGGCGGAGAATTCGGCCGCACCCCGACCACCGCTGGCCGCGTCAACCAGGCTTCCGGTCGCGACCACCACTCCAAGGCTTTCTGCTGCTGGATGGCCGGCGGCGGCGTCAAGGGCGGCATGCATTACGGCGAGACCGACGAAATCGGCTCCCAGGTCGCCGCTGACGGCGTCGACGTGCATGACCTGCACGCCACGATCCTGCGCCTCCTCGGCTTCGATCACACGAAGCTCACGTTCCGCTACAACGGCCGCGACTTCCGCCTCACCGACAACTTCGGCAAGGTGGTCGACAAGGTCATCGCCTAAGCGGTCCCGATCGCATCAACGGAAGGGCGGACGTCGTAAGGCGTCCGCCCTTCTTGTTTGGGGAAGTCCGCACGCTTGCGTCGGGTGTTCTTTGGTTTCTAATAGAGCGACCCCATGAAGACGCTCCTGCTGCTGGTCGCCCTCGGCTTGGCCGTCTTTGTGATCGTTCCCGACGAGCCGCCGGAAGCGACGAGGCCACTGACAGCCACCGTCGAGCCGCGGGCGCCCGTCGGACGGAAGAGCTTCCCGGCCCCGGCCCTCGCGGTCGAAGACCCTCGCGTCGTCGCGACGCCTCGTTCCGGCGTCGTCGGCGCCGACGCCTTCGGGCAGATCCGGACGCGTTATGACAACGGCGAGACGGCGGTGACGACGCCGGATCCCTTCGGCGGTTCCTCGACCAGGTATAGCGACGGCCGGACCGCGACTACTAGGCCGGACCCCTTCGGTGGCTCCACCACCAGGTATAGCGACGGCAACACCGCTACGACGCGGCCGGACCCATTCGGCGGCACCTCGACGACCTTCAGCGACGGCACCCGTGCGACCACCCGGACTGATCCGTTCGGCAATCAGGTGACGACGTATTCCGACGGCCGCCGCGAAACGGTCCGCCCCGATCCGTTTGCGCCCGTTCCGGCCAGGTGAGCGTTTCATGACGGAAATCGAAGCCGTCGGCGCCAACAGGGCGCTTGAAATCATCTCGGCCCGAGGCACGCTCCGATGCCTTACCCCATGAAGCGTCATCTCCACCTGTGGGCCGCCTTGGCCGCCCTCGTCCTCGCGCTCCCGGCCGTCGCCGCGGAGGCTTTCACCTCCGGCCCCGGCTGGCTCGAATTCCCCGCCGGCAAAGGTCCGGGCGCCGGCAAGCATGTCGTGCTGCTCTCGGGCGACGAAGAGTATCGCTCCGAAGAGTCGATGCCGATGCTCGCCCGTATTCTTTCCGAGCGCCATGGTTTCAAGTGCACGGTCCTTTTCTCGCATGACGCCGGCGTGATCAATCCGAACAACGGTGCTTCCCTCGGCAAGCCCGAGGCCCTTGACAGCGCCGACGCCCTTGTCCTCGGTCTCCGTTTCCGCAAGTGGGACGAGGCCGCCCTCGCCAAGTTCGCCGCCGCCCTGAAGCGCGGCGTGCCGATCGTCGCCACCCGCACCAGCACCCATGCCTTCGCCGGCATCCCGAAGGACAGCGCCTTCGTCTCCTACAACTTCAACAACAACGGAGGCTTCGGTCGCGCCGTCCTCGGCGAGACCTGGGTCAGCCACTGGGGCAACCATAAGTCCGAAGCCACCCGTACCGCCGTCGAACCCGGCGCCGAGAAGCTCGCGATCCTCAATGGCGTCGGCCAGATCTTCGGCGACACCGACGTCTACGAAGCCCATCCGCCGGCGGATGCGCAGATCCTCCTCCGCGGTCTCGTGCTCAAGGGCATGAATCCGGAAGATCCGCTCAGCGAGCGCTCCAAGAAGACCATCGACAAGAAGGAGCAGGGCGTGAACTCCCCCGCGATGGCCGTAGCCTGGACCCGTGAGGTCCCGAACGCCGGCGGCACCAAGAACCGCGTGCTGACCACCACCATGGCCTCCGCCAGCGACCTGAAGGACGAGTCCCTCCGCCGCCTCCTCGTCAACGGCGTCTTCTGGGGCCTCGGCCTCGAAGTGCCCGCCAAGGCCGACGTGACTCCGCTCGTCGAATGGAAGCCCAGCAAGTATTCCTTCAACATGTTCCACCCCGGCCTCAAGGCCGAGGATTTCGTAGGCGTGCTGCCGGCTCCCGTGACCGCCGCGCCCACCAAGAAGAAGTAAGCCGAAGGTTCGCTTCCTGACCTACGGGCGCATCGCAGGATGCGCCCGTCTTGTTTTCAGGCGCGGATGCCGCGGTTCACCAGCAGTTGGATGAGCGCGTCGTTGTAGATGATGTACGCCCCTTCGCGGGCGGTGGCGTCGCGTACCTCGATGTCGTCGCTGACGACGAACCATGGCGCTTCCACGGTCTTGTCCTTGGCCACGAGATCCATGATGTCGTGGTCGGCCTTGGCGCCGGCGCGGCTGAAGGTGACCCGCACGCGCGAATTGGTCGTCTTGAGCGCCGTCTGCTGGCCGTCGAAACTGATCCAGATATGCAGGCCCGGGGCGTCGTCGGCCAGCTTCTCGATGAGCTGCACGACCTTCTGGCGCGCGGCGGCATCGAGGAGGAAGCGGCTTTCGCCTTGGGCGTTCTTCTTCGTCGCGAGGCGCAGGCCGAGATAGTCCTGGCGGAGGCAGGCGAAGTTGTTGGCGTCGAGCGCGAGGCGGGCCTTCTCGCCGGTAGCCGCGGCGCGCTCGAGCATCGCGAGCGGGCCGGACTGCTTCTGCTCGTGGAAATCCCGGTCCGCCATGTAGGAACGGCGACGATGGATGTCGCGGCGGTAAAGGTCCGCGTGACGCGAATCGACCAAGCCGGCCTGCACGGCGAGGAGCAGGGCGCTTTCGATCGACTTAAGTTCGCGCACGTCGGCGCCGTTGATCTTGGCCGAGATGCGTTCGAGGAACGGATCGGAGGGCTGGTCGCGCTTCTCGAGCTCATAGCGCACCTTCTCGATGTGCTCCGTGATGCGCTTCTCCAGCGCCACGACTTCCGGCAGGGCCTGGCCGGCCGTACGCAGGTAGCGGCGGAGGAGCTTGAGCATCTCTTCCATCTGAGGGATCGCCTGGCGGAGCTCGTGTTCCTTGGCGAGGAACGGATCGGCGTCGCGCTGGGCCTTGCGCACCTTCTCCACCGTCTCGGTGGTGAGCTGGCGCAGCTTGGCGACTTCTTCCGAGGCGGACTTGAGCGTCCGGGCGTCGGCGAGCCATGGACGGATCTCCTCGGAGAGCAGCTCTTCGGCGATTTCCCGAGCCTTCTTCACCGTGTGTTCGCGGGCGCGGTCCAGTTCCCCGCGCAGACGGGCTACCTCGGATTCCTCCGCGTTGAGCTTGGCCTGCAAGGCCAGCACGTTCGCCTCCAGCGTGGCGGCCAGCTTGGCGGATTCCTGCTGCTGACGCGCCGCTTCCTCGCGTGCCTTGCGGACTTCGGCGTCCTTGGCTTCGAGTTCGTTCGCATGTTGGCGGCGGATCGCCCGGCCTTCGTTTTCGCGGGCCGCCTTGCCTTGCGAGATTTCCTGCTGGAGGCGCCGCAAGGTCTTGCCCGCCGAGTCCAGTGCGTCGACCGAATCGAGGGGCTCTTTTTCCGCGGCGCCGCCGAGTTTGGCGATGGCCGATTTCCATGCCTTGACGTCGGGCTTCGCGGCCTGGGCCTTGGCGTTGTTCAGCAGACGAGGGAGGAGGTCGGCGGGCAGGGCGGCGTCCTTCTGTTCGGCTTGGTTGTTCCAGAGCACGCACAGCAGGGCGGCGCGAGGTCCGCCAAGGGCGGCGGCGAGTTCATCCAGATGCTCGAGCAGCTTGGCCTTCTCGCACTTCAGCGATTCGGCATACCAGGGGAGGTGCTCCGCGACGACGGCGGCGTCCGTCGCCAGATGGCCGAGACGTTTCTTGAACAGGAACTTGGCGTCGCGCAGGAAGGGTTTGCGGTGGATGTAGCCGCCAGGAATCTGCTTCGCGAGCGCGAGCAGGGGGCCTTCGGCCACATGCTCCAGGTCCATGACGAGCTGCTCGGAGAGAGTCTTCCTGTACGGGTCGACCGCTTCGTTCTTGTAAGAAAATTGACCCATGCCTCCAGCGTACCCGCGGGCTTGTCCGGGGCAAGGGCGTGGCGGGTCCGGGGGACGCTTTTCTTGCTTCGGACTCGCCAGCGGGGAGGGAAGGGGGTTCGTTCGGGCCTGCCTGATGCGTTCTCCCGCTGCCATCGCCATCCCACTTTGTTCGGCCGTGGGCTATACCTTCGCCGCGATGGCCCTGAAGCGGGCCATGGATGGCGGCCACCCATGGCGGGTGCTTTTCATCGTCAACCTGATCGGGGCGTTCCTCTTCCAGACCTGGCTATTCCATGGCGGCGAGCCCTTCACGGCGATGAACGTCACCCACGCGATCCTGGCCGGAACGGCCTTCTTCATCGGTCAGGTGTTCACCTTCATCGCGATCAGCCGGGGGGACATCTCCATCGCGACGCCGGTGCTCGGCACCAAGGTGATCTTCGTGGCTTTGCTCGTCTGCCTGGCCGGCGGCGAACTGAACCCCAGGCTCTGGGTGGCCACGTTCCTCACCACGGTGGCCTTGGCCATGTTGGGCGGCGAGTGGCGGGCGAATCGCGAGCGCCTGCTCGTGAGCGTGGTCTTCGCCTTCCTTGCGTCGGTCGCCTTCGCGGCCACCGATGTCATGCAGCAGCTTTGGGTGCCCGCGTTCGGTTTCGGCCATTTCGGCCCGGTGATGTTCCTGACGGTGGGGGCGCTCTCTTTCGCCCTGATCCCGTTCTTTTCCGCCCCGTTGACGCAGATGCCGCGCCCCATGGTGCTCTGGGCTTTCGGCGGCGGCACGTTGCTGACCATCCAGGCCATGGGTATCGCCTATTGCATTGCGGTCTACCACGAGGTCACGGTCACCAACGTCCTTTATAACACCCGCGGGCTTTGGAGCGTCGCGCTCGTCTGGGTCGTCGGGCATTGGTTCGCCAATGCCGAGAAGCACGTGGGCCGCGGCATCATGACCCGCCGACTGGTCGGGGCCTTGATCCTGCTCGCCGCCGTCTACCTGAGCCTCTCCTGATCAGAGGTCGGCGTTGTCGATGAGTCGCGTCGAGCCGAGATGGCAGGCGATCGCGATCGCGCAGCGGAGTCCTGAGGTCGAGCCGACGGGCGCCATCGTCTCGAGGTCGACGACCTCGCAATACTGGGGCTTCAGCGCAGGCTGGGTTTTCAGCACCGCCTGCGCCGCGTCCCGCAGGCGCGCGGCGTCGGTGACGCCCGTCGCCGCGAGCGCTTTCGCCGCGGCCATCGCGGCGGGGATCGCGGTCGCCTGGCCGAGCTGTTCGGCGGAGAGGTAGCGGTTGCGCGAGCTCATCGCTACGCCGTTCGGCTCGCGGACGGTCTCGTGCGCGAGGATGCGGACGGGGAAGTGCAGGTCGCGGACCATGCGGCGGATCACCGCGAGCTGCTGCAGGTCCTTGCGTCCGAAGACGGCGACGTCCGCCTGCGCGGCGTTGAAGAGCATCGCGACCACGGTCGCCACGCCGCGGAAGTGCCCCGGTCGGAATTCGCCGCAGAGCTTCGCCGAGACGCCTTCGACGTCGACCCAGGTGGAGGCGCCGGCAGGGTAGAAGTCCGCGGCGGTCGGCGCGAAGATCAGGCTGGCTCCGGCGGCTTCGCAGCCGCGGCGATCGTCCTCGAATGTCCGCGGGTATTTCGAGAAGTCCTCGTTGGGGCCGAACTGGGTCGGATTGACGAAGATCGAGACCACGACGAAGTCGGCTTCTTCCTTCGCCCGGCGGATGAGGCTCAGATGGCCTTCATGGAGGCAGCCCATCGTCGGCACGAAGCCGATGGTCCGGCCGGCCTGACGGGCTCGGCCGACCGCGGCGCGCAGTTCGGGGATGGTGTGGACGACCTCCATGCCGCCACCCTAGGCGGCTCCCGAGGAGGCGCAAGGCGCAGTTGTACGCGTACTCCCAGCCTGTCGTTTGGTTCATAGGCGCCCCCTATTCCTTTCTTGGCAGCAAGGGGGCGGACTCCAATGTCAGAACCCTCCCTCCTATAAGTCATGTCGCACTTCCCTAATGTCCCGGTCATCGAGTTCGAAGGATCGAAGTCCAAGAACCCGTTCGCCTTCAAGCACTACAACCCGGACGAGAAGATCGGCGGGAAGAAGATGAAGGACCACATGCGCTTCGCCGCGGCCTACTGGCACGTGATGCGCAACAGCCTCTCCGACCCGTTCGGCGCCGGCACCGCCCTCATGCCTTGGGATGACGGTTCCGACTCGCTCGACAACGCCCTTCGCCGCGTCCCGGTCTTCTTCGAGTTCCTCCAGAAGTGCCAGATCGACTTCTATTGCTTCCATGACCGCGACATCGCTCCCGAAGGCAAGACCCTCGCCGAGACCCATGCGAACCTCGCCCGCGTCACCCAGGAGCTGAAGGCCTTCCAGAAGGGCACCGGCAAGAAACTCCTCTGGGGTACGGCCTGTCTCTTCTCCCACCCCCGCTACGCGCAGGGCGCGGGCACCTCGCCCAACGCCGACGTCTTCGCTTACGGCGCCAGCCAGGTCCGCCACGCGCTCGAAGCCACCAAGGCCCTCGGCGGCGAAGGCTACGTGTTCTGGGGCGGCCGCGAAGGCTACGCCACGCTGATCAACACCGACATGAAGCGCGAGCTCGACCACCTCGCCGCGCTCCTGCACCTCGCCGTCGACCACGCGAAGAAGATCGGTTTCAAGGGCCAGTTCCTGATCGAGCCCAAGCCGCGCGAACCCTCGACCCACCAGTACGACTCCGATGCCGCCGCCTGCCTCAACTTCCTCCGCGAATACGGCCTGCTCAAGCACTTCAAGCTGAACCTCGAGACCAACCACGCCACGCTCGCCGGCCATACCATGGAGCACGAGATGGAGGTCGCGATGGGCTCGGACGCCCTCGGTTCGGTCGACGCCAACCGCGGCGACACGCTCCTCGGCTGGGACACCGACCAGTTCCCCACCGACCTCTACCTCACGACGAACATAATGCTGCGCATCCTCAAGATGGGCGGCTTCACCAAGGGCGGCCTCAACTTCGACGCCAAGCGTCGTCGCGAATCGCACGAGCCGGTCGACCTCTTCCACGCCCATATCGGCGGCATGGACGCCTTCGCCCGTGGCCTCAAGATCGCCCACGCGATCATCCAGGACGGCAAGATGGATAAGTTCGTCGCCAACCGTTACGCCTCCTGGGACAGCGGCATCGGCAACAAGATCGAGTCCGGCAAGGTCACCCTCGCCCAGCTCGACGCCTACGCCCAGGGCATCAAGGCGCCGACGCTCGCGTCCGGCCGCCAGGAGATGCTCGAGAACCTGATCAACGAGTACATCCGCTGAGGCCATGGCGATCGTCCTGGGTCTTGACCTGTCCACGCAGAGCGCGACGGCGCTCGTGCTGGACACGGCGAAAGGCACGACGGTCGCCCGCGCCCGCGCGGCGTTCGGCGCCGACTTCCCCGACCGCGGACATCCGGAAGGATTCCTCCGCGGAGGGAAGGGCGGCGAAGTGCATGCCGATCCGCTGCTCTGGCTCGACGGCCTCGAGCTCGCGCTCGATCGTCTCGCCAAGCTGACCGACCTCTCGCAGGTCGACGCTGTCTCGGTCTCCGGACAGCAGCACGGCAGCGTCTATCTCTCCGCCGGCTACGAGGCCGCCTTGGCCGACGGCAACCGCGCGACTTCGCTCTCCGTTAAGATAGCCCCGGTCCTTTCCCGTCGCTCTTCGCCGATCTGGATGGATTCGTCCACCGCCGCCGAATGCGCCGAAATCGCTGCCGCCCTTGGGGGTGACCAGGCCGTCTGCGACCTGACCGGCTCGGTCGCGACGATGCGCTTCACCGGTCCGCAGATCCGCCGTTTCGCCAAGCGCGAGCCCGCCGCCTGGGCCAAGACGAAGCGCGTACATCTCGTCTCTTCCTTCTTCGCCTCGGTGCTCGCCGGCAAGGATGCCGCCATCGACACCGGTGACGGCGCGGGCATGAACCTGATGGACATCCGCAAGGGTGATTGGGCTCCCGCCGCGCTCGCCGCGACCGCTCCTGATCTCGCCGCGAAGCTTCCGCCCGTCCGTCCCGGTTCGACCGTGGCCGGCGGCATCTCCGCTTACTTCGTCGCCCGCCACGGCTTCTCGCCGAAGTGCCAGGTCGTCATCGGTACCGGCGACAACCCCTCCAGTCTCGTCGGCATGGGCGCGTCCAAGCCCGGCAAGGTCGTCATCAGCCTCGGTACGAGCGACACGCTCTTCGCCGCGATCGAAGGCATCCGTACCGACTCCGCCGGCCTCGGCCACGCCTTCGGCAATCCGATGGGCGGCAGCATGAGCCTCGTCTGCGTCCGCAATGGTTCGCTCGCCCGCGAAGCCATCCGTCGCGAATGCGGTCATGCCGATTGGCCTGCTTTCTCCGCCGCCGTCGACGCCTCGCCCGCCGCCCTCTCCGCCGTGCTCCCGATGGAGGAGCCCGAGATCACGCCGCGTCGTCCGGCCGGCCGTATCCCGCTCGGCGCGCCGGCGACCAAGGCCACGCTGCCCCGCGCCGCCGTCGAAGGCCAGGCGCTCAGCCTCCGTTACCATAGCCGCTGGGTCGGCACCCCCACCACGCAGCTGCTGCTCACGGGGGGCGCTTCCGAGAATCCTTCCGTAGCCAAGATCTTCGCTGACGTATTCGGCGCCCCGGTCCTGCGTCTGGCGGTTTCCGACTCCGCCGCCCTGGGCGCTGCGCTGCGCGCCGCCGAGGGGGCTTGCGGAGCCAAGATGGCCGACCTGGAGCCTGTTTTCTGCGCTCCCGCCCCCGGCGTCGTCCAGCCTGACCCGTCCCTCCGGGCGGCCTACGACAAGCTGGAGGCCGAACTGGGCCAATCGCTGTCGCGGAAGGCATAAATTGGGGTCTGTGAGCATTGCCCACTTGAACAAAGCGGGGTGATTGGCTGACATAGGGGACTCACCCCTACGCACCATGTCACAGCGCCCTGTTACCCTCTTCACCGGCCAGTGGGCCGACCTCAAGATCGCCGACCTGCTCCCTAAGGTCAAAGCCATGGGCTACGAAGGCGTCGAGCTCGCCTGTTGGGGCGATCACTTCGACGTCGTCCGCGCCGTCAACGAGCCTGGCTACGTCGAGTCCGTCTGGAAGCTCCTCGCGCAGCACGACCTCGGTTGCTGGGCGATCTCCGCCCACCTCGTCGGCCAGGCCACCTGCGACAACATCGACGAACGCCACCAGTGCATCCTCCCGGCTCACGTCTGGGGTGACGGCAATCCCGAAGGCGTCCGCCAGCGCGCCTGCGCCGAGATGGCCCTGACCGCCCAGGCCGCCCGCAAGTTCTTCGACGCCGGCAAGGCCTACATGGCCAACAAGCCGAAGGGTTCCGGCAAGACCGTCGTCAACGGTTTCACCGGCTCTTCCATCTGGCACGCGATCTACGCCTTCCCGCCCACCAACCAGGCCTACCTGCAGAAGGGTTACGACGACTTCGCCAAGCGCTG
>CANGRI010000010.1 GCA_947456525.1 Opitutia bacterium
CCCCATGGACTCCAAGCTTCACGATCTCGAAGAACGCATCGCCTTCCTGCAGCGCCACGTGGAGCAGCAGGACCGGGCCATGCTCGAGCTTTCCCGCGAGGTCTCGAAGCTTTCCGATCGTCTGGCCCGCACCGAGGCCAAGCTGACCCAGACGGCCGATGCCGGCGACCAGGCTCCGCCCGCCGACGAGCGCCCGCCGCACTGGTAAGGGAAGGTTTTAGCATTTGAAGGCCTCCGGGGCTCGCCTAGGCTGTCGGCATGATCCTCGCCGCCGACACCGCCGCCAGCGCCGTCAACGACTCGCTGACTTATCTGGAATATGGCATCTATTTCGTCGTCTCCCTCGCCGTGACAATCTGGGTCGGCCGGACGCTCTTCCGCAGCGGCCGCCCGTTCCTCCTCGAAGCCTTCCATGGCGACGAGACGATGGCCGACTCGGTCAATAATCTGCTGATCATCGGCTTCTACCTGGTGAATGCCGGCTTCATGCTCCTCTTCCTTTCTTCCAAGGAACACCCGAAGACGGGCATCGAGGTCGTCGAACATCTCAGCAAGTCGGTCGGCGTGGTGGTCGTCGTCCTCGGCGTGATGCACTTCATCAACCTCGTCGTCCTGAACGCCCTGCGCACCGGTGCGAACGCCGGTCGCCCGCCCGCGCTCCCGCCGAAGGCCTGAGTCGACCGAACGCATGTGCGGCCGCGTCACCCAGTTTTCTCGCTGGGAAGAAATCGTGAAGAGCCTGGGAGCCCCGCCGGCGGGGGTCTCTCCGCGTTATAACATCTCGCCGGGCACGCCGCTGGTCTCCGTCCGCCGGGAGCAGGGCGTCCTCCGCACCGAAGCGTTGCCTTGGGGTTTCGTGCCCGCCTGGGCGCCGGCCGACGAACAGGAAGGCCATGCCAACGCCCGCGCCGAAGGCATCTTCGACCGGCCGACTTTCCGTGATTCCGCCCGGCACCGTCGCTGCGTCATCCCGATCGACGGCTATTATGAATGGAAGACGGAAGGCAGGCTGAAGTCTCCGTACTATTTCCGCGCCGCCGATGGCGGCCCCTTGGCGGTCGGCGGCCTATGGTCGCTCCACCTCGCCGCCGATGGCTCGCATCGGCGCACGCTCTGCCTAGTCACGGTCGCGCCGAATCGTGAAGCGGGTGAAGTGCATTCCCGCATGCCGATCCTCTTGGCGGGCGCGGACCGGCAGGCCTGGCTTTCCGAGAAGGCTTTCGCCGCGGAGGATTTCGCGCGCCTCGCCGTCACGGCACCCGACCGGACGCTTTCGATGCATCGCGTCTCGCCCGACGTGAACCGCGTGGCCATCGACGACGAAAGACTGGTACGACCTTTGGTCGGCGCGATGGACCAGCCTGACTTCTTCGGGGATTTGCTTGGCTAACGCGGTGTTTTTGGACAGACCTCAGGCATGGCCGAGCCGTTGCACACCCCTAAGACCGTGGAGAAACCGTGGGGGCGTGAGGTCTGGTTCGCCGATCAGGCCGCGTACGCCGGCAAGATCCTCGAAGTGAAGAAGGGTTGCCGTCTCAGCCTCCAATATCACGAGCGCAAGACGGAGACGCTCTTCCTCCTCTCGGGCAAGATGGTCCTCACTTTCCGCGCCCTGGCCGCCGGCGAGACGCCCTCCGCCCAGCTGATCACCGAAGCCCACCGCCATGTCTGGCTGCCCGGACAGACGGTCCATATCCCGGTCCGCACGATCCATCGCTTCGAGGCCCTCGAGGACAGCATCCTGCTCGAATCCTCCACGCCCGACCTCACCGACATCGTCCGCCTGCAGGATGATTTCTCGCGCCCCGTCCGCGACTGACCCTTCCCCTTCCTATGCGTAAAGTTTTGGCCTTTGACCTCGGCGGCACCAAGTTCGCCTTCGGCGTCGTCAACGAAGACGGCACCGTCCTCGGCTCAGGCCGCGTCGAGACGTTCGCCGAAAAAGGCCCGCAGCAGGCTTGCGAACGCGTCGCCGAAGCCGCCCACGTACTCCTCTCGGAACTGAAGCTCAAGCCGGTCGATTTCGTCGCGATCGGCATCGCTTCGCCGGGCCCGCTCGACATCGCCCGCGGCTGCGTCGACGGCTCGCCCAATCTCCCCGGCTGGACCGGCTTCTCGATCACGGATTTCCTGAGCGGCTCCTTCGGCGGCCTCCCCGCGCGCATCGACAACGACTGCAACGCCGCCGCCCTCGGCGAATACCGCTTCGGCGCCGGCAAGGGCAAGCGGAACGTCGTCTACATCACCGTCTCCACCGGCATCGGCGGCGGCGCGGTCATCGACGGCCGCCTGATGCGCGGCTCCAACGGCAACGCGGCCGAGCTCGGTCATATTCCTCTCACGATGGACGGTCCGCGCTGCGGCTGCGGCAACCCCGGCTGCTGGGAAGTCTACGCCTCCGGCACCGCGATCGCCCGTCGTACCCGCGAAGCGCTCGCCGCCGGACGTCTGTCGAGCATCGTCAAGTTCGCCGGCAGCATCGAGCAGGTCACGACGCACCACCTCTTCCAGGCGATGGCCGAAGGCGATGCGCTGGCCAAGGACATCTGGGCCGAGTCCATCAACTACCTGGGCCGCGGCCTCGGCGCGGTGATCAACACCTTCAATCCCGACGTGATCGTGGTCGGCGGCGGCGTGACCGCGGCGGGCGACGCGCTCTTCGTCCCGATGCGCAAGAGCGCCAACAGCTACGCTTTCCCTCGCCTCTCGGCGGTCTGCACGATCGTTCCGGCCGGCTTGGGCGGCAACGTCGGCGTGGTCGGCGCGGCGGCCTGCGCGTTCGAGCACGTCAGCTGATTCCGCTTCCGCCGTCGTGATGCGCGTCTCCGTCGTCATCCCGGCGTTCAACGAAGAAAAGCTCCTCCCGGCGACGCTCGCCGCCATCCGCTCGGCGGCCGGCGCTTTCGAACGGCGCGGCTGGACGTGGGAGTGCGTGGTCTGCGATAACAATTCCACCGACGGCACCGCGGCCTGCGCCCGCGCGGCCGGGGCGACCGTCGTCTTCGAACCGGTGAACCAGATCGGCCGGGCCCGCGACGCCGGCGCCCGCGTAGCGACGGGCGACTGGCTCGTCTTCATCGACGCTGACTCGACGCCTTCGGCGGCGCTCTTCCACGCCATCGCCGAACAGATCGCCTCAGGCCGCGCGCTCGGCGGCGGCAGCACGGTCGAACTCGAGCCCGGCACGCCGCGCTATGCGCGCTTCGTCTGCGGACTCTGGAACCTATGCAGCCGCGTCGCCGGCTGGGCCGCCGGTTCCTGCGTCTGGGTCGAGGCCGCCGCGTTCCGCGCGGCCGGAGGTTTCGGCACCGAACACTACGCCGGCGAGGAGGTGTTCCTCAGCCGTCGGCTGAAGTCCTTGGCGCGTCGTTCCGGCCGCAAGTTCGTCATCCTGGCGGTCGCCCCGCTGCTCACTTCTTCACGCAAGCTGAAGCTCTATACGCTCACCGAAGCGGCTCGGTTCTTCTTCCGGATGCTCTTCACCGCCGGCCGCGCCGCGAAGCGACCGGAGAACTGCGATATCTGGTACGACGGTCGCCGGTGAGCGCGCTCAGAGCCGCTGCCGCTTCCACTTCGGGATCGGGAACACGGTGACCTTGTCCGAACGCACCTCGACGTCGTCGCGGTGCCGTAAGGCCTTGGCCTCAGCGTCGGTGACGATCTCGTAGTGGCGCGCGGCGGTGATGAGGTCGGCGATCTCCCAGCAGTCCTTCGGGTTGTTCACCCATTTCTCCGCCGGCAGCCGGCTGAGGTCGTACGGCTTGGAATAGCTGCGCAGGGTCTTGCGCGGGCCCTTGGCGTATTCGTGGAAGTACGACATCGCGAGCTCGCGGACGCTCCGGTAGACCGGGTCGCGCCAGCGGAGGCAGACATAGTTGGTCTTGGAGATGGCGCCCCACTTGCCGTTCACGCGGAAGGGCGCGATCACATGGTCCATGTCCTGGTGCGCGCTGAAGTCCAGCAGCAGGGGAGGGTGGCCTTGCAGCCAGAGCGCGAAGGCGGCGACCATCGCGCCTTCGATGCAATGCGCCCGGCGATGCTTCAGCGTCTGCTCGACCGACCGGGCGGTGTCGCCCTCGGGCTCGAAGTTCTGCGGGAAATCGACGAGGAAGTCCTGGATGGCTTTCGGCGAGGACAGGCGCGCGAGCGTGCGGGCCGCCGGCAGGCTGAGGCCGCGCTTCTGGGCGAGTCGGATCCGGGCGGCGAGCGACATGGCTCAGGTCTATCCATCCGGCCCCGTTCCTCAAGGAGCGAGTGCGCCCCGCTTTCGGATTGGCTAACCGGGCCGCCTCCGTTTCTTCTCCTTCGTCCGCCATGCCGATCTTCGATTACACTTGCGCCGACTGCGGCAAGACCAGCGAACTGCTCGTCCGCAGTTCTCAGGACAAGCCGGCCTGCCCGCACTGCGGCTCGGCCAAGCTCGAGAAGCAGCTCCCGATGGTCGCCGTCAAGGGCTTGAAGTCCGATCACGTGCATTCCCATGGCTGCGGCTGCGGCAAACCTAGCGGCGGCTGCGGAGGTAACTGAGATGGACCCCCAGACGCTTCGCGACGGGCTGCTTCAGCTCATCCTGCTGATCATCTCGATCGGTCTGCACGAGTTCGGTCATGCCTGGATGGCGGACCTGCGGGGCGACCCGCTTCCGCGGCTCCAAGGGCGCGTGACGCTCAACCCCTTCGCCCACGCGGACCCCATCGGCACCATCGCCCTCCCGGCGGTCATGATCTTCCTAAGCCCGGGCTTCGGGCTCATCGGCTGGGGTAAGCCCGTCCAGATTTCCCTGCCCAATCCGAAGACGCGCCGGATGGATGATATCTATATCACCCTGGCCGGACCGGCGATGAACCTCGTGCTCTGCCTCATCCTGGCGGTCATCGGCGGTCTGGGTAACTTCGATCCCAAGACGCAGATGGTCATCATTCACTTCTTGGTCAGCGGCATCTATCTCAATGCAGGCTTGGTCGTCTTCAACCTCATCCCGATTCCGCCCTTGGATGGGTCCCGCCTGGCGCTGCGCCTCGGTCTTTATTCCGAGGAGGTCTTCCTCTCCCTTGCCCGCTGGGGGTTCATCATCCTGATCGTCCTTGTCAACCTGCCGCCGTTCCTCCGGGTCATGCATGCGGGCATCATCCTGCTGGCCTCGCCCTGGCTCGGCCTCTGGGATCTGCTCTCCTGATCGGCCACCAGAGGCTTGCGTATCGGCGGTCTTCGGGCGAACCTCGGGCCATGCAAACCCTCGGCGAACGTCTCCAAGAAGCCCGTCAGCGACTGGGCGTGACCCTCCGCGAAGCCGCGGAATTCACGAAGATCCGGACCGACTACCTCCAGGCGATGGAGGCCAACCAGTTCGAATCCATCCCGCTCGCCGATGTCTACAAGCGCGGCTTCGTGAAGGTCTACGCGAAGTACCTCCGACTCGACGACGAGAAGGCCGGCGCCGATTTCAACACGCACCATTCCGCCAAGGCCTCCCGCCGCCCGCTCGAAGCCGGCGCCGACGAGGACGCGGCCTTCGAGCCCGAGCCGCGCGGCAATCCCATCACGGTGAGCCGCGACATGCTGATCTACGGCATCATCGGCATCGCGGTGATCGCGATCATCATCGCGTTTTTTATCTAAGCTCGTCCGCGGCCAAGCGGACGCAGCCGAAGCCGGTCGCGGAGGTTGTCGTCCCGGTGCCGCCGCCGAGCCGGCCTCACCAGATCACGCTGACTTCGGTCAAGGCGGGGGTGCGCTACCAGGTCATCGAGCTTAATACCGGCGAGTCTCCCGGGCTCGGCATGCTTTCGCCCCGCGACAAGCCGGTCGTCATCAACGTCAAGGGTCCGAGCGAGCTGCGCTCTTCCGCGGTCGAGAACCTGCGCGTCCAGATCGACGGCGTGCCGTTCCCGATCCCGTCCTCCGTGACGGGCGCGATGTTCGTGGCCTTGCCCGACACCTTTACGTCGCCTCCTCCGCCCAAGGCGGCCACGGCTTCCGCGGGTCAGGCGACCAAGGCCGCCGCCCCGAAGACGAAGGCCAAGGGTCGTTGAGCCGAGGGGGTTGACCGTCCGTCGGCCCGGGGTTATCTCTTGGTCCAGTGCCTCCGCGCCTCGAACAACGCGTCCTCGTCCTTAACCGTCTCTGGCAGCCGGTTAACATCGTCGGCGTGCTGCGCGCGATGAGCTTGCTGTTCCGCGGGCGCGCCTCGGCGATCCACGCCGATCCCTCCGGCCATCGCGTGATGAGCGCCGAGGAATGGATGCGCTTCTCCGTCGAGACGCCGCCGCCCGCCGGCCAGTCCGTCCGCACGACATGCATCGTGCTGCGCGTCCCTCGCGTGCTCCTGCTCGGCGAATACGACCGCGTGCCGCGCCGCGAGATCCGCTTCTCCCGCCGCAACGTCTACCTGCGCGACGCGAACACCTGCCAGTACTGCGGCCGCCAGTTCCGCGACGAGGAACTCAACCTCGACCACGTCGTCCCGCGCGACATCGGCGGCAAGACGAACTGGGAGAACATCGTCACGGCCTGCGTGCGGTGCAATTCGCGCAAAGCCAACCGCCTCCCCGAACAGGCCGGCATGACGCTGCGCCATCCGCCGACGAAGCCGAAGTGGCGCCTGGTCGTGGCGTCGTCGCTCTCCGCCGACGAGGTCGAAGCCTGGAAGGAATTCCTCGAGGTCACGCCCGCCGGTCAGCTTCCCTGGAGGAACTGAGCGGCGGTGATTTCCTTGGTGCGGGTAACCAGATTCGAACTGGTGTATCCACTTTGGAAGAGTGGTGTCCTACCACTGAACGATACCCGCGTGGCCAAGGACGCTTACTATTCCCAGCCGTCCGCCCGGGGTCAAGCCTGCCCATCGGCCTGACGGCCGTTTCGGGAGCGGGTAACCAGACTCGAACTGGTGTCACCACTATGGGAAAGTGGGGTCCTACCACTGAACGATACCCGCGTCGTCCGGAACACGGGATTCCTAATTCCCACCCGGCCCGCGGTCAAGCGTCCGACTGGGTGTGGACGACGGTGATCGAGCCGTTGGTCTCGAGGATGACGTGCTTGGCATTCTCGATGTTCGCGCACCCGGCGGCCCGCAGCGCGGCCATGAGTTCGTGGTGGGTGATCTTCTCGCCGTGCAGGTTCTTCTCGAGGACGTAGTTGTCCTTCACGAGGAAGACGGGCCGGCCCACGAGCAGACCTTCGACGAACTTGGAACGGCGCGAGAGCAGCGAGACGCCCCAGTTCAGCGTGACAAGGGTCGCGGCGATGAGCAGGCCGCCCCCGAGGCTGTTATCCCCGCCGTTCATGGAGTTCTGGACGGCGTTGCTCAGGATGAGCAGCAGGATGAAGTCGAACGGCGCGAGCATGCCGACCTGACGACGCCCGGTGATCCGGATGAGGACGATGAGGAAGACGTACACGACGATGCCGCGGAAGACCATTTCGTACCAGGAAAGGGACGGCATGAACATGGTGCTCCAGGAGAACGCGGCGGGGGTGGCTTGGGCGAGCATGCGGGCATCGTGCCCTTCTTTCGCCAGACCGCCACTCCGTTTGCGCTTCACGCTGGGCCGAGTTCCGTCATCCTGCGCCCATGGCTCGCACCGCCCGTTCCTCCGCCCCTGCCGTCCGCGACGTGCTGATGATGGCGACCCCTTCCAAGAACGCCGACCTGCGCTGGTTCGGCGGCTTCCACGCCTCCGACCCGTTCCCGGCTTTCTCGGCCGGCGGCCGGCGCATCGGCCTGCTGCCCGGCATGGAGGTCGGCCGCGCCAAGGAGGAGTCCGCCTTCGACGAAGTCCTGAATCTCACGGCGATCATCGGCGATCTCCGCAAGACGAACCCGAAGGCCGGGGTCGCCGACGCGATCGTCTTCGCGGCGCTCCAGCAGGGCATCCACCGTTTCCGCGTGCCGGCCGATTTCCCGGTCGGGCTCTACGTACGTCTCCGTGAACTCGGCCTCGAACTCCATCCGGTCGGCGCCCAGCATAACGAACGCGGTACGCCCGAACTCTTCCCCGCCCGCCAGGTGAAATCCAAGGCGGAGCTCGCCGGCATCCGCGCCGGCAACGTCGCCGCGGTCGCCGGCTTCAAGGCCGTGGAGAAGGTCCTCGCGGAAGCCAAGGCCGACAAGAAGGGCGTGCTGCAGTGGCAGGGCAAGACCCTCACGGCCGAGATCCTGAAGGAAGAGGCGCAGGTCGCGATCCTCCGCCGGGGCGGCCTGTGCGACATCGGCCTGATCATCGCCCCGGGCGACCAGGCGGTTGATTGCCACTGTTCCGGCTCGGGCCCGGTCCGCGCCAACGAGCTCATCGTCTGCGACATCTACCCGCGCCACATCGCCTCGCACCATTACGGCGACATGACCCGCACCTACCTCAAGGGGAAGGCCAGCGCGAAGCAGCGCAAGATGGTCCACGCGGTGCTCGAAGCCCAGCGCCGCGCCATCAAGGCCATCCGCGCCGGCGTGACGGGCGCCAAGGTGCACACGGTGGTGCAGGACTATTTCAAGTCCCTCGGCTACAAGACCGGCCTGGTGAAGGGCGTCTACGTGGGCTTCTTCCATGGCACGGGCCACGGCCTCGGCTACGACATCCATGAGGATCCGGCGCTCTCGACGCGCAACCCGCTCCCGCTCGTCGCGGGCAACGCGGTGACGGTCGAGCCGGGTCTCTACTATCCCGGCATCGGCGGCTGCCGCTTCGAAGACTGCGTCGTGGTCACGAAGAAGGGCTGCGAGTTCCTCTCCTCCCATCCCTACGATTGGGAGATCGCCTGAGCATGGCCAAAGGGCGGGGCAGGGCGGGCACGCATACGTCGCTGACGGACGCCGCCCGTCCCGTGGCCGAAGCCCTTGAGCGTCATGGCCGCGTCTCCCGCGGGGTCATCAGCGCGCGCGTCCGCGCGAGCACGCTCTCGATCAAGATCATGAAGCTCGGCGGCGGCCTGCGCGTCACGGTCGTCTCGAAAGGCTCACGCCAGGAACTTCACGTCTACGGGATCACGTCCGAACGCGCCGGCGAGATCCTTTCAGGCCCAGACTTCTCGGGCTACAAGCTGAACTTCGCGGATGCCTGACGCGCCGGTCATCCTCGCGGAGGTCACGGCCGCCGATTGGTCCGCCGCCGGTCCGGGCTGGACGCACCTGCCGTATCTCGCGCGTTTCCGCGCCGAACGCCTGCCGCTTTCCTGGGACGGCTTCTTCACGGGCCGTCATCATGCGGTCCTCGAGAGCGGCCGCTCGGGCAGCCTGACGATCGCCGTGCCCGCCGCGGCGCGCGCGACGGTCTTCTTCGCCGATGGCCGCGTGGTCATGCACGCCGAGGATGGCGCCCACGAGGAAGCCTCCGAGAAGCCCCTCGACTATCTGCGCCGCTGGTCGCGCGAGGTCCGCGCGCCCCGCTTGGCCGGCTGGCCGGCCTTCCAAGGAGGACTCATCGCGTTGCTCGGTTATGAGCTCGCGACGCAGTTCGAGCCGGTGAAGTCCGCTCCCGCCGACGTCCGCGCCCCGCTCGCCGCCTTCCTGGAGGCCCATGAGGCGTGCGTGTTCGATTCCGCGAAGCATGAGCTCACGGTGCTGGTGCTCTGTCCGGTAGGCTCGCCGAACTCGGCCTTGCGCGCCGCCCGCGCCCGCGCCCTCGACCTCGCCGCCCGCTGGGATGCGACGTGCGCGCAGGCCGCGCCGACGCTTCCGCCCGCCGGTCAGCCGGCGAAGCCGCTCGCGCAGTCGCTGGACGAACCTGCTTTCGTCCGCGCGGTCGGCCGTTGCCAGGAATACATCGCCGCCGGCGACACGTATCAGGTGAACCTTTCCACGCGCCTCGAAGTCGCGCCGGTCGACCCGCTGCTGGCCTACGAGGTCCTGCGTTCGGCGAATCCTTCGCCTTACATGGGCTTGGTCCGTCTGCCCGGCGCGACGCTCGTCTGCGGCTCGCCCGAACTCCTCGTCGACGTCTCGGCCGGGAAGATCGCTTCCCGCCCGATCGCCGGTACGCGTCCGCGCGGCGCCGACGAGGCCGCCGACCTGGCTTGGGCGAGGGAGCTCTCCGGCGACACGAAGGAAAAGGCGGAACACCTGATGCTCGTCGACCTGCTCCGCAACGACGTCGGCCGCGTCTCGCGACCGGGCACGGTGCATGTGCCGGAATTCATGGCGGTGGAGCGTTACTCTCACGTGATGCATCTCGTCTCGCAGGTCGAAGGCGAGCTGCAGGCTTCCGCCGGGCCGGCCGACGTCATCCGCGCGCTCTTCCCCGGCGGCACGGTCACGGGCGCGCCGAAGGTCCGCACGATGCAGGTCATCGCCGAACTCGAACCGGTCGCGCGCGCCTACTACACGGGCTCGCTCGGCTGGATCGGCGCCACGGGCGACCTCTGCCTGAACATCGTCATCCGTTCCCTTTGGTCGGCGGACGGCCGCACGTTTATCCAGGCGGGTGCCGGCGTCGTCGCCGACTCCGTTCCCGCCCGCGAATACGCCGAGAGCCTCCGCAAGGCCCAGGCCCCGTTGCTCGCCGCCGCCCGCGCGGCGCTCCCATGAGCCGTGTCTGCCGCAACGGCGTCCTCGCCGAGGGCGACGCCTCGCCGGGCACGTTCCCCGCCGGCGCGGCCTTCTTCGAAACGATCGCCCTGCGCGCCGGCCTGGCCGAGTGCCTGGACGATCATCTCGACCGCCTCCGCGCAGGAATGTCCCGGGCCGGCTTGGCTTCCGGCCCGCTCGCCGCCGGCGACCTCGCGGCTTGGCGGGAGGCGCTCTGCCTCCTCGGCGGCCAAGAAGGCGTGCTGCGCCTCGTCGTCGGCCCCGACTTCGAGGAGCTCGGCCTGCGCGCGCTGCTGCCCGCTCCCGAGGTCTTCCGTCTACGTTCGCTCCGGACGCCGCGCGACGCCGCGGAATGGCTGCCGCGTCCGAAATCGACGCCGTGGGCGAACTCCCTCGCGGCCTCCGTCGAGCTACGCTCCTTGGGCGAAGGCCCGGGCGTCGAGGGCGTGCAGTTCGACGCCCGTGGTTTCGTCAGCGAAGGGTCGCGCTCGAGCCTGGCGTGGGTCGAGCGCGGCGTGCTCCATGTCCCGGCCGAGTCCACCGGCCGACTGCCGGGCACGGCGCTCGGTCAGCTCGTCCGTTGCGCCGGCTTGCCGGTGCGCGCGGTCGAGTCAGGGGTGCCGGTCCGCGCCGAAGCGATCTTGGTCCTGCGCTCGACCCTTCCGGGCGGCGCCGCCGCGGTCGCGCGCTGGGACGACGTCGACGGGTGTCCGCTCTGGTCGGGCGATCCGGCCGCGGCGCGTCCGTTGCTCGCGGCGCTCGCCGCGTGGCGGGCTCAGCGCTGCATCAGCTTCGCGTAGACCGGCAAGGCCGTCGCGAGCACGAGCAGGCCGAGGAAGACGACGCTCACGAGCGCGGAGAAGCACGTCGCGACGAGGAGCTTGGCCATGCGCACGACCGGCTCTTCGTCTTGGCGCAGGTGCGCACGGGCCGCGTAAGCGGTGATGGCGAGTCCGACGACGAGCAGCAGGCCGAGCGCGCCGGTGAAATGGTTGAAGTAGAAGCCGGTCAGGCCGGGCAGGGTGCCGGCTTCGCCATGCAACGTCGCGGCGAGGATGGGCTGCGAGCGGAAGGCGATCGCTCCGGCGGCGGCGGGCAGGGCGGCCGAAAGGAATACGGCCAAGGCGGAGACGATCTGGAGCTCGCGTGGGGTCATGGAAGCATCATTTCGAGGCGGTTCCGCGGGGTCAACGCCGGGATTCTCCCTCGCCAAACACGGCCCTCCGCCCTATGCAGGACGGACATGGATTCAGCGTGGTATCTCTGGCCGGTCTTCATCCTCCTCAACGGCAGCGCGGCGGGCATCTCGCTCGTGGCCGGGGTGGTCTCCGCCCTCTCCCATGCCGAGCTCGAAGAGCTTCGCCGCCAGGACGCCAAGGCCGCGGTCTCGATCGAACGCTCCCGCGGCGACCAAGGCAACACGCTCGCGGCCTTCGAGGTCCTTTCCGCCGCCTTCGTCGGGATGAGCGCCTTGCTCGGCGGTTTCCTCGTCGGCGCCCGCTTCCTTCAGCGCATGGCCGAGAGCTGGCAGGTGGGCCTCCTCACTTCGCTGGCCTTCATCGCCGTCTCCTTCGTGATGGCCTGGCTGACGATCATGCTTCCCCGCAAGGTGGGCATGCATTTCCGCATCGGCCTCGCCCCGCGCATCGCATCCTCCCTGAAGCTGGTGCGCGGCGCCGCCAAGATCCTCCGCACCTTCGGCAAGCTCCATGACTCGCTCGCTCCGCCCGAGGAGCCTGGCGTCGACCGCGCCGATGCCGACATCGGCAGCCTCGCCCAGGCGGCCGCCCGCGAAGGCAAGATCACCCAGGCCGAGAGCAACCTCGTCGCCAATGCGGTCCGCCTCGACGACATCCCGGTCTCGCAGGTGCTCACGCCGCGTCCCGTCGTCACGGCGATCGAGGCCGATCTCACCGTCGCCGACGTGCTCCGGCTCTACCCGAGCGTCCCGCACGGCCGCATGCCGGTCTGGGAGCAGAATCCCGATCGCATCGTCGGCGTCGTCCGCCGCCGCGACATCCTCAAGGCCGCCGGCGAGAACCGCCGCGAAGTCCGCATCCGCGAGCTCATGGGCAAGGCGCACATCGTCCCCGAGAACGCCACGCTCTCCGACGCCTTGCACGACCTCGTCCGCGCGCATCAGCACCTCGCGGTGGTCGTCGACGAGTTCGGCGCCTTCGCCGGCGTGATCACGCTGGAAGACGTCTTCGAGTCGCTCCTCGGCGTCGAGATCTACGAGAAGGACGATCCGCATCCGGACATGCGTGAGCTCGCCCGCCAGCGCGGCCACCGCGTCGGCCGCCGCCCGGGCTCCGACAATCCTCCGAAGGCCGGCCCATGATCGCCTCAGCCCTCGCCTATTGGACGCACGACCTCGACCCGGTCGCCATCCATTTCCCGCAAGGCTGGGGCCTGCATGGCGTGCATTGGTACGGCCTCGCCTACGCGGCCGGCTTCATGGTCGCGGCCTATCTGCTCGGCCGCTGGCGCCGCGCCGGGCTCACGCCGGTGCGCGACGTCCATGACGAGTCCGCGCTGATCACCGCGGTGATGGTCGGCGTGATCGCCGGCGGCCGCCTCGGCCACGTCCTTCTTTATGCCCGCGCCGAATTCCTCGCCGACCCGCTGATGGTCTTCCGTGTCTGGCAAGGCGGCATGGCCAGCCATGGCGGCTTCCTCGGCGTGCTCCTCGCCGGCCTCTGGTTCGCGCGTCGCGCCAAGGCCGACTTCCTTTCCGTGGGCGACCTGCTCTGCGCCCTCGCGCCCGCAGGCATCCTCTTCGGCCGTCTCGCCAACTTCGTGAACGCCGAGCTGGTCGGCGATCCTTCGTCCGTCGCCTGGGCGGTGATCTTCCCTCATGACGGCGCGATGCCGCGTCATCCGTCGCAGCTCTACGAAGCCTTCGGCGAAGGCCTCCTGCCGTTGCTCTGGGTGCTCGTCCGGTACCCGCGTCGCCTTCCCCCCGGCCGTCTCGCCGGCGAATTCCTCCTGCTGTATTCCGCCGCCCGCATCGTCTGCGAGTGCTTCCGCTCCGCCGAAGACGGTTACGTGCTCGGTCTCACGGCCGGCCAGTTCTGGACCTTGCCGCTCGCCGTCCTCGGGCTCTTCCTGGTCTTCCGCTCGCGCCGCACGGCTGAATGATGTTGCCCGTGCGGGCGGACGGTGGGAGAAGCCATCTGCGCCATGACGAACGTCCCGCTCCTTGATCTCGGCCCGCAGAACCGCGCCCTCGAGGCCCAGTTCGAGACCGCTTTCCGCGAGGTCCTCCGCTCGAACATGTTCATCATGGGTCCGCGCCTCGAGGCGTTCGAGAAGGACTGCGCCGCTTTCCTCGGCGTGAAGCACGCGCTCGGCGTCTCCTCGGGCACCGACGCCTTGCTCCTCGCGCTCATGGCGCTCGATGTCGGCGAGGGCGACGAGGTCCTGCTGCCGTCCTTCACCTTCTTCGCCACCGCGGGCTCCGTCGCCCGTCTCGGCGCCGTCCCGGTCTGGGTCGACGTCAATCCGCACCACTTCAACATCGACCTCGAGGACGCCGCCCGGAAGGTCGGCCCGCGTACCCGTGCGATCATGCCGGTGCACCTCTTCGGCCAGTCCGGCGACCTCGACGCGCTGCAGGCCTTCGCCTCCGCCCACAAGATCCGCGTGATCGAGGACGCCGCCCAATCGATGGGCGCCCGCTGGAAGGGACGCAGCACGATGTCGGTCGGCGACTTCGGAGCCACGAGCTTCTTCCCGTCCAAGAACCTCGGCGGCATGGGCGACTCCGGCCTGGTCACGACGCAGGACGACGCCCTCGCCGAGCGTGCGCGCATCCTGCGCGTCCACGGCATGCAACCCAAGTATTACCACCGCGAGGTCGGCGCCAACTTCCGCATGGATCCGCTCCAGGCCGCGATGCTGCACATCAAGCTCCCGCACCTGCCGGAATATAACTGCGCGCGCGCCGGCAACGCCAACTTCTACCACGCCGCGCTCAAGGGCTTGGCCGGCATCGCCGAGAACCGGCCGGGCGCCGACAAGGCCGCCAAGATCCTGCTGCCCGTCGACTTCTCCGGCCAGGGCATCTGGAACCAGTTCACGCTCCGCGTCACCGGCGGCCGCCGCGACGCGCTCAAGGCCTTCCTCCTCGCGCGCAAGATCGGCTGCGAGATCTACTACCCGATCCCGTTGCACCGTCAGCAGTGCTTCGCCGGCCAGACCTACCGCGGAGCCGACAGCGTCAAGGTTTCCGAACAGCTCTCTTCCGAAGTGCTCAGCATCCCGATCTTCCCGGAACTCGCCGCCGAGCAGCGCCAGTGGGTCGCCGACTCGCTCGCCGATTTCGCAGCGGGGAAGGCGGAGTGAGCCTGAGGTAGGGACGTGATTACCATCGCGTCCTCCCTTTAAATCTTGTTTTTGGGTAGGGTCTAGCATCTCTGCTCGACCGCGGCCGACCAAGGATGGTCAGCCCTACCAAGAAACATTTTCGGGTCCCAGGTCTCGGCCCACAGGTCTCAGGTACGGTTTATCAGGTGCAGGTGCGGGTACGGGGCAAAATTCAGATCCTGAACCTGTACCCGAACCTGAATACCTGAACCCGGCTCCCGACTGCCGAGACCCGAGACCCGAGAAGTTTCCCAGCTCTAGCCCTAGCTCTGGCCCTAATTTAACCTTTGCACTGCCCTTAATCTGGCCAACCAGCCAACTGGTCAACGGATCAACTCGCGCGGCTTCGCGCCGCGCTCAGAAGAACCGAATCGTCTTCACCCGCATCTTCTCGTGCTCGGCATCGGTGCAAGGCGCGTCGATCGGTACGGCGGGGGCCTTGTCGTTCGGCACCACGAGCTTGTTCGCGAGGAGGTACTGTTCGACCTCGGCGCCGGAGATGTCGGGCAGCATGACGCCGTCGATCTCGACGCACGGGGAAAGGCGCTGGCCGCTCTTCTCGACCATCTCGGCGTAGTTCGCCGGGTTGTTGATGATGTCGACGTCCTGGTAGGTCAGGGCGTACTTCGCCATGATGGCGCGCACGCCGTTGCTCCAGCCGCAGCTGGGTTTGAGGTAACAACGGATGTTCATGCCCGTACCAATGCGGGCCTTCCGGAGGGAATCAAGCCCGACGCGGCTTTTTACCATCCTTGGCGCCGCCGTTCGCGGTCGCGGGCTCGTACCAATAGCCGATGCCGTGGATCGTCCGCAGGCAATCGAGCGACTTGCCATGGTCCGCGTAGGCGTCGCGGATCTTGGCGATGTATTGGTCGAGGGAGCGGCTGCGGATGTCCGCATGCACGCCCCAGACGGCATGGATCAGGCTGTGCCGGCTGATGATCACGCCGGGGTTGGCGTGAAGGTGGTAGAGGATGCCGAGTTCCTTGCGGCCGAGCTTGCGCTTCTTGTTGCCGAAGACGATCTCGAGCCGCTCCGGATGCACTTCGGCTCCGTTGAAGAGGAAGACGCCGGTGCCGAGCGCGGCGTTGACGGTGAGTCGGCTGTCGCCGGCGGTCTCGCTGCGGCGGAGGACGGCGCGGATGCGCGCGACGAGTTCGTCGGGGTGCGGGGGCTTGCCGATGAAATCGTCGGCGCCGGCTTCCAGCGCCTGCGCCACGTGATGTCCTTCGCGTTGCGCGGAGAGGAAGATGACGGCCGGCGAGTGGCTCAGGCGGCGGATCTTGTCGAGCACCGCGAGTCCGTCCAGGTCCGGCAGGTTCGGGTCGAGCAGCACGAGGTGCACGTACGACTCTCCCACGAACTTCAAGGCGGTGGCGCCTTTGTGGAAGACTTGGGTGGAGAGGCCGGCGTTCAGGAGTTGATCGGCGAGCGAGGCGGCGAGGCTACGATCGTCTTCAATGATGACCACCAGTGGCTTCTGCTTGGGGCTCATGCAGAATCAGGGAGGGGGTAAGACTAGGGGTATTCACTTATGTAAAAAAGACCGCGAGGTTGCCAAGCCTCATTAAAAGACTAATTATAATAGAAATGAGCGATGTCCCCGAGCCTTCCGCCGCCCGCAAGTGGTGGATCCGCGCCTTCCTGGTGCTCTTCGTGCTGTCGGCCTACCTGATCACCTGGTGGGGTTACAAGCAGCAGCAGCTCCATGACCCGAAGTCGGACGGCAAGCCCAAGGACCCGATCGCCGACCAGAGCCTCTTCGGGCGCTGATCCGTCCGAGGGGGGTGGACGGGGGTATTTCTAAAAACTTGACCAGAGGGACTTCGTTCCTAAGTTCCTCGTTTCCACCGACCGCCTCCTTCGTCTAGCCCGGTCCAGGACACCTCGTTTTCACTGAGGTAACTGGGGTTCGAATCCCCAAGGGGGCGCCAGGTGGAAGCTTTTCAGATCGACCTCTCCGCAAGGGGAGGAAGGTCCTTTATTTCCGAGTTACTCACATTGTCCCTTGCGTAGGTTCAAAAATTATTGAAACATCAGGAAGCCCCCAGCCTGCCTAGGCCAACCCTGATGAAGCCCCCCTCAGAAAAGTCCGCCGGAAGGCGTAAAAGCCGCCCTTCTTTTGAGCCCCTTCAGCCGCATGAGATCGAGCTGGCCGATTTCTTCGTGCGCATGGCCGGAATCCTCGGCGTCCCGCGTTCGGTGGCCGAAATCTACTCCTTGCTCTATGTTTCCTCCGGCCCCTTGGATTTCGACCATATCCAAGGGCGGCTTGGGATGAGCAAAGGCTCTGTCAGTCAGGGACTTAAGTTTCTGCGTGACCATGAGATGATCCTCTCGGTCAAAGAGAAAGGCGCCCGTCGCGAACGCTGGCAGCCGACACCTTCTTTGGCCGCTTCCCTCGTCGCCCTCCTGCGCAGCCAGGTCCTTCCCGCCCTCGAGCAGGCCCAACCTTCCCTGCAACGCGTCCTCGCCGACGTCCAAAAACTCGGCGCCCAGCCCGAAGTGATCGAGCGCCTATCCCGGCTCAATCGCTGGAACAGCCGAGCCCTCGAGCTCGCGCCTTTGCTCCTCCCGCCTCCGGGAGCCTGACCCTTTCTGCCGGCTCGGCCGGTGACAGTCCGATCCACCCGTACGTGCACGCGAAAATCGCCTCCACGTGCGGTAGCCTGCCAGGGTAGTTAATTAATAGGCGAAAGCGGATAGCGGTTGGCGGTGAGACATTTTCGGGTGACGGGTGACAGCCACAGTTGTCAGCGACTCAGGAGTCGGCCTCTCGGCCATCAGCCGCAGGAACCTGGAGCCGGCTGCCGAAAGCTGAACGGCTGACACCCGAATGGCTGATGCCCCGGTGGCCGGCACCTGTCACCAATGAGGATAGGTGATAGCGGTTAGCGGTTAGGACAAATCAAAGGGCAACCAGAGACCGGATAATTGGTTGGATGTCTTGAGGTAGGGCGGGCTCTCCGAGCCCGCCGAACAGACGGTTCGGAGAACCGTCCCTACCAAAGAGGCAGCTATGTCGTGACGCGGTCCCGACCCTACCTATTACAGCCACCCTCACCCGTTCTCATCCTCTGTCATCCGTCATCTGTCCTGCGCAGTCATCTTCATCTTCCCACCCGCTAACCGCCACCACCTTTCTTCTCCCCATGCGTATCGCCATCACCTCCGGCTACTTCGACCCCATGCATCGGGGCCACCTCGAGCTGCTCGAACTTTCGCGCGCCCAAGGCGACGCCCTCTGGGTCATCGTCAATACCGACGCCCAGGCGGCCCTCAAGAAGGGCAAGGCCTTCATCGATCAGGATACTCGCCTGGCGGTGACCTCGGCCCTCCGCGTCGTCGACCGCGCGGTGCTTTCCGTCGACACCGACGGCTCGGTCTGCGCGACGCTCGACTGGCTCATCGGCGAGGCGAAGGCCCAAGGCCATGAGGCCGTCTTCTGCAAGGGCGGCGACCGCAACGCCGGCAACATCCCGGAGATGGTCGTCCTGACCAAGCACGGCGCGAAGCTCATCGACGGCCTCGGCGCCAAGATCGACAGCAGCTCCCGCATCATCGCCGGCGCGAAAAAGCCTTCCGCCTGAATCCCCGCCCCTCTAATCCCTCTCCCATCATGAAAAAGCGCGCGCTCATCACCGGCATCACGGGCCAAGACGGCTCCTACCTCGCCGAGTTCCTCCTTGGCAAAGGTTACGAGGTCCATGGCCTCATCCGCCGCTCCTCCTCCTTCAACACCTCGCGCATCGAGCACCTCTACATGGAGGACCTGGTCCGCGACATCCATACGAAGAAGATCCAGCTGCACTACGGCGACCTCGGAGACTCGACGAACCTCATCCGCCTCATCGGCGACGTCCAGCCCGACGAGATCTACAACCTCGGCGCGATGTCGCACGTGAAGGTCTCGTTCGACATCCCGGAATACACCGCCGACACCGACGGCATCGGCACGCTCCGCTTGCTCGAGGCCATCCGCATCCTGAAGATGGAGAAGAAGGTCCGCATCTACCAGGCCTCCACCTCCGAGCTCTACGGCAAGGTGGTCGAAGTGCCGCAGTCGGAGACGACGCCGTTCTACCCGCGCAGCCCCTACGGCGTCGCGAAGATCTACGCCTACTGGATCACCCGCAACTACCGCGAGGCCTACGGGATGTTCGCCTCCAACGGCATCCTCTTCAACCACGAGTCCGAGCGCCGCGGCGAGACGTTCGTCACGCGTAAGATCTCCCTCGCGGTCGCCAACATCGTGCACGGCCGCCAGGACTGCCTCTACCTCGGCAACCTTTCCGCGCAGCGCGACTGGGGTTACGCCCCCGACTTCGTGCAGTGCATGTGGCTCATCCTCCAGCACAAGCAGCCCGATGACTTCGTGATCGCGACGGGCAAGATGTACACGGTCCGCGAATTCTGCACCCACGCCTTCCGCCGCGCGGGCATCGAGCTCGACTGGCAGGGGGCTGGCGCCGAAGAGAAGGGCGTCGACCGCAAGTCGGGCAAGACCCTCGTCGCCGTCGACCCGCGCTACTTCCGCCCGACCGAGGTCGAGCAGCTCCTCGGCAATCCGGCCAAGGCCGTCCGCGAGCTGGGCTGGAACCCGCAGCAGACTTCCTTCGAGCAGCTGGTGCAGAAGATGGTCGACCATGACCTGAAGCAGGTCGCCCACGCCAACCGCTGATGGATCGCGCCGCCAAGATCTACGTCGCCGGCCATCGCGGGATGGTGGGCTCCGCCATCGTCCGCGCGCTCCGCGCCGCGGGCCATACGGACATCGTCACGCGCACGTCGGCCGAGCTCGACCTCCGCGACGGCGCCGCGACCCGCGCGTTCTTGGCCTCGGAGAAGCCGGCCTACGTCGTCATGGCGGCCGCCCGTGTCGGCGGCATCAAGGCCAACGCGGCCCAGCCCTACGACTTCCTCTACGATAATCTGGTGATGGCGGCCAACGTCATCGAAGGCTCCCGCCTCGCCGGCGTCCGCAAGCTGCTCTTCCTCGGCTCGAGCTGCATCTATCCCAAGCTCGCGCCTCAGCCCATCCGCGAGACCTCTCTTCTCACGGGCCCGCTCGAGGTCACCAACGAGGCTTACGCCGTCGCGAAGATCGCGGGCATCAAGCTCTGCGACCATGCCCGCGCCCAACATGGTTGCGACTTCATCAGCGCGATGCCCTGCAACCTCTACGGCATCGGCGACAATTTCTCGCTCGAGAACTCCCACGTGCTGCCGGCGATGATCCGCAAGATGCACGAGGCGAAGCTCCGCGGCGACGCCACCCTTCGCCTCTGGGGCACAGGGACGCCGCTGCGCGAGTTCCTGCACGCCGACGACCTTGCCGAGGCCTGCCTGATGCTCCTGGACCGCTACTCCCAGCCGGGCCACATCAACGTCGGCTCGGGTGAAGAGCTCACCATCCGCGACCTCGCCGAGCTCGTCGCGCAGGCCGTGGGTTTCACCGGCCGCCTGGAATTCGATCCGTCGATGCCCGACGGCACGCCGCGCAAGCTGATGGACGTCTCCCGCATCCGCTCCCTCGGCTGGAAGCACCGCATCACGATGGCCGAAGGCATCCGCGGCGCCTACGCCTGGTATCTCGCGCATTCGGACGAAGCGCGGAAGTAAGCCGCAAAGTTAGTTGACCGGTTGACCAGTGGGCCGGTTGGCCAGAACTACGATGAGAGTATTGAGTATGGAGTATCGGGGGAGTACTTGTCTTGAGGTAGGGTCAGCACTGCGTGCTGACCTAGATGCATCGGGTAGGGGCGCGACGGTGTCGCGACCTTTGGAGAATAGACGGACGCATCCTCCGGTCCCCCTTTGAGTTAATGCCGCTCCCTCCGGCCAACTGGCCAACCGATCAACTGATCAACTCTGTCTTAGTCAGAGCCTCCAAGCCTCTGGTCAACTGAGCCTCTCCGCCTCCCCTTGTCCACGTGCCCACGTGCCAGCTTGCCCCCTATTTAATCCCATGTCCTCCGTCACCCTTTGCATTCCCGCCCGCATCGCCTCCACGCGCCTGCCGCGCAAGGTCCTGCTCGACCTCGGCGGTAAGCCGGTCGTTCAGCATGTCTGGGAACGCGCGAAGCAGGTGCGTCAGGCCAGCCGAGTGGTCTTGCTCGCCGATTCGGAAGAGGTCGCGACGGTCGCCCGCGGTTTCGGCGCCGAGGTGCTGATGACCGATCCGTCCTGCCCGTCCGGCACGGCCCGCATGGCCAGCGTCATCGACAAGCTACCGGGCGAATTCTTCCTCAACGTCCAGGGCGACGAACCGTTCATCCAGCCTGACCTCCTCGACGGGCTCATCACGCGTTGGAAGGAGACGAAGTGCCCGCTGGTCACCGCGGTCTCGAAGATCCATGCGACCGAACGCCTCCTCGCGTCGAGCGTGGTCAAGGTCGTCCGCGCCGAGAACGGCGAAGCGATCTACTTTTCGCGCAGCCCGATCCCGCACCTCCGCGGCGTCGATCCTTCCGAATGGGTCAAGCGCCGCGACTACTGGGTGCACATCGGCGTCTATGGCTACGACCGCGCCACGCTCGCCGGCTACGCTCAGCTGACGCCGACCGACCTCGAGGCCGTCGAATCGCTCGAGCAGCTCCGCTTCCTGGCCCACGGCCTCACCTTCCAGACCGTCGTCACCGATTATCATCCCGTCGCCATCGACACCCCTGAGGATCTCGAGGCCGCGCGGCGGCTCTTGGCATAAAGATGCGCCGTTAGTTGACCGGTTGGCCAGTGGGCCAGGGATGCAAAGGGTAGGGTCGGGACCGCGTCACGACCTAGGTGTCTCGTAAAGACCGTTTCAGGTGACGGGTGTCGGCCACCGGGGCATCAGCCCTTCGGGCGTCAGCCGTTCAGCCATCGGCAGCCAGCGCCAGGTTCCTGCGGCTGATGGCTGAGATGCCGATTCCTGAGCCGCCGACGCCCAGGCCCTTCACCCGTCACCTAGAATTAAATTCCCCAGCCAATCATCCGGTCTCCGGCTTCCCTTTGAGTGAAGCCCGCTGCTTCGCCTCTCTTCAATCCAGTCCTCCACTCTGCCCTCAACGCAGTCATCGATTCCGCCCTCTCTTCTTTCCCACCATGACCACTCCCCTCGACTCCGCCCGCGCGCTCCTGCAGACCGAAGCCTCCGCGCTCGCCGAACTCGCCACGCGTCTCGACGGCTCCTTCACGAAGGCCGTCGACCTGATCGCCGCGCACCCCGGCAAGGTCGTCCTCTGCGGCGTCGGCAAATCCGGCCTCATCGGCCAGAAGATCGCCGCCACGCTTTGCAGCACGGGCACGCCCGCCATCTTCCTGCATGCCGCCGATGCGGTGCATGGCGACCTCGGCATCCTCCAGCCCGGCGACCCGGTCGTGCTCATCTCCCGCTCGGGCACCACTTCCGAGCTCGTCCGTCTCATCCCGGTCCTGCGTTCCTTCAAGTCTCCGCTCATCGCGATCGTGGGCAACACGCAGTCGCCGCTCGCGACGCAGTCCGACCTCGTCCTCGACATCGGCGCCCGTCCGGAAGCCGATCCGCTCGGACTGGTCCCGACGACCAGCGCGCTCCTCACGCTCGCCCTCGGCGACGCCCTGGCGGCGGCCTTGATGACCAAGCGCGGCTTCGGTCCGTCCGATTTCGCCCGGTTCCATCCCGCCGGTCAGCTCGGCCGCAACCTCACGCTCACGGTCGGCGAAGCGCTCCAGCCGCTCGAACGTTGCGCCTGCGCGAAGCCCGGCGACCTGCTCCGCGACACGGTCATCGCGATGACCCGTCACCCGCACGGCGCCGCCTGCGTCCTCGCCCCTGACGGCACGCTCGCCGGTCTCATCACCGACGGCGACCTCCGCCGCGCGCTCGGTCGCGGCGTCGACATCAATACGGCCCGCGCGGCCGACATCATGACGGTCAATCCCGTGCGCGCCCACGCGCCGATGTCGCTCGGCGAAGCCGCGCGCATCATGGAAGACCGTCCTTCGCAGATCTCCGTGCTGCCCGTCACCGACGCCGCTTCCAACCGCTGCCTCGGCCTCGTCCGCATCCACGATATCTATCAGGCAGGGATTGTTTGAATCGAGGGCAACAGGGTGGGACAGCACCACGTGCTGTCCTAAGTGCAAAAGTGCAACCGGTCTGCGGCCTGTGCAAAAATGAAAAAGCAAAACGCCTTTCAGGTGACAGGTGACGGCCAACTGGGCATCTGCTTTTCGGGTATCAGCCGTTCAGCCATCGGCAGCCGGCGCCAGGTTCCTGCGGCTGTAATGGGTAGGGTCGGGACCGCTTCACGACATAGTTGCATCTAAGGTAGGGACGGCTCTCCGAGCCGTCCACTCGGCGGGCTCGGAGAGCCCGCCCTACCTCAAGACACCTCGCGCCCTCCGGCTCTCGTGTCCTCGTTCGCCCGTTGCCTCCCTTGCCCTGCTCATCAACTTGTCAACCGGCCAGCTAGTTCGTCTTCGCATCTGAGCCTCCGAGCCTCTGTTCAACCAATTCTCGCGCTCGTCATCCTCCATGTCCTCCCACCCCAAATTCACCTCGCGTGAACTGACCGTGATGATCCTCGCCGGATTCATCCTGGTGCTGGCTCCGTTGGGCTGGGGCGGTGTCGTGCTCTGGACGGTCGCCGCGGCGTTGGGCTTCGCCGTCGCCGCCTTCGTCGCGACGGTCGCCGAGGCGCGCACGCAGCGGCTCGCGATGGTCGCGTGGTTCCTCGGCTTGCTGCTCGGGCTCTATGGCGCCTCCGCCGAAGGGGCCGCGCCTTGGACTTATCGTTGGCTCGACTACGTCAGTTTCCCGTTCTGCGCCCTCGTCGGTTCGTCGGTCGCCTTCCTCCTGTTGTCGCGCGACCTCGCCTCGCGTCCGGCGGCCGAGATCCGCCGCGAGCTGTTCCGCTCGGTGCCATTCTGGGCCGGCGTCGCGCTTTTCGCCTATTTCGCGATCCAGGACTTCAACGCATGGGGCGTGGTCGTCGACCGCGAGGCTTTCTGGGCCAAGCAGGGGCTGCCCGGGATCGACGTCGGCAAGTTCGACGTCCGTCCGCTCCCTTATCTGCGTTGGCTGCCCTCCGGGCTGAACGCTCCGTTCTCCGCGGCCGATACCACCCAGCCGCCGATGAACGCCTGGCGTCAGATGATGTCGCTCGCCGCGCCTTGGCTGCTGCTGTGTTCGCTCCTGGTCGGTCTGCGTCGCCGTCGCGCCTATGTCTTGCTGGGCTGGATCACGGTCTTCGCCGCCTGTGGCGTCGGGATCTTCGGCTTCCTGAACCAGCAGTCCAATGGCACGATCTTCGGCTACCCGGTGCCTTATAACACGACATGTTTCGGTCCGTTCATGAGTCGTAACCACGCCGGGGTCTACCTCTACCTGCACGCCGCTCTCGCCCTCGGACTCACGTTCTGGCACATCCGTCGGGCTGGCGCGAACGCCTTGCGCGGCGGCCCCCACCTCGTCGCGGCCTTCCTGGCCTTCGGGCTGGCGCTGCTCTCCGCGCTGACCGGCAGCACCGCCGCCGCCGCCGCGGTGCTCGCGCTCTTCGTGCTCGCGCTACCCCTGGTCTATTGCTTCGGCTTCCCGGGTTCGCGCGGTTCGCGCCAGAAGATCGTCCTCGTCACGGGGGCCGCGATGCTCTTCTCGGCCTTGGCCATCCTCCTCGCGACCGACCTCCAGCCGATCGTCGAGCGTTTCAAGATGAAGGCGGCGACCTACCAGAAGGCCGGCACGGACGACCGCGCGCCGCTTCGTCGCGCGACGTGGTCCCTGATCGAAGACGCGGGCTGGAAAGGGCGCGCCTGGGTAGGTTACGGCGCGGGCTCCTATTGCTGGATCTCGCCGCCCTACCAGGCGAAGCAGAAGGAGCTCCAGAAGGACGGCCGGCTTTTCTACCGCGCGGTGCATGCGCATAACGATTGGCTCGAGATGCTGGCCGACTGGGGGGTGCTCGGCCTGCTCCCGGTATTCGTGGCGCTGGCTTGGCTGGGCCGACGCCTCGTCCGCGCTTTCCATGGCGGCCATCCGGAGACGCTGCCGCTCGCGCTCGGCCTGCTCTTCCTGATGGCGCATGCCTGGGTCGACCTCCTCGTCTGGTTCACTCCGCTGATGTTCACGGCCGGCTTCGTCGTCGCCGCGATGACCTGTCTCACGGATCAGTCGTCTTCCGAACAAAGCCGCGAACTTACCTGACCTTGCGCCAGATCGTCCAGCATCTGGGCTCGGGCCGTACCGAGCTCCTCGCCGTCCCGGCGCCGGGACCGCGTCGCGGCCGCCTGCTCGTCCGCGCGACGCGTTCGCTCGTCTCGCTCGGCACCGAACGGATGCTCGTCGAGTTCGGCCGCGGGGGCTGGCTCAGCAAGGCCCGCCAGCAGCCGGAGAAATTCCGCGCGGTGCTCGCGAAGGTGCGCTCCGAAGGATTCTTCGCCACCGTCGCCGCGGTCCGCGGCAAGCTCGCGCAGCCGATCCCGCTCGGCTACTGTCATGTCGGCGAAGTCCTCGATGCGGGCGACGTCCCCGGCTTCGCCGCCGGCGATCGCGTGGTCTCCAATTCTCCGCACGCCGAAGTGGTGTCGGCTTCGCCGGCCTTCGCCGCCCGGATCCCGTCCGAGGTTTCCGACGAGCAGGCGACGTTCACGCCGCTCGCCGCGGTCGCGCTCCAAGGGCTTCGGCTGATCGACGCCCGTCCCGGCGATGCGGTGGTGGTCATGGGTCTCGGGCTGATCGGCCAGCTCGCCGTGCGTTTGCTCCGCGCCCGCGGCGTCACGGTCGTCGGCATTGATCCTGATGAAGCGAAGCGCGCCGCCGCCAAGCAGGCCGGCGCCTTGGTCCCCGATTTAGGCACGCCCCTGACCACGCTCGTTACGGGCGGCGCGGCGGGCGTGCTGATCACGGCCACCACCTCTTCTGACGAACCGGTCAATCAGGCCGCGCGCCTCTGCCGCCGCCGGGGTCGCGTGGTCCTGGTGGGCGTCACGGGACTCACGCTTAATCGCGCCGACTTCTACGAGAACGAGGTGACCTTCCAGGTCTCGCGCTCCTACGGCTGCGCCGATGCGTCCGATCCTTCCTCGGCGCGCGCCAATTTCGACGAAGTCTTGGCGCTGATGGCCGCGGGCGCACTCGACATCGCCCCGTTGCTGACCTCGACCCACTCCTTCGCCGACGCGCCGAAGATCTACGACGACCTCCGTCGCCCCGGCTCCTACGGCCTGCTGATCGAATATTCCGTCCCGAACGAATCCCTCGTTCGGACATTGCCCGGCGGGGATGGGGATAGCCGCACTGCCGGCGGCATCGGGATCATCGGGTGCGGCAACTTCGCCGCCCGCGTTCTCGTGCCGGAGCTCCATCGCCAAGGGGCTTCACCTTCCTTCTTCGTCTCCGCCAACGGGCTGACGGCCAAGCTGCTCGCCGGGGCCGCCGCGACGGCGACCACCGACGTGACCGCGTTGCTTGACGACCCGAAGGCCTCGACAGTCTTCATCGCGACCCGCCACGCTGAGCACGGCGAACTCGTTCGCGCGGCGCTCCGGGCCGGCAAGCATGTCTGGGTCGAGAAGCCGCTTGCGCTGACCGAAGCCGACCTCGACGCGACCATGGCCGTCGCGCGTTCGTCTTCGGGCCTCCTCGCCGTCGGCTTCAACCGTCGTTTCGCCCCGCTTGCCCTTCGCCTGCGCGCCGTCTTGGCCAAGAGCAAAGATAGCTATGGGGCCTCCATCTTGATCAATGCGGGTCGCTTGCCGGCCGACCACTGGACCCTCGATCCGAGGCAGGGCGGGGGACGCATCGTCGGCGAGGCCTGCCATTCCGTCGACTTGCTCCGCTACGTGATGGGCTGCCCGATCGCCGAGGTGCGTCCGTTATCCCGCGATACGGACGGTCAGGACGGCGGCTTCTTCTCGCTCACTTTCGTCAACGGCCGGCAGGCGTTCCTGAATTATCGCACGGATCTTCCTGCCGAGCACCCCAAGGAAAAGGTTATGGCTGCCGGGAATGGCGGCTGGACCGTCGACCTGGATAATTGGCGTTCCATTCGTAGCCCCGGCTCAACCTACCCCGACCTCCATCAGAGCCTGCCCGGGGCATTTGCTTGGCCGGCTTGGCTCGGCGGCCCCGCTCGTGGCAAAGGCCATGCGGAAGCGCTCGCCGCTTTCCTCTCCGCCGTCCGCACCGGCGGCCCCGCCCCCGTCTCCCTCGACGAGATCGAAGAAGTCTCGAGATGGAGCATCCGGATGCAGGGAATGAAGTGAGAGTATTGAGAATAGAGTATCGGGAAAGTGATGGCTTTGGGTAGGGTCGAGCATTCTTGCTCGACCGTGGCCGACCAAGGATGGTCAGCCCTACCAAGAAATATCTCGGTTCCCAGTTCTCAGCCATCAGGTCTCTGGTAAGGGTTATCAGGTGCAGGTACGGGGGTGGGGTAAAATATGCGCCCCCGGCCGATCATCCGGTCTCCGGTTCCCCCTTGAGTTAATTCCGCAGCGATCCTTGGCCACTGGTCAACTTGTCAACCGGCCAGCTAGTTAGTCTCTCCGGCCAACAGGCCAACCGATCAACTGATCATCCCTGCCTCTCCTCTTAATAAAATGTCCTCCCTCTGCGTCCTCGGCCTCGGCTATATCGGCCTCCCGACCGCGTCCATCTTCGCGACGAAGGGACGCCGCGTGCTCGGCGTCGATGTCTCGGCTTCGGTGGTCGAGACGATCAGCAGCGGCCGCATCCATATCCAGGAGCCCGACCTCGACGTGCTCGTCCGCGCGGCGGTGCAGTCCGGTAATCTCAAGGCCGCCACCAAGCCCGCCGCGGCCGACGTCTTCATCCTCGCGGTGCCGACGCCTTTCGTCGTTTCCGCCGACGGCGCGCGCAAGCCGGACCTTTCGTTCGTCGAGGCCGCCGCCCGCTCCATCGCCCCGGTGGTCGCGTCCGGCAACCTGATCATCCTCGAGTCGACCTCGCCGGTCGGGACGACGGAGAAGGTCAAGGGATGGCTCGAGGCCGAGCTCGCGCAGCTGGGCCGCAAGGTCGACGGCTTGCTCTACGCGCACTGCCCGGAGCGCATCCTGCCTGGCCAGATGCTCAAGGAACTCGTCTCCAACGACCGCATCTGCGGCGGCCTTACTTCGGCTGCCGCCGAGAAGGCCCGCGACCTCTACGCAACCTTCTGCACGGCGCAGATCTTCCTGACCGACGCGCGGACGGCCGAATTGGCGAAGCTGACCGAGAACGCTTATCGCGACGTGAACATCGCCTTCGCCAATGAGCTCTCGCTGATCTGCGACAAGCTCGGCATCGACGTCTGGGAACTCATCCGCCTGGCGAACCGCCATCCGCGCGTGAAGATCCTCCAGCCCGGCCCTGGCGTCGGCGGTCACTGCATCGCGGTCGACCCTTGGTTCATCGTCGACGCCGCTCCGGCCGAAGCGCGCCTCCTCCGCACGGCCCGCGAGGTCAACGACTCGAAGCCGCCCCATGTCGTCGCCCAGGTCCGCGCCGCCGCCGGACCGGGCGCCGTCGTCGCCTGCCTCGGTCTCGCCTTCAAGGCGAACGTCGACGACCTCCGCGAATCGCCCGCGGTCGAGATCGCCGCGCACCTCGCCGCCGCAGGACTGAAGGTGCTCGCTGTGGAGCCGCACGTGACCACCTTGCCCGAAGCTCTGCAGGGCAGGGCGGAACTCGTCCCGCTTGCCGATGCGCTTGCCCGCGCCTCCGTCGTCGTGCTGCTCGTCGACCATCGCTCCTTCGCCGGCCTCACGCTTGCGCAGATTGCCGGCAAGAAGCTGATCGACACGAGAGGGATGGTCCGGGCCTGAAGGCCCGACGCGTGAGTTGATCAGTTGACAAGTTGGCAAGTTGACAAGGGATGCAATGGGTAGGGATGCAATGACATCGCATCCGCTCGCTCAAGGGGAGACCGGAAACCGGAATGTTAGCTTGGGGCATTTTCTTTCAGGTGACGGGTGTCGGCCACCGGGGCATCAGCCCTTCGGGCGTCAGCCGTTCAGCTCTCGGCCGCCGGCTCCGGGTTCCCGCGGCTGCAATGGGTAGGGTCGGGACCGCGTCACGACATAGTTGTATCTTAGGTAGGGACGGTTCCCCGAACCGTCCGCTCGGCGGGCTCGGAGAGCCCGCCCTACCTCAAGACACCCCCGCCAATCATCCGATCTCCGGTTCCCCTTAGAGTTAAACCTCTGTCTCCCATGTCCACTGGTCAACTTGTCAACCGGCCAGCTAGTGATCTCCTCCGTTCAACTGATCAACTAGGTCTTTAATCCATTCAGATCTTCAGGCTTCAGGTGCTCCTTCCTCTCCTCCATCACCTCGGTCCGACCTGGCTGGCCAAGCGCCTGCTCTGGTCCGTGGAACGGCGCCTAGGTCTGCTGGAATATCGCATGCCGCGGCAGCCATGGTCGGCGTACGGGTTGACGGAAGAAGCCGCCGCGACGTGGCGGACGCGCGCGCCGTATCTTCCCCTGGGTCGGTTGTCTCGCGCCGATCTGTCGCGCCAGCTCGAAGGCTGGGCCGTGGCGTGCGGGCATTCGCCGGTCGCCGAATCCGATGCCTTCGGCCGCGGCTTCGCCCGCGTCTTCTCCGGACCCCTCATCGAAGTCGGCCGTCCGCCGCGTTGGACGCAGAACGTCCTCACGGGCGGCTCGGTCGATCCTTCGCCTCATTGGTCGCACTGCTCGGATGCCGGCGTCGAGGACATCAAGGGCGTCTGGGAGCTCTCCCGCTTCGCCTGGGTCTATCCTCTCGTCCGGGCCTGGGTCATCGATGGCGACGCCCGCCACGTCGAACGTTTCTGGACCACGGTCGAGGACTGGAAGAAACAGAACCCGCCGAACCGCGGCCCGCAGTGGATGTGCGGACAGGAAGCCTCGTTCCGGCTGATTGCCCTCACCTTCGGCCTTCAGGCCTTCCGCCATCATCCGTCCACGACGGACGCGCGCCTCGTCCTCGCCTCGCGCGTCGCCGAAGCCACGGCGGAGCGTATCACGGGTCATTTCCATTACGCGCTTTCCCAGCAGAACAACCATGGCGTCGCCGAAGCCATCGGGCTGATGACCGCCGGCGTGTTCTGGCCGACCTTGCCGGGCGCCGCCGATTGGCGTCGTCGCGGTCGTAGCGCCCTCTGGCAGCAGGTCGACGCCTTGATCGGACCTGACGGCGGATTCAGCCAGCACTCGACGAATTACCACCGTCTCCTCCTGCAGCTGCTCGTCTGGGCGGAACTCGTCTGTCGGGCCGCCGGCTCGACGCTCCCGGCGCCCGTTCGCCGCAAGGCCGCCTTGGCCACGGACTTCCTCGCGTCGCTGATGGAAGCAGACGGCACGGTGCCGCGCTATGGTGCCGACGACGGCGCCGACCTCTTCCCGTTGAGCGGCTGTCCTTTCGAGGACTTCCGTCCCGCCGTCGGCATGGCGCTCGCGTTTTTCAAGGGTGAGCGCCTCCCCTCCGGCCCTTGGGACGAGGCCGCGTTGCTCCTGCTCGGGCCGCTCGCCGCCAGCGCCGCGCCGGCGATCCGGTCCGCCGCCGATTACCGCGACGCCGGCGTCGCCGAACTTCGTCATGCGCGCGGCACGTTGTTCTTCCGAGCTCCCACCGTCTTCCGCTCGCGGCCGTCCCACGCGGACCAGCTGCATGTCTCGCTCCGCTGGGACGACGAATGGATCGCCGAAGACCCCGGCAGCTATTCCTACAACGCCCCCGGCGGCTGGGACGGCCTCGCTGGCTCCCGTTTCCACAACGTCGTCACCGTCGGCGACCAGGATAGCATGCGCCGCGTCCGCCGCTTCCTCTGGCTGCCCTGGACGACGTGCTCCCTCCGCCGGTCTTCGGATGAGATCAGCGCCGCGCACAACGGGTTTTCTGGCTACAAGGTCAGCCGGCGCGTCATGAAGGTCGCGCAAGGCTTTGTGGTGGTCGACCGCGTGACCGGCCTGCTGAAGCAATCTGGGAAATGCACGCTTCGCTGGCACGGCCGTAAGCGCGCCGGCCTCGAGCAGCTGACCGTCGCCTGCTCCGCGCCATCGACCGAAGACGTCGTCACCGCGCTGCCCGACGGCGGGGAAGGGTGGCATGCTTCCCGTTATGGGTCCAAAGATCCCGCTTGGTGCCGCCGCATCACCGCGACCGGCGACAAGGTCACTTTCGTCACCGCCGTCGGCTGCTCTCTCCGTCTCGAAACCGACAGTTTCTTCGTGGACGGGGAAGAGTATTCGCTCGAGTGAGCACTCGCGCGCAAGTTAACCAGTTGGCCAGTTGGCAAGGGGTGCAATGGGTAGGGTCGGGACCGCGTCACGACATAGCGGCATCTAGCCTCACAAATTTTCGGGTGTAAGGTGGCAGGATAACATTCACTCAAAGAGAGACCGGGAACCGGGAGGTTTGCTTCGGTCATCATTCTCTCGGGTGACGGGTGACGGCCACCAGGGCATCGGTCTTTCGGGTGTCAGCCATTCGGCCTTGGCAGCCGGCTCCAGGTTCCCGCGGATGTAATGGGTAGGGTCGGGACCGCGTCACGACATAGTTGCATCTAAGGTAGGGACGGCTCTCCGAGCCGTCCGTTAGGCTGGCTCGGAGAGCCTGCCCTACCCAAGGCACCCTAGCCAATCATCCGGTTCCCCTTTGAGTCAGTGTTCGGTCTCCCTTGTCCACTGGCCCACGTGCCAGCTTTTCCCCTGCGACTCCCTCGCATCACCTTTGCACTGTCCTTAGTCCGGCCCTCCGGCCAACTGGCCAACCGATCAACTGATCAACTCGGTCTCTCCCCTTGTCCTCGTGCCCCCGTGCCAGCTTTCCCCTGAACTAAAAATGCCCTCCCTCGCCCTCATCGTCGGAACTCGCCCCGAGTGCATCAAGCTCGCGCCGGTGTTCGCCGAGCTGCGTCGGGCGGGCAAGGTGCGTCCGCTCCTGGTCTCGACCGGCCAGCATCGCGAACTCCTCGACCAGGCGCTCGCCTCGTTCGGTCTCAAGCCGGATCTCGATCTCGGGCTCATGCAGCCCGGCCAGTCGTTGCCCGAGCTCACGGGCCGCGTGCTGGCCGGCGTCTCCGCCTGGCTCGCCGAAGCGAAGCCCGCCGCGGTCCTCGTGCAGGGCGACACCACCACCGTCCTCGGCGCCTCGATGGCGGCCTTCTACGCCGGCATTCCTGTCGGACATGTCGAAGCCGGCCTGCGAACCGACGACCTTCGGTCGCCGTTCCCTGAGGAGATGAACCGTCGCGTGACGTCGACGCTCGCCCGCTGGCATTTCTGTCCGACCGAACAGGCGAAGGCCAATCTGCTGCGCGAGGGCATCTCCGCCGTGCATTGCCATGTCACCGGCAACACCGTGATCGACGCCTTGCTCGCGACCCGTGCCCGCATCGGCGCATTGGAAGCCGCTGCCGTCGGCGCCCGCCTCGGCATCGCCCCGACGTTCGTCGCCAGCCACCTCGCCACCCCGACGTCGCGCTGGATCCTCGTCACCGGCCATCGCCGCGAATCCTTCGGCCCCGGCTTCGAGAATCTTTGCCGCGGCATCCGTCAGCTGGTCGACGCCCATCCCGATCTCGGCGTCGTCTATCCGGTGCACCTCAACCCGCAGGTCCAGGAGCCGGTGCGCCGTCTACTGGGCGGCCACCCGCGCATCGCGCTCGCCGCCCCGGCCGCCTATGAGGATTTCGTCTGGCTCATGGATCGTTCGTCCTTCGTCCTGACCGATTCCGGCGGCGTGCAGGAAGAAGCCCCTTCGCTCGGCAAGCCCGTGCTCGTCATGCGCGACAATACCGAACGCCCCGAAGGCCTCGCGGCCGGCACGAGCGAACTCGTCGGCACCGACCCAGCCCGTATCGTCGCCGCCGCGTCTCGTCTCCTTTCCGATCCGGCCGAATACGCCCGCCGTTCCCAGCTCCGTAATCCTTATGGCGATGGCACCGCCGCCGCGAAGATCGCGCGGGTGATGGAGTCGGCGCTGAGTTAGTTGACCCGTTGATCAGTTGGCCGGTTGGCCAGAGGAAATACGTCGTTAGTTGACCGGTTGAAAAGTTGGCAAGTTGACAAGAGATGTAATGGGTAGGGTCGGGACCGCGAAACGACAGTGCTGTATCGTAAAGACCGTTTCAGGTGACGGGTGTCGGCCACCGGGGAATCAGCCCTTCGGGTGTCAGCCGTTCAGCCTTCGGCAGCCGGCTCCGGGTTCCCGCGGCTGATGGCCGAGATGCCGACTCCC
>CANGRI010000011.1 GCA_947456525.1 Opitutia bacterium
CCTGCCCTACCTCCCCCGCGACCTCGAAGACCTCGCCGAAGAAGACGCGCTGCTCGAACTGCGCGGACGCTCGGGCGAAGTCGCCAAGCGCGTGCTGGCGGCGGAACCGAACCTTTCGCTGGGCCTGAAGCGCCGGGCCCTCGAACGCTTCCGCAACAAGACGAAGCACGCCCGCGCCCGCATCAAGGAAGTCGGCTGGGATGCCGCCTGCCACGAGCTCTTCGTGGAATCGCTCGGCCTCGGCGGAAACCGCGCCCCGATGTCCGAACTCGCCCGCAGCCATTCTCCGGAACAGATGCTCATCCTGGGGATCGATGCGCTCTACATGGAGAAGTGCGGGCGATGGCGCCTCCGCGGCCTTCGCCCCGCCGGCCATCCTCATCGTCGCCTCGCCCAATACCTGGAGCTCTATCGGCGAAGGCCCGATTGGCGTGCGCAGCTCCGCGCGTGGGCGCTCGCCCTGCCCTCTTCGCCGCTGGTCTCCGCGCGAAGGAGACTGATCGACGACGTCTTCGCGTGCCTGCTCTCCGACGGACGGGCCGACACCTTATGCGTCAACGCGTTGCTGCCGCTGCTTCAGGACCCTCGGCATACGCTCGACCGCAGCTGGCTCGATTGGCCGCCGGGTCATCACCCGGACGACATCCATGAAGCCCGGGCCCTGATCGGCCTCCCGGGGGCGGCCCGGAACTGGGAAATCCAAGGAATCCTCGACATCCTGCGTCGGTCGATGGCCTCGGCCGAACCCGAGACAACCTGAGGCAAGCTCCCTAGGCGGGTCGCTGCGAACGCGGATTGACCACCCCGAAGGCCCATCCTATATTATTCCTATGAACCCCAAGCTCACCCTGGCGCTGCTCGCCCTCGGCCTTTCCGTCCCTGCCTTCGCGGTCTCCTCCGCCGACCCGACCTCCCACCTCCTCTCGTCCGGCCCCACCGGCCCCGGCCCGTCCGGCCCCGGTGGCGACTACGGCGTCGTCGACGAGTGGGACGAGCAGGAAGACACACTCCTCGACCAGGCCATCAAGCTGCTCGAAGCCTCCCAAGCCGCACCGTCGGTGAAGGACCTCAACGAAGCCATCAAGGACCTCTCCGTCGCCGAGGACATGGAAGAACAGGAAATCCATCCGCGCGAGCCCAAGGGTCCCCGCGGCAGCGCCGGCCCCCGCAAGCCGACCTCCTCCCGTCCGCGCCACGTGAAGGAAGACCACGACGAGATCATCAAGCAGGAGAAGTCCGCCATCGCCCTCGTGCAGGACGCCGTCAACGCCCTCAAGTCCAACAATCGCGCCAAGACCGCCGATAGCATCGAGGCCGCCCTGGCTGCCATCCGCAAGGCCGACGACCTCAACGAGGACATCGACCCGAACGAAGGCAACGAGAAGGTCCGCGCCGCCCGCGCCGCCGCGCCGGCCGTCAAGGCTCGCAAGAAGTAAGCCCTTCCGGCACCCCCTTTCGAAGGCCCCTCACGGGGCCTTTTTGTTTGGGGGCGCGCACCTTTCCCCAAAACGATTGTCTCAAGCGAGACGCCACGACTACAAACCCATCACCCGCCCCGATGATCAAAGCAGCCCTCCGACTCCTGACTCTGGCCGCCCTTGCCGTCTCCGCCTTCGGAAGGGAACTGCCCAAGCCCGCCACGCCGAACCCCGGACTGCGCTATTACTACCCGATACCCAAGGAGGCCGCGACGAAGACGTTCGAGTTCGACGTCGTGATCTACGGCGCCAGCCCGGCGGCGGTCTCCGCGGCCTGCCAGGCGAAGAAGATGGGCAAGTCGGTAGGCGTCTTCGTCTTCCGCCGCCACGTCGGTGGGATGTCCTCCTCCGGCCTGAGCGATGTCGACTACGGCAAAAAGACCGCCATCGGCGGCATGGCGAAGACGGTCTACCTCGATTTCTTCAAGAAGCAGGTCCAGAGCCCGGCCGAGGTGGAGACGCTCTTCCTGACGATGCTCGCCGACCTCGGCATCCCGGTCTTCTTCGAGCACCGCCTCGAGCGCGTGGAACGCGACGGCGGCCGGATCGCGAAGCTGGTCTTCGAGAACGGCAACGCCGCCCGCGGCAAGGTGTTCATGGACACGACCTACGAAGGCGACCTGATGGCCCGCGCGGGCATCGCCCTCGTGGCCGGCCGCGAACCGGCCGCCGAGTTCGGCGAGAAGCTCAACGGCATCCAGATCGGCGCCGGTTCCTCGCCTCACAACTTCCAGTGGAAGGTCGATCCCTACGTGGTGCCCGGCGACCCGAAGAGCGGCGTCATCGAAGGCGTGGATGCGAAGCCTTACGCCGCGGAAGACCACGGCAAGCCGGACAAGCGCTACCAGCCCTTCTGCTTCCGCGTCTTCGCCACGAAGAAGGACCCCCTGCCCTGGCCGAAGCCGGAAGGCTACCGCCCCGAGCGCTACGAACTGCTGAAGCGCTACGTCAACGCGGCGCCGGACTCCGGCTGGTGGAACCTCATGTACTCCCGCGGTCCGTTGAAGCTGAACGAAGGCGATTGCAACAGCGCCGGCCCAGTGTCGCTCGACTATGTCGATGGCAGCAAGCACTGGGCCGAAGCCAGCTACGAGGAACGCGAAAAGATCTTCCAGGACCACGTGAACTACCAGCAGGGCTACCTCTACTTCCTCGCCAACGACGCGAGCATCCCGGCCGAACTGCGCGGCCGGGTCAGCCAGTTCGGCCTGACGAAGGGCGAGTTCCCCGAGACCGCCGGCTGGCCGCACGAGCTCTACGTGCGCGAGGGACGACGTCTCCGCGGCGACTACGTCCTCACGGAGCACGACTGCCTCGGCAAGACGAAGGTCGAGGACTCCGTCGGCCTGGGCAGCTTCATCATGGATTCGCACGTGGTGCGTCGCATCATCTACAAGACCGCCAAGGAAGGCCGCATCACCCACCTGCGCACGTCCAAACCCGAGGAGATCACCGAAGTCCAGCGCGAATGGAAAGGCGACATGGTCGGCGTCGAAGGCCAGTTCGACTACGCCGTGCCGAAGCCCTACCGCATCAGCTACCGCTGCCTACGCCCGAAGAAGGACGACTGCGTCAACCTGCTTGTCCCGACGGTCATCTCCTCCACCCACCCCGCCTTCGGCTCGATGCGCATGGAGCCCGTCTTCATGATCCTCGGCCAGAGCGCCGGCGCCGCGGCGGCCCTCGCCATCGACGGTGGCCTGGCGGTCCAGGACGTCGACTACGCGAAGCTTCGCGCCATCCTCCTAAAGGAAGGCCAGCTGCTCGACTGAGTCCGGACCGGCCTCAGGCCATCATCTTCCGCGCCTTCTCGAGCGAGACGGCCAGGCGGTCGACTTCCTCGAGCGTATTGTAGAACGCGAACGAGGCGCGGGCGGTCCCGCTGAGTCCGTAATGCTTCATGAGGGGCATGCAGCAATGATGTCCGGTGCGGATGGCGATGCCGTCCGCGTCGAGCAACGTGCCGATGTCGTGCGGATGGCCGCCTTCGATGTTGAAGGAGATCACGGCGACCTTCTCCGGCGCTTCGCCCACGATGGTCAGTCCCTTGATGGCCTTGAGGCGCTCGGTGGCCGCGGCGAGCAAGGTCTGCTCATGCGCATGCGCGGCCGCCTGGATGGGCATGAAATACTCGAGGGCGACGCCGAGGGCGATCGCGCCGGAGATGTCCGGCGTGCCGGCCTCGAAACGCTCCGGGGCCTCGCGGAAAGTGGTGCCGGCGAAGTCGACCTTGCGGATCATGTCGCCTCCGAACTGGTAAGGCGGCATGGCGTCGAGCAGCTCGGGCCGGCCCCAGAGCACGCCGATGCCGGTCGGCCCGAAGGTCTTATGGCCGGAGAAGGCGTAGAAGTCGCAACCAAGCGCGGGGACGTCGACCTTGAAGTGCGCGGCGGCCTGGCAGCCGTCGATGAGCACGAGGGCGCCGGCGGCCTTGGCGAGACGCGTCATCTCGGCGGCGGGGTTGACCGTGCCGAGGGCGTTGGAGACGTGGGCGAAGGCGACGAGCTTGGTGCGGGCCGAGAGCAGTCCTTTGAAGGCGACGAGGTCGACCTCGCCGCGCGGCGTGACGGGCGTGACGACGACCTTGGCGCCGGTGCGTTCAGCGATGACCTGCCAAGGTACGATGTTAGCGTGGTGCTCAAGGTGCGTGAGCAGGATCTCATCCCCGGCCCGGAGGTTCGCGCGCCCCCAGCATTCAGCGACGAGATTGATGCCTTCGGTAGCGCCGCGGACGAAGACGCAGCCGCGGGCATCCTTGAGGCCGAGGAATTTCGCGACCGAGGCGCGGGCGGATTCATAGGCCGTGGTGGCCTCCTCGCTCAGGAGGTGGACGCCACGGTGCACGTTGGCGTTCTGCTCGGAGTAGTAGCGCTCGAGGGCCTTGATGACCGCCGCCGGCTTCTGGGAAGTGGCCGCGTTATCGAGGTAGGTCAGCGGACGACCGCGCACGGATCGTCCCAGGATCGGGAAGTCCTTGCGGAGGGCGGCGACGTCGAACACAGGCATGGGCCGAACGTAGGAGGACCCGGGCGAGGCGCAACCGGGAAGCGAAATCAGGGCGACGGAGGCAGGCGTACGGCCTTGCGGATATAGGCCGGCACGTCCACGTCCTGTCCGTCGATGAAGGTCATCGGGGTGCCGCCGAACAGGCCGCGGCGCATGGATTCTTCCGTCGCGAACTCGAAGATCGGCTGAGCGGGGTCCTCGGCCTTGGCGCCCTTCTTGGGCTTGGCCGGAGCCTTCGGCGCCGGCAGCGAAGCGCCGAGCACCGAGACTTCGATGCGGTCGCCGAGGGCCGGCTCGATGCGCGCGCAGAGGACCGTGGAAGTCTCGCCGCCGAAACGCGTGCGGACCGCGGCCACGGCCTCGAAGGCCTCGGTCGAGGTCATCGCGGGACCGCCGGCGACATAGACGAAGAGCGAGGCGACCTTGGCGACCGCGCCGGGCGCGTGCGCGAGCGGACAGTCGCAGGCCGCGCGGGCGGCCTTCATCGCGGCGCCTTCGCCCTCGCCGACGCCATAGGCGAAGAGCGTGGGCGAGCCGGGCGTGGAAAGGAGCGAGCGGACCGCGGCGGGATCGACGGCGATGAGCGCGCCGGGCGCGAAGGCCGAGGCGAGTCCGCGGATGGCGCCGCCGACCCAGTTGTCCGCCGCGGCGAACGACTCGGAGAGCGGAGCGTCGGGCGAGACCTGCTGGAGCAGGAGATCGTTATGCACCACGACGAGCCCGTGGCACTTCTGCCCGAGCTTGACCGTGGCGTCGTTGGCCTGACGCATGCGACGTTCGCCTTCGTGCGAGAACGGCATCGTGGCGAAGGAGAGCACCGTCGCGCCGGTCTCGGCCGCGAGGCCGGCGACCACCGGTGCGGCGCCGCTGCCGGTGCCGCCGCCGAGGCCGGTGACAAGCACCACGAGCGGCACGCCGGCGAACAGCCGACGGAGGCCGGCTTCTTCGGACTCCGCGGAAGCGAGCCCCAGCGCGGCTTCGCCGCCCGTCCCCATGCCGCGGGTCTGCGCGCGTCCGAGCTGTAGGGTCTGCGCGGTGCCGGCGGGCAAGGAACGGGCGTCGGTGTCGAGCAAGGCCACGGCGACCTCGGCCGGTAGCTGCGCCGACAGGCGCGTGACCATCGAGCACCCCGCCCCGCCGAGGCCGACCAGGAGGATGGAAGCGGGCGTCGACATCTTAGAGGCGGAAGAGCTCCTTGAGCTGGGCGAGGAAACCGCGCGGGCGCCGCACGGGCGGCGGAGCGTCGGTGATCGCGGCGGTCATGAGGCCCACCACGCCGGCATACTCGGGCTTGCGGAGGGATTCGTTCTCGAAGTTCGGGACGCCCACGCGGGCGGAGAGACCGGTCACGAGCTGCACCGCCTCGGCCGCATCGGCCAGGCTGGCGGAACCGCCGGTCAGGATGACGCCGGAGGGGATCATGTTCTGATCAAGCTTCACGGCGTGGCCGGGGAAGATGGCCTCGAGGCGGCGGAGCACGTCCTTGCGCACGAACTCGATCGTCTCCTGGTAGCGGAGCGAGAGCACCTGCGTGATGGTGCCGCGGTTGAACTGCTGGTCGCCGACGCCCTTGTCGCCGTCCTTCCAGATGGTCTGGTTGACGTCGGTGTCGCGGTGCATCGCCGAACCGAAGCGCAGCTTCAGGTCCTCGGCCGTCTCGCGGCTGATGCGGAGCGCGACGCTTAGGTCGTTGGTCAGGTGCTCGCCGCCCACGGGGATCGAGCCCGCGCAGAGGATGTGCTCCTTGTAATAGAGGATCCAGTCGGTCGTGCCGGCGCCCATGTCGATCACCAGCACCCCGCCCTGCTTGTCGGCGTCGCTGGCGGTGGCGCAGGCCGCGGCGTGCGAGGCCAGGATGAAGTCGCGGACGCGGATGCTCATGCCGTTCACCATCCCGACGCGCATGCGCATGTTGCCCTCCTCCATCGTCACGCGCCAGAAGTTCACCTCGAGGCGCTTGCCGGCCATGCCGACCGGGTTGCTGACCGGACGGTTGTCCAGCATCGTCGGCTGGCGCATGTAGAGGATCGTCGCGCGGCCCGACGGCGGTTCGAGGCGCTTGGCCGAGGCGATCGCGTCGGCCACGTCCTTGGCGGTGACCTTGCCGTCGTGCGCGGGCACGGCGACGAAGCCCTTCACGCGTTCGCCTTCGGCGGCGGGACCGGACAGGGAGAGGTAGACGTGGTCGACGGCGCGGCCGGAACCGCGTTCGATGTCGTTGACGACCTCATGGACGCACTGCGTGAGCTTCTCGAGGTCGGTGACGGTGCCTTTCACGACGCCGTCGGTGCGGCGTTCGCTGAAGCTGAGCATGCGGGCCTTGCCGTCGATGATCTGGCCGAGGAGGCTGGCGGTCTTGTGCGTGCCGATGTCGATGACGGCGATGAGGGAAGGAAGGGGCTTGGGGGTCATCGGATGGGAGCGGCGGGGGCGGGGACGAGGCGAGGTTCGGGAACGGGAGAGGAGGCGTTCGTGCGATTCTGGATCGACATCTTCAGCACGTAGGCCTGCGCGGTCGTGCCGGGCCGGCGGAGCAGTTCGTCGACGTTGATGCGCCCGAGCAACGCGAGCTCGTTGCGCCAGTTGGCGGTGGAGAAGACGATCTCGACGAGCGCGGGCCGGTCCATCGGCTGGGTGCCGGGACGCACGGTGACGCGCAGGTTGGAGCCCGGCGAATCCTCCTGCGCGCCGAAGCAGTCGCGGAGCGAGACCGCCGACCACTGCTTGTAGAGGTTCGGATACTGCGTGCGGACGACGAGCAGGAACGGGGCGGCGATCTCGACGCCTTCGATCAGCATCTTGTCGTCGCTGCCGGTGGCGCGGTAGTCCTGGATCTCGGGCAGGCTGCGGACGGCCTGCTCGGGGTAGCCCGTGCCGGCGAAGGTCTGTCCGTCGGAGGCCACGAGGCGGACCTGGATCGGCGCGCTCTTGCCGGACTGGGTCGTGATCCTGGCCACCGCGAGGCGCTCGCGCAGCGAGATCTCGAGCGAGCCGTCGTTACGGCGGCGGACGTCGGCGGCGACGACCTGGTTGTCCGACTCGAGGTCGGCCTTGATGACGCGCACATCGCGCCCGAAACCATCGGGGCCGTTGGCGACGATCTTCTTCACGAAGTCGGCGGGCAGGAAACCGTCGGTCTTGAAACGGAGCGCTCCGCCCGCGGGGGCGGAGGTGGCGGATTCGTCGACGGCCCACCAGAGCACGCCGACGACGGCGGCGAAGAAGATCACCGCGAGGACGGTGGGCAGCTTCGAGCGCACGGCGCGCTTGCGGCCGATTTCGCCCTCGGGGACACGGTTGACGTCCTGCGGGACGAGCGCGCGCCAATCGCGGTCGGCCGGACCCATGAAGGCGTCGCGGCGTTTGCGGAAGAGGTTGTCGAAGAGGCCCATGTTCAGCGGCGGACGGGTTGGGCGGCGCGCGCAAGGGCCGGAGCGGCCATGCGGCGGACGAGGGCGGGGAAGTCGAGGCCGACGCAGGAAGCGCTCTTGGGCATCAGGCTGGTTTCGGTCATGCCGGGCATCGTGTTGATCTCGAGGAAATAGAACCTTCCGTCAGGCTCAAGGAAGACATCCGCGCGGGCGAAGTCCCGGCAGCCGCAGGCGGCGAAGAGCCGGGCGGCCGCCGCACCGATGGCGGCGGTCGCTTCCGGGCCCACGGGCGCCGGGAAGCGGTACTCCGAGGCGCCCTTGGTGTATTTGGTCTTATAATCGTACACGCCGGCCAGAGGGACGATCTCGACGAGACCCATGGGCTGGCCGTCCAGGAGACCGATGGACATCTCGCGGCCGCGGAGGCGGCGTTCGGCCATCCATTGGCCGGAAGCGGGGATCTCGGCCAGGGCCTTGGCCACGGCGGCCTGCCCTTCCAGCATGTAGAGGCCGACGCTGCTGCCCTGGTCCGAAGGCTTGATGACGACCTGCTCGCCCAAGGCGGCCACGAGCGCGGCGGCGGCGGGCTTGGCGGCGCCCGCGAAGGCGACCTCCGGGATGGCGGGGACATCGGCACCGCGCATGGCGCGCTTGGTCGCGACCTTGTCCATGCAGAGGCGGTTGGCGGAGGAGGAACAGCCGGCGAAGGCGATGCCGCGGGCTTCCATCTCGGCCTGGGCGCGGCCATCCTCGCCCCAGCCTCCATGCAGGACGGGCAGGACGACATGCTTGGCGCCGTCGAGCCAGCCGGGCAGGACGTCGGCCTCGAGCTCGACGAGACGCGAACCCGGGAGCGCCGACGCCACGGCCTTGCCGGAGCGCAGCGAGACCTCGCGTTCGGAGGAGAGGCCGCCGCAGAGGACGACGATTTCAGGGACGAAGGTCATAGCAGTTCCTTCCATTCGCGGCCGAGGGCGACGATCTCCGGCTGGAGCTCGACGCCTTGGCGCGACTTCACCTCGGCGCGGACGGCGCGCATGAGTTCGATGAAGTCGGCGGCCTTGGCGTCGCCGGCGTTCACGAGGAAGTTGGCGTGCGTCGGCGAGACGGAGACCGGACCGACGGCGCGGCCCTTGAGCCCGCTGACGTCGATGAGGCGGCCGGCCTTGTCGCCTTCGGGATTCTTGAACACGCAGCCGGCGCTGGCTTCGCGGGGCTGGGAGGCGCGGCGTTGCGCGGCCATGTCGTCCATCCGCGCGCGGATGGCGGCGGGCTCGTCGCGGCCGGCCGCGCGGAGCACGGCCGAGAGGACCACGGAGCCGTGCAGCTGCGGGCAGTCGCGATAAAGGGCGTCGAAGCTGTCGCGGCGCGCGGCGCGCACCCTGCCCTGCGGCGTCAGCCACTCGATCGACTCCACGACGTCGAAGATCCAGCCGCCCATCGCGCCGGCGTTCATGCGCAGCGAGCCGCCGACCGTGCCGGGAATGCCTTCGAGGAATTCGAAACCCTTCCAGCCTTCGCGGGCGGCGAAACCGCAGAGCTCCTTGAGTCGCGTGCCGCCGCCGACGCGCAGACGGCCTTCGCCGAGGTCGGTGACGGCGCCCCAATGGGCCGCGTCGAGATGCAGGATGAGGCCGTCGTAGCCTTCGTCGGGCACGAGGAGGTTGGAACCGCGTCCGAGGGCGAACCAGCGCAGGTCGAGCTCCGCGGCGGCGCGGAGCAACGTGACGATGTCGTCGACGGCCGCCGGCTCGGCGTACCAGCGGGCGGCGCCGCCGAGTCCGAGCGTGGTGCGGCGGGCGAGCGGCTCGTTGGCGCGCAGGACGCAATCCGCGGAAAGCCGGCCGGAGACGAGGTCCGGCAGGTCGAGCGAAAGGATGTCGTCGCCGCGGCGGCGGAGCACCTTCGCGTAGGCTTCGGCGTCGCGCTCGATGTCACCCGCGCCCACGAAGGCGACGACCGTGTCGGCGCCCTGGGCGAGGCCGTCGAGCAAGGTCGGCAGCGCGCGGCGATCCTCGACGAGGCGATGCGACGAACCGGCCACGATCGCGTCGGAACCACCTCCTTCGACCGCGGCTTCGCCCGCGGAATAGACAGGCAGGACCAACGCATGGTCGGCGACCGCGAGGGCGTCGCGGAATTCGCGCGAGTACTGGCGCGTGCGCGTGTGACGATGCGGCTGGAAGACGACGATGAGGCGGCCGGCGTGCGTCTCGCGGACCCATTTGAGCAAGGCGGCGATCTCCGTCGGATGGTGCGCGTAGTCGGCGAGCACGCGGAGCCCCGTGCGTTCGAAGAGCACGTCCTGGCGGCGCCGGATGCCGCGCCAGCGGGCGAGCGGCTCGGCGACAAGCCCGCCGGTGATGAAATGCGTGACCGCGAGCGCCAGCGAGGCATTCGAACGGTTGAACGTGCCCGCGACAGGCAGGTTGAACTGGCCCTCCGGGAAACGTCCGCCGAGCGAGATCACCGAGGAGGAATGCCCGCCCTGCACGAGACGGAAGGAATAATCGCCGCCCTCGCCGACGCGGATCACCGGGACCTTGAGTCCGGCGACGAGCCGCTCGAGGCGTTCGTTGCCGACGGGGATCACGACGGCGGTGCGGGTGCGTTCGAACAGCGCACGGAAGACGCCTTCGAGCGCGGCTTCGTCGCGGTAATAGTCGGGATGGTCCCAGTCGAGGTTCACCGCGACGGTGACATCGGGCGAGAAGGCGCCGATCGTGCCGTCGCTCTCGTCGACCTCGGCCACGACCCAGGGAGAAGAGGCGGAGGCGCGGGCGGGCGGGAAGGAGGGGTCGCGGAAGAGACCGCCGAGCACGTAACCGAAATCGGCCTCGGCGCTGGCGAGCGCGGCGACGAGCAGGCCGCAGGTGGTCGTCTTGCCGTGGCTGCCGCAGACGGCGACGAAACGACGCTTCGCGACGGCTTCCGCGAGGAGTTCGCCGCGGCGCAACGTGCGGACCTCATGGCGCCCGGCGAGCGTGAGCGCGGCGTGGCCGGGCTTCACCGCGCTGGAACGGCCGACGACGGCAGGATGGCGACCCGCGGCCCACGGATCGCGCAGCAGCGGGATGTCGGCGTTGGCGAGCTGCAGTTCCATCGGGCTACCCGTCGAATCATCCCAGCCCGAGACGTCCCAGCCCTCCCCTTTCAGGTAGATGGCGAGCGGACCGACGCCCATGCCGCAGGCGCCGAGCATCCAGGCGGAGGCGCTCATGCGGCGGCGGGCCGGCGGCGGCCGGCGAGCGCGAGGGTTTCCCGGGCGAGTTCTTCCCAGCGGTTGGCGGCGTCGGCCAAGGCGAGCGCGTCACGCATCACGGCCAACGCGGCGACGTCGGCGAGCCGTTCGAACACGACGGTCGAAAGGCGCGCCAGGTCGGACTCGGCGAGCAGGATCGCCGCGCCGGCCTGTTCGCTCTGGCGGGCGTTGGCCGTCTGATGGTCGTCGGCAGCGCGCGGATAAGGGACGAGTACCGCCGGCGTGCGGCAGGTGGCGAGTTCGGCGAGCGTGCCCGCGCCGGCGCGCGTGACCGCGAGGTCGGCCGCGGAATAGGCCATCGCCATCTGGTGGCAGAACGGGACGAACTTCACCGACGACTGCGGGGCGCGCACCTCGTCCTCGCGGCCGCCCGGGCCGGTGAGGCAGAGCACGTGGACGCCGCGGATCGCGAACTCCTCGAGGTTGTCCTCCACCCAGCGGTTGAGGGACGAGGCGCCCTGGCTGCCGCCCGTGACCAGCAAGAGGCGACCCGTCGGAGGCAGGCCGAGCGCGCGACGCGCGGCGTCACGGGCCTGCGGACGGATCTCGGCCCGCACCGGATAGCCGGAATCATGCTGACGCTCCGCGTCGAGGCCCGGAAGGCGCACGCCGGCGGGAAGATGCACCGAGTCGGCGAAACGGGCGATGAGCCGGACCGCCTTGCCGGGCTTGCGGTTCGCCTCATGCACCAGCACCGGGACGCCGGCAAGACGGCACGCGAGCGCGGGACCGAGGCTCATGAAGCCGCCGAAGCACACCAGCGCGTCGGGCCGGAAACGGCGGAGCAGACGCCACGAAGACCAGACCGCGCCGAGCAACGCCGGGAAGAAAAGCAACTTCGCGACCAGCCCGGGACCGAAACCGCGGCCCTTGCCCGGCACGAAGCTGAGGCGCGGGTAGTTGGACGTCATGCGCGCGTCGACGGCCTTGCTGCTGACGATCAGCAGGCATTCGTGACCATCCTCCGTGAGCCGCTGGGCGAGGGCGATGCCCGGGGCGAGATGCCCGCCGGTGCCGCCGCACGCGAGCAGCACGCGGCTCATGCGCGAGCCTCCTTGGCCACGAAGGCGGGTTGGGCCGACGCGCGGATGCAATTGAGGACGAGCCCGACCATGCAGCCCATGATCACGAGATTGGTGCCGCCATAGCTGATGAACGGGAGCGAGATGCCCTTGGTCGGCAGCAGGCCCGTCACCACGCCCATGTTGATGAGCGCCTGGAGGACGAGGAAGAGCGTGGCGCCGAGGCAGACGTTGAAGCGGTAGAGGTCCGCCGAATAGCGCATCGCGCGGTAGGCGCACCAGAAGATGCCGAGATAGACCGCGGCCACGATCGTCGTCGCCACGAGGCCGTATTCCTCGCCGATCACCGAGAACACGAAGTCCGTGTGCGCTTCCGGCAGGTAGGCGCGCCCCTGGATGCCGTTGGCCGCGCCCTTGCCGGTGAGGCCGCCGACGCCGAAGGCGACCATGCCCTCGAAGAGCTGGTAAGCCTCGTCGCCGCGTTTCTCCCACGGCTCGAGGAACGACGTGAAGCGGCGGAGACGGTTGGGCCAGTTAAGGATGAGGACGGTGAAGCCGCTGAGCCCAATGAGGAAGGTCGGGACGACGTAGGCCCAGCGCACGCCCGAGACCAGCATCATCGTGCCGCCCACCGCGCAGCAGAGGATGATCGTACCGAGGTCGGGACCGAGCGCGATGAAGCCCGCGATGGTCACCAGCACCGCCACCGGCTTCACGAAGCCTTCGCGGCAGTCGATCCAACCGAGCGGGGTGAAGAGGTAAGGCTCACGCGCGCTGAGCCGATAGATCGTGAACTTGTTGGGCAACGTGTGCCGCTGCATGCGGGCGAGGACGTCGGAAAGCACGACCACCAGGGCGAGCTTGCCGAGGTCCGAGGCCTGCAGGCGGAAGAAACCGAAATCGATCCAGCGCCACGAACCGTTCACCGAGACGCCGATGTGCGGGATGCGCGCGAGGAGCATCGCGACGCAGGCGCCGCCGAGGATGTACCAGCGCCACACACGCGCCTTCTCGAGGTCGATCCGGAAGAACACGTAGCCGGCCACGATCGCGATCGGCACGTAGGCCAGCTGGCGATAGAACGCCGCGGTGCGGTTGCTCGACGAAAGCGAGATGCCGGCGCTGTACTGCACCACCAGCCCGAACAGCGCCAGGGACAAGGCGAGCAGCAGGATGCCCCAGGAGTACCCACCCAGGGCTCCCGGACCTTCCTGCTTCTCCTTGATGACCATGGCGCGGCGCGAAGCTCAGCTTACTTCTTGTCGGCCGGAGCCGGAGCGGCGTCGGCCGGCTTGGCTCCGGTGAGCGGGACGAGCTTGAGCGGGGTGAAGGTCGGAGCAGGCGCGGCCGGAGCGGCGGTCGTGGTCGCGGGCTTGGCGGCGGTCGCAGCGGACTTCGTACCGGCCTTCGTGCCAGCCTTCGTCGGGGCCTTGGAGGCGGCCGGAATCGTCAGGACCTGGCCGGGCTTGAGGTCGGCGTTGAGGCTGAGCTTGTTGGCCTTGGCGAGGTCGGCGCGGGAGACCTTCTCGCTGTCGGCGATGCTCATGAGGGTCTCGCCCTTGGCGACCGTGCGCTTGCCACCGGGGCCGACGGCGCCGACGGGCGTGAGCTTCGTCGGCACGGGGGCCGGAAGGCGGTCGGCGACCGGCAGGGGCGCGGCGGCGGAAGCGACCGGGGTGGTCGCGCGGGCACCGCCCGAGAAGGCGGCGAGGTCGCCGGGCTGTTCGAAGCCGCTGGTGCTTCGGCAGCCGTTGACGCCGACGAGGACGGCGATGACGCAGAGGTGCACGAGCACGACGGCAGTGACGGTGATGATGGGACGCATGGTGGTGGTCTTGTTTGTTTGGGTGGGTGTTTTGGTTGGAAAGATCAGACGCGGTTGGCGAGGGCGGTGGCCGCGCGTTCGAACACGAGGCCGCGCTCGGCGTAGCCACGGAACTGGTCGAAGCTCGAGAAGCCGGGGCTCAGCAGGATGGCGGCGGGCCCCTGCGCGTCCTTGGCGGCCGCGACGACGGCGTCCTGGAGCGACGGATAGCAACGGGCGGTCTTGCCGACTTCGTCGAAGTGGCGCTTCAGCTCGTCGGCGGTCTCGCCGATGAGGTAGGCGGAATCCACCAGCGGAGCGATGTTGCGGACGAAACGGGCGAGGTCTCCGCCCTTCCACTTCCCTCCCCCGATCCAGCGGACCGGGATGCTGAACTGCGAGAGCGCGGCCTGGACCGCGTGGAAATTCGTGCCCTTCGAGTCGTTCCAGAATTCGACGCCCTTGTTCTCGGCGACCTTGCGGAGGCGGTGCGGCGGGACGCGGAAGAGGCGGGCCGCCTCCTCGAGATGGCGCATCGGGATCCCGCGCGCCTGCCAGTACTTGCAGAGGATGGCCCAGTTCTCGCGCTGCGGCCAGGAATCGAAGACCGATCCCGCGGGCACCGTGTCGGCGACCTCGGCGCGCGTGGCGACGAGCGCCTCGGCGGGCAGCTCGATGCCGAACGCCCGGGCGGCGGCCACGACGGATTCGCCGACGACGAGGATGCCGCCGGGCATCATGCGCTCGATGAGCCTGAACTTAGCGCGGAAGTAACTCTCCAGGTCGCCGTGACGGTCGAGATGGTCCTCGTCGAAATTGGTCCAGAGCACCGCCTCGGGCGTGAAGTGGCGGAGGTCTTCGGCCTGGAAGGAGCTCACCTCCACGATGGCGACGAACGAACCGTTCGAGACCGTGCGGTGGAGCGACGTGAGCGGGAGGCCGACGTTGCCGCAGGCGATGGCGTCGAGCCCGGAACGCTTGAAGGCGAACGAGAGGAACTCGGTGATGGTCGTCTTGCCGTTGGTGCCGGTGATGGCGATCGCCGGGCCGGTCCAGAGCAGCGCGCCGAAGTCGAGCTCGGTCAGGCAATGCAGGCCGGCGCGGCGCGCGGCGAGGATCCACGGGTGCGACTGCGCGAAGCCCGGACTGTAGACCAGGAGATCGTGACGTGCGGCCTCCTCGGGACCGAACTGCCGGTTCTCCCCGCGTTCGTCATAGATGACCGAAGCGAAGCCGGCGGTGGCGAGGGATTCCGCGACGGAACGCCCGCTCACGCCCTCGCCGAAGACGGCGGCGGGCCGGGTGAGCCGGCGTCGGAGGGATTCGGGGAACTCGCTCATCGGAGCTTCAGGGAGAGCAGGCCGAGGAGGCCGCACAGAAGGGAGAGGATCCAGAAGCGCGCCACGACCTTCGTCGCGGGCCAGCCCTTCTTCTGGAAATGGTGATGGATGGGCGTCATCAGGAACAGGCGCTGGCCGCCCGTCCGCTTGAAGTAGGCCACCTGCAGCATGACCGAGACCGCTTCGACGACGAAGACGCCGCCGACGATCGCGAGCAGGAACGGCTGGTGCATCAGGCAGGCCACGGCGCCGAGTCCGCCGCCGAGCCCGAGCGCGCCGACGTCGCCCATGTAGATCTCCGCCGGGGCCGCGTTGTGCCAGAGGAAGACGAGGCTGCCGCCGACGAGGGCCGAGCAGAACACCGCCAGTTCGCCCGCGCCGGGGACGTAGCTGATGCGAAGGTAGGTGGCGAACTCATGGTGGCCGGCGAGATAGGCGACCGCGCCGAGGATCATGGTGGTGATGAGCACGCAGCCGATCGCGAGCCCGTCGAGGCCGTCGGTGAGGTTGACCGCGTTGGAACAGCCCACGCAGACCAGCACGAAGAACACGCCGGCGACGCCGAGGCACGCGAGGAAAGGCCAGCCGAGGGACTTCGCTGACCAGAGCGGTCCGTTGAGGATGGGGAGCCAGACCTCGCAGAGGCTTTCGCGATAGGCCGGGTCGAGGAGCACGATACCGAAGGCGATCAGCGCGACGAGGCCCTGCCCCGCCAGCTTCATGCGCGCCGAGATGCCGTCGGAGCTGCCATGCCGGACCTTCAGCCAGTCGTCGTATAGACCCACCAGGCCCATGCCGATCAGGCACCAGAGAGCCGCGAGCACGAGGACGTTGAGACGGGCCCAGAGGAGCACCGACGGGATCATCGCCACGGCGATGATGAGCCCGCCCATGGTCGGGACCTTGCCGCCTTCCTTGGCGAGCTCACCCATGAGCTTGGCCGAACGCTCCGGCTGGCGCAGGCGCGCGAGCACGGCGATGAGGCGGCCGGAGAAGAACATGCCCAGCAGCAACGCCGTCACGCCGGCCATGATCGCGCGGACGGAGATGTATTCGAAGAGTCGGAAAGGTCCCCAGGTGTGGACGAGTTCGCTGAGACGGTAAAGCATCCTAGTGGAAAGAGAGCGCGGCGCGCAGGGGTTCGGGCAGGCAACGCTCGAGGGCGAAGGAACGGCTGCCCTTCAGGAAGACGAAGCCGCGGTGCGCGGCGACGCGGGCGGCGGCGTCCTCGACGGAAGCCGCGACGGAAAGCTCCACCCCCGGGAGCGCAACTCCCTGCAGCAGCGCGGCCGACTCGCCGCCGAAGACGACCACATGGTCGCCGGAGCGGAGAGGCAGCTGCGCGCCGCAGTCGCGGTGGAGTTGCGCGGAGGTGGGACCGAGCTCGGCCATGCCGCCGAGCAGGAAAAGACGAGGGGCCGCGGAGGCGCGGCTGAGACGCTCGAACGCGCGGGCCGAATCCAGGAGCGAGGCCGGGCTGGAGTTATAGCAGTCGACGTAGAAGGTGCGGTCGCCTTCGACGTGCACGCTGCCGCGACCGGCGGGCGGCATCCAGCGCGATAGCGCGGCGGCGAGGGCTTCGGCCGGCCGGCCGACCGCGAGGGCGGCGACGAGCGCGAGCGCCGCGTTGCGGGCCAGCCCGTCGGAGATCGGGGCGAGCGGAAAGGCTTCGCCGTCGAGGACGAGGGAACGCAGGCCGCGCGCGTCGGTGACGAAGGAGGCGCGGACGAGACGGGCCGGGGCGACGGCCGGGGCGGCTTCACCCTCGAACTGCACGGCGACGCAGCGGGCGGCATGGGCGGCGAACTCGGGCCAGGCCAGGAGCGCGGCCGGGATGACGGCGCGGCCGCCGGGGGCGAGCGCGGCGACGAGCGTGGCCTTCTCGCGGGCGATACCGGCGAGCGAACCGACGCCTTCGAGATGGACCGGGGCGACGTTGGTCACGATCGCGACATCGGGACGGATGACGGCGGCGGAGACGCCGAGTTCGCCCGGGACGCTCATGCCGGCCTCGATGACGGCGAAACGATGCCGCGTAGGCTCGACGCGCAGCAGCATGAGCGGCACGCCGATCAGGTTGTTGAGATTGGCTTCGGTGACGAAGGCCTCGGCGCCGAGGAGCGCGGCGAGCAGCTCCTTGGTGGAAGTCTTGCCGACGCTGCCGGTCACGCCGATGACCTGGCCTTGGAAGCGCGCGCGCCAGCGGGCGGCGACGCGACGTAGCGCGGCGAGCGGATCGTCGACGACGAGCTGGGGCAGGTCGTCCGCGACCGGGCGGGCGACGAGCGCGCAGGCGGCGCCCTGCGAACGGGCGGCGCCCAGGAAATCATGGCCGTCGCGGCGATCGGTGCGCACGGCCACGAAGACGTCGCCGGAACGGAGCGCCCGGGTGTCCGTGCCGAAGCCCGTGACCGCGGCGCGCGGCGCGGCGGTCCAGCGGCCTTCGGCCCAGGCGGCGAGGTCGGCTGACGAGAACGTGGGCATCACGACTGCGCGCCCCTCCGGAGCTCGAGGATCTCGCGCACGACCTGACGGTCGTCGAAAGGCACCACCGTGTCGGCGAATTCCTGGGTCGTCTCATGGCCCTTGCCGGCGATCACGACGCAGTCGCCGGATTTCGCGGCGGCGAGGGCGCGGCCGATGGCGTCGCGGCGATCAGCCACGAATTCGATGGTCGGCAACGCGCCGAGGCCTTCGCGCATGTCGGCGAAGATCCGGTCGAGGCTTTCCTTGCGCGGGTTGTCGGCGGTGGCCCAGGCGAGGTGGGCGAGGTCGGCGACGGCCTTGGTCATCGCGGGACGCTTGCCGCGGTCGCGGTCGCCTCCGCAGCCGTAGACGCAGAGCACGCGGCCCGGGGTGATGTCGCGCAGCATGCGCAGGGCGTTGCGGAGGGCGTCGTCGGTGTGGGCGTAATCGACGAAGACCGGGAACGGCTGGCCGGCCTCGACGCGTTCCATGCGGCCGGGGACGCCGGGGAAGGAAGCGAGCGCGGGCGCGAGCGCCAGCGGGTCGCGGCCGAGGGCCGCCGCCATCGCGAGCGCGCAGAGGACGTTCGAGACGTTATACCCGCCGGGCAGCGTCGACTTGAAGATCGTGGCCCGGCCTTCGTGGCGCACGGTGAAGACCGCGCCGCCGGTATCGAGGGCGAGGTCGGTCGCGCGCACGTCGGCGTCGGCCGCGAGACCGAAGGTGATCACCGCGCCTCGGCGGCGGCAGGCCTCGGCGAGCACGCGTCCCGCGGGATCGTCGAGGTTGATGACGCAGACGTCGGGCACCGAGCCGTTGCGGCCGTCGAAGAGGGCCGTCTTCGCGTCGAGGTAGGAAGCGAGGTCACCGTGGTAGTCGACGTGATCGCGGGTCAGGTTGGTGAACGCCGCGACGCGGAAGCGGAAGCCGTGGACGCGGTCCTGGTGGAGCGCGTGGGAGCTGACCTCGAGGCAGGCGCCGGCGCAACCCGCGTCGACCATCTGGCGGAAGAAGGCGGCGAGGTCGGCGGATTCCGGCGTCGTCTTATAGGAAGGGATCGAACGGCGGCCGAGATGGTAGCGTACCGTGCCCACCAGGCCCCACTGCGATCCGTCGGCCTGCAGCAGATGGCGGAGGAGCGTGGAGATCGTGGTCTTGCCGTTGGTGCCCGTCACGCCGACGAGCTGGAGCGCGGCTTCGGGATGGCCGTAGAAGCGGCGGGCGATTTCGGCGAGGGCGCGACGCGGATCGGCGACATGGGCGGCCGCGACGGCGGGCAGGCCGCTGACCGGCTCACCCGAGATGATGGCGGCGGCGCCGCGCGCGATCGCGTCGTCGAGGAAGGCGTGGCCGTTGGCGCGCAGGCCGGGCAGCGCGAAGAAGAGGGAGCCCGGGATGATCCGGCGGCTGTCGGTGACGATCGAGGAGATGCGGACCGAGCCGTCGCCGGCGCGGCCGAGGACCGGGAAGCCTTGCAGCAGGGAGTTGAAGGTCGGGCGCTCCATGGCGGCGGGCATCGTCATCGCGGGCAGGGGCGTCATCGGCCGAGATCGGCGACGTGGCCGCGCGGGACGGTGGTGACGGGAGGCAGGTCGAGCCAGCGGATGCACTTCTCCGCGACCTCGCGGAAGACCGGCGCCGAGATCTTGCCGCCGTAGGCGATGCCTTCGGTATGCGGCTCGTCGATGATCACCGTGATCGCGAGCTTCGGGTCGCCGACGGGGAAGAAGCCGGCGAACGAAGCCACGTGATGCGAGGAGGAATAATGGCCGTTGATGATCTTCTGCGTGGTGCCCGTCTTGCCGGCGACCTCGTAGCCCGGGATGTCGGCGATCGGCGCCGTGCCGCCCTTGCCGCAGACGGCGCGGAGGAGCGAGGCCGTCTGCGCGGCCGTGGCGGCCGTGATGGCGCGACCGCGGGAACGCGGGGCGTAGTTGATGACGGAAGCCTTGGTCTTCGGATCCTCGACGCGCAGCACCAGCTGCGGCTGCATCAGGAGGCCGTCGGCGGCGATGACCGACATCGCGAAGTGCATCTGCATCGCCGTGACGCTGACCGAGTGGCCCATGGGCATGCGCGAGATCGTCATGCCGTCCCAGCGCTTCGGCGGGATGAGGAGTCCCGGCACCTCGGCGCCGGTGATCAGGCCCGTGTTGGCGCCGAAGCCGAAGGACTTGATCAGCGAGAAGAACCGCTCTTCGCCCATCCGCTCGGCATACTGCATGCCCACCTGGACGGTGCCGCGGTTGGAGGATTCGCGGACGATCTCGCGGATGTCGGCGGCGCCGATCGCGTGGGAGTCGGCAGGCAGCGAGACCATGCGGCCGCGGTACGGGACGCTCGTGGCGGCGCAGTCGAAGACCGAGTTCGGCGTGATGAGGTGTTCCTCGAGGGCGCCGGAGATCGAGACGATCTTGAAGACGGAACCCGGCTCGTAGACGTCGGACACCGCGCGGTTGCGCTGGCTGTCCATCGGCGCGGCCTTCGCGTCGAAGAAGCGGTTGAGATCGAAGGTCGGCCAATTGGCGAGGCCGAGGATGCGGCCGGTGCGCGGCTCGCTGACGATGATGATGCCGCTCTTGGGGGTATAGCGGGCGGCGGCGGCGGCGAGGGCGTCCTCGCAGGTGCGCTGGATGAGGCTGTTGATCGTCAGCACGACCGTGCTGCCGTCGACCGGGGCGACTTCGCGCAGTCGGTTGCTGGCGATCTCGCGATGGCGGCCGTCGCGCTCGGATTCGATCCACCCCTTCTGGCCGATGAGGAGCGGGTTCATCACGCTCTCGATGCCGGCGGCGGGGACGCCGTCCTTGTTCACATAGCCGAGCACGTGGGCGGCGAGCTGTCCTTTCGGATAGTTGCGGCGATACTTCAGGTCGGCGCGGATGGCCTTGATGCCGAGCGCCTTGATGCGCTTCGTCGTGGCTTCGTCGACCTCATGGGCGAGGATCGTCCAGCGGATCGTCTTCTCTTCGCCCGCGTCGTCGGTGCGCGTGAGGGTCTCGAAGGCCTGGCGGACCTTGAGGAAGGGCAGGCCCAGGATCTTCGCGACCTCGGCGGCGCGGTCGTGGTCTCCCTTGGCGAGGGAATCCGGATCCACGCCGATGTCCCAGACGTCTTCGGAGACCGCGAGGAGGTTGTCCTGCGCGTCACGGATCTCCCCGCGGCGGCAAGGGATCTCCTGGAACACGCGGCGAGCCTGCTGGGCTTCGGCGCGCAGACGAGGGGCGTCGACCCAATGCAACCAGACCAGCCGTGCGGTCACGGCCAGGAAGCAGAGGGAAACGGCCCAAGCCAGCAAACGGTAGCGCGTTCGCCTGGCGTGGGGGAGGCTCATCGAGAGCGCGGTCCTCCCTGCCCTCCTGCGGAAAGGAAGGCGGTTTCGCGGGCCGTCATCCGGGGGCTCGCGGAAAGCAGAGGGGTCGGGGATGTGACCGCTGGGAAATACCGGACCCAGACCACCTGTTCGGGGACCGGGGGCTTGAGCGCATCGCCGATGCGCTGCTGGAGTTCGAGGGTGTTGATGGCCTGGTCGCGCTGGCGACGGACCGATTCGAGCTCCTTCTTAGAGAAGGCGATGTCGCGCTCGATGCGCTGGATGCGGCTGCCGATCGTCTCGGCCTCGACGCGCAGGCGCATGATATTGATCGTCCCGACGGCGGCGGCGGCGACGGTCCCGAACACGCAGACCCAGGCGAGGAAGAAGCGCGGGCTCATGCGGAGAGGCGGCGCACGGCGCGGAGGCGCGCCGAGCGGCTGCGGGGGTTGCGTTCCTGTTCGGCGTCCGAGGGCTGGAGCGCCTTGCGGGTGAGGAGGTCGGCCTGCTTCACGCGGTCGTCCTGGTTGCGGGAGTCGTCGCGGTCGACCGGACGGCCGGCGACCTCGTTCATGTAGCGCTTCACCATCCGGTCCTCGAGGGAGTGGAAGGAGATGACGGCGAGCACGCCGCCGGCGTTGAGCTTGCCGAAGGCGAGCGGCAGGGCGTCGGCCAGGGCGCCGAGCTCGTCGTTGACCGCGATGCGGACGCCTTGGAAGGTCCGGGTGGCGGGATGCGGGCCGCGGGGACCGGGCGCGGGGGGCGCGGCTTCGGCGACCAGTTCGGCGAAGGTCGAAGTGCGGGCGAGGCGGCCGGTGCCGCGGGCGGCGATGATCGCGTTGACCACGCGGAACCAGCGGGGCTCCTCGCCGTAGTCGCGGACCGCGCGTTCGAGCTCGGCGCGTTCGCCGCGCTCGAGGAACTCGGCGGCGCTGCGGCCGACGCGTGTGTCCATGCGCATGTCGTTCGGCGCGTCGTAGCGGAAGGAGAAGCCGCGCTCCGGGACATCCAACTGGTACGAGGACACCCCAATGTCCATCAGAACACCATCGAACAGTCCCGGAACGCGGTCAAGGTGGCGGAAATTCTCGGAATGGAAACGCAGGCGGCCCGGATGGGCGGCGAGCAGCGCGGCGGAGCGTTCGCCGGCGGCGGGATCGCGGTCCATCGCGTCGACCGTGCAACGCGGCGCGCGGGCGAGGATCGCCGACGTATGGCCGCCGCCGCCGAACGTGCAGTCCAGGTAGGCGCGCCCGTCCTGCGGGGCGAGGAGCGTCAGGCACTCCTCGAGCAGGACTGGAACGTGGCTGGTCATGCGGCGGTCTGTGAATAAGGTGTGAGCAGTGTAAGTAACTTCCGGATACGCTTCACAGGCCGAGCTCGCGCAAGGCGCGGAGGATGGTGAGCGCGGACTCGGATTCGCGGTCGGCCTTGGGCGGCGTCGGCGACGAGATGTGGAAGGTGGTGAAGCCGCCGCGGAAGATCACCTCGTGCTCGAGCTTCGCCTCCTTGACGATGTGCTCGTTGAGCGTGATGCGGCCGGCCTTGTCGCACGTGACCTGGATGCTGTTCGTGCCGAGCAGGCTCAGCGCGTCCATCTTCACCGGATCGCTGACGGTGACCTGCGAGGCGGCGACGCGGATGCGTTCGGCCATCGACGGAGGGAACACCACGACCGACGCGAGCGCCGGGTGATACATCGCGAGGAAAGTCGCTTCCGCATCGAAACGCCAGGCCGCCGGGATGGTGACACGGTTCTTCTCATCCAGCTTTCCGTTATGGATGCCGGTGAAGAGACCGTTGTTGGCGCCAATAGACATTGCGTATGGGGAGTTGCCCCCAGATGACCCACTTTTCCCCACAGCCCTCCACCCGTCAACAATTTAGCCTCAGATCGGGCCAATTTCTTGTTCACAGCGCGACCAGGGGGATTAAATGACTGATTTCCGTCTTTATTTTATTTAAAACATTGATTATTAGTGTTTTGCGTAAAAATAGGCGCAACGAAGCTCCAGACGGCCCCATTCTCGCCCTTCCCGGCCGCTTCCGCGACCCCGCGATCCGCGCCGGTGCCAGGGCATTTGTAGTTGAATTACAATTACAAAATGACGGTCCGCAGGCCCCGGGAGCGAGGGCGAAACTGTTTGCCAACGGACCCCGGCTGTGCTTTGTGTCCAAGCACTCCCACACGACTCTCGCACATGAAAACCGCCCTCGCCCTCCTCGCCGCCCTCGTCCTTTCCGGATGCTCCACCCAGATCGGCGTGGATAACTCCCAGAACCACGAAGCCTCCTTCTCCAACGTCACGGGCGTCCTGACCACCCGCTACAGCTCCGACACCGAGGCCGTCTTCAACGCCGTCAAGCGCACCATCGACGCCATGCCCGGCACCCTTCGCACCGGCGAGACCGACGAGCGCGGCGCCAACAAGGAGCTGCTGAGCGTCGTGGCCTACGCCCGCACGATCGGCGACCTCGAGATCAAGATCACCATCGAGAAGGCCGAAGACGAGGTCACCAAGGCCGTCTTCACCCAGGTGAAGGTCAAGTACGGCTTCTTCGGCAACCTGCCGGAAAGCCAGAAGATCGTCTCCAAGATCACCTCCAACCTGCGCTAAGCGCCGGGGCGGAACCGCCAAACGGACGCCGCCCAGCCATCTGGCTAGGCGGCGTTCTTTTTTAACCACTTTACCAATGGGCAACATCCACGGACACAGTTTCCGCATCACCACCTTCGGCGAAAGCCACGGACCGGCCCTCGGCGTCATCATCGACGGCTGCCCGCCCCGCGTGCCCTTCGACGCCGCGTTCCTGCGCAGCGAGCTCGATCGGCGCCGTCCCGGCCAGAGCGCGCTGACCACCCAGCGCAAGGAAGCCGACGCCCCCGAAGTGCTCTCGGGCGTCTCGCACGACGGCCTCACCCTCGGCTCGCCGATCGCCATCGTCATCCGCAACGGCGACCAGCGTCCGCAGGCCTACGCCGAGATGAAGGCCGCTTACCGTCCTTCGCACGCCGACTTCACCTACGACGCCAAGTACGGCATCCGCGCCGTCGAAGGCGGCGGCCGTTCCTCCGCCCGCGAGACCGCCGCGCGCGTCGCCGCCGGCGCCGTCGCCAAGACGGTGCTCAAGCACGCCTGCGGCGCCCGCATCATCGCCTGGGTCGAGAGCGTCGGCGACGTCCGCATGCCCGCCGCCGCCAAGGCGCCCACGCTCAAGCAGGTCGAGGCCACGCCTACGCGGTGCCCGCATCCCGCCACCGCCGCGAAGATCGACGCCCTCATCCGCGACGCGCGCGCCGACGGCGACTCCGTGGGCGGCGTGATCTGCTGCGTCATCGAGAACCTTCCCGCCGGCCTCGGCTCCCCGGTCTTCGACCGCTTCGAGGCCGACCTCGCCAAGGCCATGCTCTCGCTGCCCGCGACCAAGGGCTTCGAGATCGGCAGCGGCTTCGCCGGCACCGTGCTGCGCGGCAGCGCGCACAACGACGAGTTCGTCCGCAAGGGCGGCCGCATCCGCACCGCGACCAACCGCTCGGGCGGCACGCAGGGCGGCATCACCAACGGCGAAGACGTCGTCTTCCGCATCGCCTTCAAGCCCACCGCGACCGTGCTCAAGCCGCAGAAGACCGTCCGTCCCGACGGCCGCGCCACCGAGCTCAGCGCCAAGGGCCGCCACGACCCGTGCGTCCTCCCGCGCGCCGTGCCCATCGTCGAAGCCATGGCCGCCCTGGTCGCCGTGGACCACTGGATCCGCGACCGCGGACAGAACGCTCCCTTCGGCCGCTGCGGACGCAAGGCATGACGCCGCTCATCCTCATCCTCGGACCCACGGGCGCCGGCCGGGCCGACACGGTGCGCGAACTGGCCGAGAACGCCTGGCCCGAAGGCCGCAAGATCCGCATCCTCCGCGAGGTCCGCGAAGGCGGCGTCGCGCCCGACGCCTGGGAATTCAAGGACGGCCAGGCCATCCTGCCCGCGCCGGGCGACGAAGACGCCGCGATCCTCGTGACCAACGGCGCGCTCCACGTCATCGACCAGATGGAGGCGCTGCACCGCACCATCCGCCCGACGCTGCCCGACGCGGTATGGCATGTCGCGCGCATCATCACCGTCGCGGACTGCCCGCTCGCGATGAAGCACAAGGCCGTCGAGGAATGGTACCGCGTGTGCGTGCACTTCTCCGACGCCGTCATCATCAACCGCCGCTGGGAGGTCCCGGGCCAGTGGGTGAGCAAGTTCCTCGAACCGTACGAGAAGGAATTCTATCCCTGCCTCTTCTTCAACCTGACCAAGGTCGGCGCGATCTCGAATCCCGCCGCGGTCATCGACGGCGAACCGCTGCGCCTGACGCACATCTTCGACGACATCGACGCCGTCGACGAGATGGAGTTCGACGAGGACAACCTGCCCGACGAGCCGTTCGACCTCATCCGCCAGGTCGACAAGTATTTCGCGCGCGACGAACTCGGCCGCCGCAACATCCTCGTCCCTGAGATCGGCGACCTGCTCCGGCAGGAAGGCCGCTGCTGAGGATCCGACGCATGCGGCCGCTGATCGTCACCTACGCCTGGCTGCTGACCCGCCTTCCCGAAGCGTTCGCACGCCTCAACGCCGCGCTCCTAGGCGAAGTCCTCTGGCTCATCCGCGGCAAGGTGATCCGCCGCAACCTCGCGAGGGCCTTCCCGCAGAAGGACGCCGCCTGGGTCCGCCGCATCGGCCGGACGTCCTGCCGCCGCACCGCGGAGATGGGTCTCTTCTCCATCGCCTCGCCGATGATGTCCGAGGCGGAGATCCGCCGCCGCATCGTCGTGGATGACAGCGTCACCAGCGAGACCGACGGCCTGCCGCCCAAAGGCACGGGGGTCGTCCTCTTCGTGCCGCACTTCGCGCTGATGGAGATGATGACGACGACCACGCTGCTCCGCCCCGACCTCGCGAAGCGCGAATGGGTCGTCATCTACCGCCCCCTGGACCAGCCGGCCGCCGAACGCTGGGTCAAGGAGGCGCGCGAACGCTTCGGCATGAAGCTCGCCTCGCGACGCGACGGCTTCGCCCGCTCGATGAAGGCCGTGCGCGAAGGCCATGTCGCGGCGGTGCTCTTCGACCAGACCACGCAGACGGGCTCGATCTGGCGCTTCATGGGGTCGCCCTGCTCGGTCACCGAGCTGCCCGGCATCATCGCGCAACGCTTCAAGTGCCCGAGCCGCATCTACTGGGCCGACCGCACCGGCTTCTGGCGCTGCCGCCTGCGGATGGAGGCCCTGCGCGCGACGGACTCGATCGGGCTCACGATCGAATCCAACGCGTGGCTCGAGCAGAAGCTGCTTTCCGGCGAAGACACCTGCGCGAACTGGCTCTGGGCGCACGACCGCTGGAAGCACGGCGAGGCGCCCTTCCGGAAGCTCGGGGAATGACCGTTACTGCTTAGGCTCGGCGGCCGCGGCCGGAGCCTCGGTCTCGTCCTTCTTGCGGCGCTTCTTTTCGCCTTCCTTGGCGTCGCCGCCCTTGCCCTTCTCCTTGGCATCTCCGGTCTTGTTGCCCTTCTCCTTCGCGAGCTCGGGACCGTACTTCTCGGCGAGCTTGCGGACGAATTCCATGCGCTGTTCCGGCGTGAGGGCCTGGATGCGGGCCCGCTCGGCCTTGGCTTCCTCGGGGCTCAGCGTCTTGAAATGGTGTTCGAGCACGCGCGCGCCGAGACCGCCGCGTTCGCGCATCTCCTTCATGATCTTGTGACGCTCCTCGGGGGTCGCGGTCTCGTACTTGGCAAGGTTGGCGGCGAACTCGCGACGGGACTCGGGCGACATACGCTCCATCTTCTCGATGGCGGAGCGCATGCGCGCGAGACGTTCGGGCGGGAGCTCGACGATCTTGCGGATGGTCTGGATCTCCTCGACCGTCGGGTCGGAGTCGGGCGAACGGACGGGAGCCTGCTGCGCATAGGCCAGCGAGGCTGCCATCGCGAGAGCCGGAAGAAGGAAGAGCTTCTTCATCGGATCAGGAGCCGGGGGCGTTGAGGACCTCGACCACGCTGGGCTTCTCGACCGCGGGGGAAAGGAGCGAAAGGTCGTCGGCCGCGCCGAGCAGGTCGGCGAGCTGGGCGGATTCGTCGCGGGCGACGAGCGCGAGGGTCTGGCGGTTGAGCGCCTCCTCGGAGGGGGCGGACAAAGTGAGGACGGCCACCAGGCAGGCGGCGGCGGCCGTGGCCACGGAACTCCAGCGGATGACGATGCGGCGGCGGCGATCGGCGCGGACGGCCTCGACGACGCGGCCGGAGAAGCCGGGGACGGCCACGGTGCGGCCACGGCTGAGCGAGGCGGCAAGCTCCTGGTCGAAGGCGTTGTGGTTAGGATTGTCCATGGCTCAGTTCATTAGGTTAAACACCGCCGTGGGCGGCAAGTTGCAGGGCTCATTCGTTTCCATAGAAGTCTTTCAGGAGCTCGCGGAGGCGGCTCCGGGCGCGGTGGATCCAGGTCTTCACCGAGGAGACCGGGACGCCCATGATTTCGGCGATATCCTCGTAGGGCAGCTCCTGCTGGACGACCAGGAGGATGGCGGTGCGCTGTTCCGGGGGCAGCTGGGCGATCGCCCGCTGGAAAGCCTCGTCGAGCTCGGCCACGCGGCGGGCGGACTGCTGGGTGCTGTCGCCCGGCTCGGCGGCGAATTCCAAGGCGGTGGTCGGCTTGCGGCCTCGTCGGCGCCACTCGTTGAGCACGAGGTTGTGCGCGATGTGGATCAGGTAGGTGCTCAGCTTCGCTTCGGGCCGCCAGCGAGAAGCCGCGCGGTGCAGGCGGATGAAGACCTCCATGGCCAGCTCTTCGGCGGTGGCCTGCGAACCCACTTCGCCGCGGAGGTAGCCGACCAACCGGGCATGATGCCGGTTGACGAGCAGGCGGAGGGCGTCGTCATCCCCTTCCGCGACCAAAGCCATCAGCCGCTTGTCGTCCTCGTCATCCGGGAGCGTGGGCTCTTCCTGGGCCATCTCTAGGTTATAACTCCGGGAAACGGGTTAAGTTACGCCGTCCGGGGGCGGAGGGCGAAAGCGCGCAAGGTGCGCAGGAGGAACTGTTCGAAAGCGGCCAGGACCTGGTAGTTCAGCTCCATGCGGCGGCGGGCGTCCTCGAGATAGCCGACCGACAGGGCGACCTGCTCGGCGCAGCCGGCGTGGTTACGGCCGATGAGCCGGAGCTTCTCCTCTACCGAGACGAGCATGCGGGCCCGGATTCCTTTGGTGATGGTCGCCTCATGCGCCTTCACCACGTCGTCCTTGTCGTCATCGGACGGCGGGGGCGGCGGCGCGGCCTCGAGGGCCTCTTCGACGAAAAGTTCCAGCAGCACCTCGAAGCGTGCGCACAGGGCGTAGAGCGGGATGAAGACTTCGGAGACGCGGGCCGTCGGCGAGGCCGGTCCCTTGACCATGCGGGTGAGCAGCTTGTCCATCTCCCGCAGCCAGTCGGCCCAGGAGGCGTCGGCGATGGTCGGCGCCTCACCGGCGATATGGAAACGCATGCACCGGCTGATGACCGTCGGCAGCACGGAGTAATAGTTGGCCGTCTGGAGCACCACGAGCGTGCCGCGCGGAGGTTCCTCCAAGGTCTTCAGGAGGCAGTTCGCAGCCGTCGCGTTGAGCCGGTCGGGCTCATGGATGAGGACGACGCGGCGTTCGGAAACCGAGGTGAGGTTCAGCGAGGAGACCACCTGCTGCGCATACTCGACCTTGATGGTGCGGGAGAGCCCGGATGGCCGCAGCACGCGGCAATCCGGATCGGCGACGGGATCCGACACGCCGAGATGCAACGCGGACAGGTGTTCGGCGGCGCGGGCGAGCAAGGCGCCGTCGGCGCCGGTGAGCAGCACGGCATGCGGCATACGTCCCTCGGCACGGGCGCGGGCGAGCACCTTCAGGACCGGGAGGTCCGAAAGCTCAGCGGAAGCGGCGGGCGATTTCATGCCAGACCTCCTGTTCGACGGCTTCGGCCGGGCGGGCAGCGTCGACCACGAAGAAACGCCCGGGCTCCTCCTTCGCCAGCGAGTGATAAAGTTCGCGGACCTTGCGATGGAACTCGGCGCCGAGCACCTCGAAGCGGTCGGCCTGCCCTTGGTCGCGGACCGAAGCACGCCCGAGACCACGGGTCGGGTCGAGGTCGAGCAGGACCGTCAGGTCCGGCAGCACGGAGCCGCAGGCCAGACGGTTGGCGGATTCGATGAGCGCGCGGTCGAGGCCGCGACCGCCGGACTGGTAGGCGACGGTGGAGTCGATGAAACGATCGCAGAGGACGACCTTGCCGGCGGCGAGCGCGGGGGCGATGACATCGGCGACGAGCTGCGCGCGGCAGGAAGCGAAGAGCAGGGCCTCGGCGGCCGGCTGGATCGCCGAACCGGGCTGCTTGAGCACGTCGCGCATCTTCTCGCCGAATGGCGTGCCGCCCGGTTCGCGCAGGCTGAGCACGGTCTCGCCGGCGGCGCGCAGACGCTCCGCCAGACGGGTCAGCTGCGTGGACTTGCCCGCGCCCTCCCCTCCTTCGAACGTGATGAATTTACCGGCGATCGGCATGCGCTTCCAAGATGTCCGCCGCAGCGGTCAAAGCGAGCGGAGAAAACCGCTGCGAATAAAAAGGCCCGGCGGACGCCGGGCCTTTTCAACGGAACTGAGGAGCGAGGCTCAGACGCCGGTCGGCGTCGGGTTGACCTGCGTCTGCTCGACGGTGCGGTCGACGTTGTCGGTGATCTTCTTGAGCGTCGCGTCGAGGGTCTCGCTGCCGCCGGTGGTGGTGTTCATCGGGGCGCCCGGCGCGAACTTCTTGTCCTCCTTGGCGACGTCGTCGGTCACCTGGGCCTCGGAGATCACGGAGCCGAAAGCCTTCGACGGAGCGCCGCCGATGCCGCCGGCGAAGATCTGCGAGCGGCTGGGCATCGTCTGGGCCATGGCGTTGACGGTGGCGGCGACTTCGGCCGGGAGCGTGGAATTGTCGCCGAGCATGGCGGCGATCGCGGCGAGGTCTTCGGCCGGGATCGGATAGAGCATGACCTGCACCGGCTTGGAAAGCGTGGCGAGGGTCGCGGCGGAGGGCGCGGCGGCCTTCGGCGCGCCCGGAGCGGCGGCGGCGGACTTGGCGAGGCTGGCGATCAGTGCGGCGGACGGGACGGAGCTCGAGACCTGCATGCCGGGGTCGACGGTGACCGGGCCGGCGTTGCAGCTGTAGACGGTCGTCTCGACCGAGCCGCGCACGCAGTCGACGACGATCTGGCCGACGCCATCGGGACCGACGCGATATTCGACGGTGAAGACGGTGCCGCGGATGCGGACGAGACCGGCCGGCGTCTTGACGGTGAAGGTGGAAAGCGAGTTCAGCTTGCGGACTTCGCCGATGATCTTACCGCGCGGGATCTCGAGCTCGGTGACGGAAGGACTCGGGTCTTTCTCGATCTGCCGATAAGGGGCGGCGATGCCGGCGGCAGGAACCTGACGGAACGTACGCACGTCGAGCAGCGTGTTCGGCGTGAGCACGACGGAGGCGCCGTTGGAGAAGACGAGTTCGGCCGTGGAATTGATGCCGGTCTCGACAAGGGAGCCCTCTTGGAACGTCGTTCCGGCCGCGAGCGCCTTGCGCTGCGACTTCGCATCCACGAGGGTCACGGTACCGGTGACCTTGCCGACCTGGACCTTGCCGGACTGCAGTGCGGCAGAAGACAGGATAGGCAGGAGCGCAAAGGCGACCATTCCCAGGTGCTTGAAAAAGGAACTCATGGAGACTGTGGGGAGACGGAAAACTAACCTACCCCAACACCGAGGCAAACCCTTTAAAACGAAAAGACCCCCGAAACGGGGGTCTTTGTTCACGGTCTTGGCGACTTTCCTTAGGCCGTGACGTACTTCTCGAGGCGACGCTGGACGGCGATCGCAGAGAGCTGCGCGTACTTCGGAAGTCCCTGATCGAAAGGCAGTTGCAGTTCGCCTTGGATGAGGGGGAGAGCGTAGCGGACGAAGTCGGGGTGGATGGACATCTTGTCTTCGCCGATCCACTTCTCCGGGAAGGCCTTCACGCCGTTGGCGATCTGGTCGAGAGGAGCGAGGAGGGTCTGGACCGCGTAGGTCTCTTTTTCCGAGCGGGCGAGGATGACCATCTTGCCGGACTCGCCTTCGAGGGCGGCCTTGACGGCGGCGCCGCCGCAAAGTTCAGCCTCATCGACGTCGGTCTTCGAAGCGTTGTGCGAAGCCGCGCGCTGGGTGATACCGAGCTTGGAGGAGCGGGCCTTGACGCCGTCGAAACGGGATTCGACGAGCGTGCGGAGGTATTCGCCGGCGCCGCCGAGGACGGCGTGGCCGAAGGCGTCGGTGCTGGAAGTGTCGGCGCCGAGGTAGTTGCCGGTGGCGTCCTGGACGCCTTCGGAGACCACGACGAAGCAGTGTCCGTTGCTCTTCAGGACTTCTTCGACGCGGCGGATGAAGTTGTCGGCGTTGAAGGCGACTTCCGGCAGTAGCACGATGTGCGGCGCGGTGTTGGTGTAGTGGGTGTTCTTGACGGACTTGTCTTCGCCCTTGTCGCGGCGATGCGCGAGGACGGACGAGGCGGCGAGCCAGCCGGCGTTGCGGCCCATGACTTCGAGGATCGAGACGAAGTCGTTCTGGCCCATGGCGGCGTTGTCGAGGGCGGTCTCACGGATGGTCACGCCGATGTGCTTGGCGACGGAGCCGAAGCCGGGGCAGTGGTCGGTGAGGGGCAGGTCGTTGTCGATGGTCTTGGGCACGCCGACGACGCGGAGCTCGTAGCCGCGCTCCTTGGCGAGGGCGTCGATCTTGGCGGCGGTGTCCTGGGAGTCGTTGCCGCCGATGTAGTGGAAGTAGCGGATGTTGTGGGCTTCGAATACCTGGAGGATACGATCGAAGTCTTCGGCCTTCTTCACCTTGTAGCGGCAGGTGCCGAGGGCGGCGCCGGGGGTATGACGGAGGGCGCGGAGGGTCTGCTGGGATTCGGCGGCGAGGTCGACGAGCTGCTCGTGAAGGACGCCCTGGATGCCGTTGAGGCCACCGTAGATCTCGACGATCTCGTCCTCATGCTTGAGGGCTTCCGAGATCACTCCGGCGAGGCTGGCGTTGATGACGGGGGTCGGACCGCCGCTCTGCGCGACGAGAAGATTGCCAATGAGGGGAGAAGACATGGGAGTGAACGAGTTGAAAAGTGGGTTGTGGGAAGCCCCACCCCCCTTGGCAACACGGAAAACCCTCCCCTGCCCGCACCCCCCTGATAAGGCCTACAAAATGCGTCCGGCTTTGACCTGAGCGGACTCAGGCACCTTCCGGGACCAGTCCGAGGCCTGCTTCACGAAAGCGTCCACCTGGGCGCCCGCGGAGCCGGTCAGCTCGCCCGCCTTGGTGACGGCATCGAGCAGGACGGACTTAGGCAGGCGGAGGCGGCTGTCGGCGGCGAGGCGGTCGACGAGGTCGTTACGCTCGATCTTGCCGGTACGGAGCTCCTTGGCGACGGCGACGGCGTGTTCCTTGATGGCCTCGTGGGCCTCTTCGCGGCCGGCACCGGCCTTGACGGCTTCCATGAGGAAGGTGGTCGTGAGCAGGAACGGCAGGTAGTGGCGCGACTCGCGGTCGATGACCGGGCGATTGACCTCCATCTGGCCGAGCACGGTGAGGA
>CANGRI010000012.1 GCA_947456525.1 Opitutia bacterium
CCCTTGAAGATGCCGTGGTAGGCCATGCCGTTGAGGATGGCGCCCATCACGTGCTCACGGATGCCGAAGTAGAGGTTGCGGCCGGCCGGGGTCGCGATGTCGAAGTCGCCGACGTCCTTGATGTAGTTCTTCGTCGAGCCGTGAAGGTCGGCCGAACCGGAAAGCACGAGCGGCGAAGCCTTGGCCACGGCGTTGATGCAGGTCTCGCCGGAGACGCGGGTCGCGAGCGAGTTCTTGCCGAACTCCGGGATGGCGGCGAGGAGGGACTGGACGTCGCCGTGGTCGCCTTGCTGCGCCTTGGCGAGGAGGACGGCCTTCTCGGGGTTGGCCTTGGACCAGGCGGCGAAGGTCTTCTGCCATTCGGCGTGCGCGGCGGCCTGCTGGGCCTTGCGGGCGTTGAAGTAGGCGCGGGTCTCGGGGGAGACGTAGAACTTCTCTTCCGGGAGGCCGAGGGCCTTGCGGGAGGCGTCGACGAACTTCACGCCGGCTTCGCCGTGGCCCTTGGAGGTGCCCTGGACTTCGGCGATGCCCTTGCCGATGACGGTCTTGCAGATGATCAGCTTCGGCTTGCCGTTCTTGCTGGCGCGGGCCTTGTCGAGGGCTTCGGCGATCGGGGCGAGTTCGTTGCCCTGCTTGACCGTGAAGACTTCCCAGTTCGCGGCTTCGTAGCGCTTGGCGGTGTCCTCGTTCTGCGTCTTGGAGGCCATCGCGTCGAGGGTGACGTCGTTGGAGTCGTAGAGCATGATGAGGTTATCGAGGCCGAAGCGGCCGGCGAAGGAGGCGGCTTCCTGCGAGATACCTTCCTGGAGGCAGCCGTCGCCGGCGAGGCCGACCACGACGTGGTCGAAGATCTTATGCTCAGGGGTGTTGAAGTGGGCGGCGGCCATCTTGGCGGCGACGGCCATGCCGACGATGTTGCCGGTGCCCTGGCCGAGCGGTCCGGTGGTGGCTTCCACGCCGACGGTCTCGCCGAACTCGGGGTGACCCGGGGTCTTGGAATGCAACTTGCGGAAATTCTTCACTTCCTGGAGCGGGAGGTCGAAGCCGGCGAGGTGGACCCAGGCGTAGACGAACATCGAGCCATGGCCGGCGGAGAGCACGAAGCGGTCGCGGTTGATCCACGAAGGGGCGGCGGGGTCGTGGCGCAGGAAGTTGCCGTAGAGGACGGAACCGATTTCGGCGGCGCCGAGGGGAAGGCCGAGGTGGCCCGAATGGCAGGCGGCCACGGCGTCCATGGCGAGGCCGCGGGCTTCGGTGGCGGCGCGGGAAAGGTCGGCGGAATTATTGAGCGACATAGTCCTTATGCGTAAGGGATAAACAGGCGGGGTTTCCAGCCTTGAATGAGCCTTCAAACCCCTTCAAAACGGACACATGTCTGACAAAGAACTGGAAGAAGGCCTGGCGCTTCGACTCGACTTCGGAAAACTGCGGAAAATCGCTTCCGGGCAGGCCGACGTCATCCCGGCCGTCGCCCAGGATGCCCAGACCGGAGAGGTCCTGATCCTCGGCTACGTCAACGAACTTGCCCTGCAGACCGCCCTTCGGGAGAAGAAGGCCACTTTCTGGAGTACTTCTCGTAATGAACTGTGGATCAAGGGGCTGACCTCCGGCGACTTCCTCGAGCTCCTCGAAGTCCGCGTCAACTGCGAGCAGAACTCGATTCTCTACAAGGTCCGTCCGGCCGGCCAAGGCGCCTGCCACACGAAGGAAAACGGCAAGGCCCGCTCAGGTTGCTACTACCGTCGACTCAAGGCGGACGGCACCCTCGAGAAGGCCTGAACTTCAGCGCCGACCTAAGGCCTGCAGCACGAGGTCCGTCTCGATGTCGAAACGGATCACGAGCAGCTTGGTCTGCCGCGTGATCCGGTCGGTGCCCGGACGCGCCGCGAAACCGAGGGCTTCGAAGTCGCCTTGTCTGTCCGTCAGGCGGTTCAGCGCGGCTTCGGCTTCGTCTCCGGTGCGATAGGCGAAGGCGACCGTCGCGACGAGGAAGGCCCCGTCATCGCTTTCGCCGACCGCGATCGTGGCGGTTTCGGCCTGGGCGCCGGCCTCGACGAGCGCGCGCCCCAGCCAGCGGCGTCGCCCGGCGGCTTCGAGCAAGCCCTGCGCGGGCGCGGCATGGACGAGCAGGTAGCCATGCGGGACGCCGCGTAGTTGGACGCGTGCGAGGCCGGGAACGAGTTTGCCACCGTCGGAAGGCTCAAGGGTGCCGCCACGGATTTCAGCGTCACGGTCGGGAATGAAGCCGACGGCGAAGCGTTCCTCGCCGCGCGCGAGTTCGCGGGAGATGCGTTCGCGCAAGGCCGGGCGTCGTTCGGAGGCGGTGAATTCCGCCAGCGCCCTCGCGACTGCTTCGGCGGAGCGCAGTCCTTTGGTTTCGGCCGGGAAGAGCAGGGCGACTTCGCGGCTGCGCGGGTCGATGCCGATCCGGAGATCCGAGGGGTGTGACCATCGCCAGCCCGCTCCGCACGCCGCCGTCAGGAGGGCGAATAGGAGGAGCGTCCGACGCATGGCCGCTTACTTCGCCCCGGTGGGCCCGTCCTTCTTGCTCTGTTCGACCGCCTTGATGATGAGCTGCACCGCCTTGTCGGTCGGGTAGTCGAGGTCGATCTTGGCCGTCTTGTCTTCGCCGCTGATCCGGATCATCTGGAGCAGGTCGGCCAGCATCGCCTGGTTGGCCTTCTCCTCCGCGGTCTTGCCGTTGTCGCGCATCAGGCCGATGGCTGCGCCCGCCTGCAGTCCGTTGAGCAGGCGCAAGGCGGCCGAAGCCTTTTCGGCGCTGACGAAGCCGCCGGCGATCGCCAGCTGCAGGTCGGTGGCGTTCTCCCCGAGGACGAGCGAGAAGTCCTGCGCGCCGAAGTCGCCCTTGGTATTGTTCATCTTCGTCGCGTCGGCGTAGAGGTACAGCCAGCCGTTCTGCGCGGAGGCGAACCTGGCGGCGGTGACGGCGGGGAACTGCGTCGCCTTCTCCTTGCGGTCCGCGGCCTCGAGCGCTCGGTCGAGGAAATCGGCGCCGGCGATCACGATGAGTTCCGGCGAGTGGGCGACGAGGTAGGCGTCCTCGGATTTCTTGGGCTTCTCGCCCGTGATCTTCTCGATGAACGGACCGGCTTCCCAGGCTTGGTGTTTGCCGAAGGTCTTTCCGGGGAGCTGGTTGGCCTTCGCGAAGGCGGCGAGTCGCGCGGGATCGAAGCTGCCTCTGATCAGGACGACGCCGGCCGCGTGCGTTTCCGAGACCTTGCCATCGGGGCCGGGGTAGATCGCCACGACGAGGTCGCGGAGGTCCTTGGCCGTGTCGACGCCGACCTTGTCGTTGAGCTTACGGGCGGCCTCCAGGTTCTTGGACTTCAGGTCCGCGAGCTTCTCGACGGCTTGGCCGACCTTCGTCGCGCGGAAGGCGACGAGGTCGAAGCCCACGATGCCGACCGCTCCGGCGGGCAAGCCTTCGGTGTTCAGTTCCGCTTGGGCGGTGGCGAAGGCGAGGAGCAGCAGGGCGGCGAAGGGGCGCATGACTTTCGGGGATTAAGCCCTCAGGCCGAAAGGGGACAAGCGGATAGCCCCTGCCGACGTGCGCAGGTCGGGGCTGATTCCATCCGGGCACAAAAAAGGGCGCCGAAAGGCGCCCTTGGTAGGAGGTGTAATCCGAGGATTAGTAGCCGCCGCGATCGCCGCCGCCGAAGCCGCCGGAGCGACGTTCGCCGCCGCCGAAGCCGCCGCGAGAGCCACCGCCGAAGCCGCCACGAGAGCCGCCGCCGAAGCCGCCGCGATCGCCGCCGCCGAAGCCGCCGGAGCGACGTTCGCCGCCGCCGAAGCCGCCGGAGCGGGGACGGTCACCACCGAAGGAGGGGCGCTCTTCGCGAGGACGGGCGACATTGACCTTCAGGGGGCGACCCATGAAGTCGATGTTTTCGGTCTTAGCGATCGCATCCTGAGCGGCCTGTGCATTGGCCATGGTCACGAAGGCGAAGCCACGAGGACGACCCGTGAACTTGTCCATCATGACTTCCACGGAGACCACTTCGCCAGCCTGGGAGAAGTGAGCGCGGATGTCGGATTCGGTAGCGGCCCAGGGCAGGTTGCCCACGAACAGTTTGTTTTCCATATCTTTTGTTTTTGCTTGGTTTACTTACGCCGCATTGCCCGTTTCCGACCTTCGGATTTCGATTTGCCGTCTTAACGACCGTCAACTCACCGGATTACTGCGGGGCTTGTCTCTTACTTTGGTTATTTTCCGAGACAAACCTGACCGCTTATAAGGCAGTTAAGGAGGGCTTCGGCAAGTTTATTCACAATAGGGGTCTTCTCTCAGCCCTGCGTTGACTCTGATCGTCGGCCGAAAGAGGCTGTTTTCATGCGCGCAGCTTTGACCTCAAGCCAGATCCAGGAGGCATTGCTCAGCCTGGATGGGTGGAGGGTAGAAGGCTATAAGTTGTTGAAGGTCTATAAGTTAAACGATTTTAAGGCTGCTTTGGCCTTCATCAATCAGGTCGGGATCGTGGCTGAGCAGCTCAACCATCACCCCGACATCCATAATAGTTGGAATCAGGTGACTCTTGGTCTTTGCACCCATGATGCGGGCGGTCAGATCACGGAGAAAGATTTGACCCTCGCCCGCGCCATCCAATCCATCTCCCTCCCGTGATCGACGACCCCGCAGAGGCTCTGGACATCCTCCTTGAGGAGCTCAAGCGCCAGAAGGCCGCCGGGGTCCGTCGCGTCAGCGTCTCTGATGATGCGTTGGCCTCGTTGAAGTCCTTGCTCGGCGCCCCGGTCCCGCCTCCGGCGCCGGTTGTTTCGGCGGCCGCGGCGCCCGTCGTCCGGGCTGCGGCTCCCGCTCCCATCCCCGCGTCGGTCCGTCCCGTGACGCCCGTCGCGCCCAAGCCTGCCGCAGTCGTGGCGACCGCGCCCATTCCCGATGCGCCGATCTTCACCTTGCCCGCCGGCACCAAGGCCGAACGCATGCAGGCGTTGAAGCAGATCGTCGACGCCTGCGCCGAGACCAAGAAGCACCTGACGCCGCCGCATCGTCCGTTGCTCGGCCACGGTTCCCTGGAAGCCAAGGTCGTGTTCGTCGGCGACGCTCCTTCCCTCGAAGAGCTGGAGGCCGGCAAGGTCTTCTCCGGCGCCTCCGGCGAGCTGCTCCAGAAGATCCTCGCCGCCGCCGCGATCAGCCCCGCTGATTATTACCTGGCCTCCTCGATGGTCTGGCGTCCGGAGCCGCCGACCCCGTACGGCAGGCGCCCGCCCAACGCTCGCGAGCTCGCCTTCAATCTTCCTTACCTCCGCGCGCAGATCGACGTCGTCGCCCCGCGTGTCGTCGTCGCGCTCGGTGCCCACGCGTTCGAGGCGCTCCATGGCCGTAAGCAGACTATCACGCAGGCGCGCGGCCAGTGGTTCGATCTTTCGGGCGTGCCGATGTTGGCGACCTTCCATCCGAATTATCTCCTGCATACGCCCAGCGCCTCCGCGAAGCGGACCGTCTGGGAAGACTTCCTGCAGCTGATGGAGAAGCTCGGCCTGCCGATCAGCGAGAAGCAGCGCGGCTACTTCGCGACGGGCTGAGGCTCAGCGCACCGAATCGCTCAGGCGGCTGAGCGAGAAGGAGAGCACCTGCGAGTTGCGTCCGCTCGCCTTGAGCGACTTGCGCCGTTCGGCCGGCAGGTCCGCGAGCGTGCCCGGGACGAAGTCGCAGGCCGACTGGAAGAAACCCTGCGTCTGCGTCGTGAGCGCGATCAGCTTCTTCGCGCCGAGCTTCTTGGCCTGACGCTTGGCGAACTCGACCAGCTTCCGGCCGACGCCGCGGCCGTGGTAGAAAGGCTGAACGTAGACCGCGCCGAGCTCCATGGACTTGCCGCCCGGGTAGGGGCGCAGGGCCGCGCAGCCGATGATGCTGTCGTCGATCTCGTAGACGTAGAATTCGGCGAAGGACTGCTCGATTTGCTGGCGCGTGCGGGCGACGAGCGCGTCGGTCTTGGCGCCGTGCTTGGCGAGGTTGTAGAGGGCCTGGGCGTCTTTCTTCTTGGCCTGGCGGATGCGGTCGTAGTCGTTGGCGTGCACCATCGTGCCGAGGCCGACCTTGTCGAAGATCTCGGTGAGCAGGCAGCCGAAGACGCGGCCGTCGAGGATGTGGGCGCGGGGAACGTCGTTGTCGAGGGCCTTGGCGGCCTGGACGGCCTTGCTGCGGATGCGCGGGTCGAGTTTGGCGGTCTTGTCCGCGAGCAGGCGCTTGAGGTCGTCCTCGGGCAGGTTCAGCTGCACCACGCCGTCGACCTGCAGGCCGCTGAAGGGCGTGAGGTAGATGAGCTTCGAGGCGCCGAGCGCCACGGCCAGCTCCATCGCGAGGTGGTCGCTGTTCACGCGGAGCGACTGGCCTTCGCGGTCGCACACGATCGGGGTGACGAGCGGGAGGATGTCCTGCGAGAGCATCGACTTCAGGATCGCGGCGTCGACCTTCTCGACTTTGCCCGCGTAGAGATGGTCCACGCCCTTGATGCGGCCGATCTTGGTGGAACGGACGGCGTTGGTGATGGCGCAACGCAGGCCGGCCTGGGAAAGGTTCTCGAGCACCGACTGGGAGACGAGGGCCGAAGCCTCGCGGGCGAGCGACATCGTGGTGGCGTCGGTCGGTCCTTCGCCCTGGATGTCGGACAGGACGATGTTGTGCTCGCCGGCGAGGCCGACGAGCTGCTGGCCGATGCCGTGCACGAGGACGACCTTGATGGACAGGCTGCGCAGGACGGCGATGTCGGTGACGATGTTCGCGAAGTTCTCGTGCGACACGATCGAGCCGTCGACCGCGATGACGAACACGTGGTCGCGGAACATCGGGACGTACCGGAGGATTCCCCGGAGGTCGGTCGGCTTCATGGCGCGCTCACGCTGGCTGGACATGCTCAATCCTTATGGACTCCCCGGCGGGCGGGGCAATACTGATGACGCATGCCGAAGCCGCCCCGAGTCCGCCGTGAGACGGTGCCGCCCGACCTACGGGAGCCGGTGGACGCCTTCCTGGCCCATCTCTCGTTGGAGCGTGGCGCCGCGAAGCTGACGACCGAGGCTTATGAATCGGACCTGGTCCGCTTCGCTGCCCACTGCGGCCGGGCCGGCCGGACCAGCTGGACGGAAGTCACGCTCGCCGAGGTCGACTCGTGGACGCGGGCGCTCGACCGCAAGGGACACGCCGCCGCTTCGCTCGCCCGCCGGCTCTCGGCGGTCCGTTCCTTCTCGGCCCACCTGGTGCGCAGCGGTCTGCGCCGCGACGATTTCACCGAGCTCGCCCATGGGCCGAAGCTCCGCCGCAAGCTCCCCGGCATGATCAGCGCCGAGGAGGCCGCCAAGGTCGTCTCCGCGCCCGACACCGGCACGCCGCAAGGCCTGCGCGACCGCGCGATGCTGGAGATGATGTACGGCTCCGGGCTGCGCATCTCCGAACTCTGCGGGCTCGAGATCCAGGCCGTCGACATCGACTCCGCCCTGGTGCGCGTCACGGGCAAGGGTTCCAAGGACCGCGTCGTGCCCGTCGGCGAGACCGCGCTCGTCGCCTTGCAGGCCTACCTCAAGGCCGGCCGCCCGAAGCTCGTGCGTCCCAAGACGGGCAGCGCTCTGTTCCTCAGCGCCCGCGGCGTCGCCATCTCGCGCAAGACCTTCTGGCTTGGCGTGAAGCAGGCCGCCCAGCGGGCCGGCGTCTCCGTCCCCGTGAAGCCGCACCTGCTGCGGCACGCCTTCGCGACGCACCTCCTCCAAGGCGGCGCCGACCTCCGCTCGATCCAGGAGATGCTCGGCCACGCCGACATCGCCACGACGCAGATCTATACGTCTGTCGACCGGACGGCCCTGTCGGATGCGCACCGTCGCCACCACCCTCGCGGGCGAGGCAAGGGACGTTAGTTGCCGAACAGGACGAAGAGACCGCCGAGGATCGAGGCCGCGGTGAGCGCGCCGATCAGGAAGCGGGTGCCGAACGGAACCTCGAGCGGAGCCAGCTCTTCGTTGTCTTCGGTCGGACGGACCACCGCTTCGCGGAGGATCGAGAAGTAGTAATGGATGCTGATCGCGACGCCGATGAGGGCGGCGCCCAGGACCCACCAGAGCTTGGCGGCGACGAGCAACGTCAGGATGAGCAGCTTGGCGATGAAGCCGACCGAGGGCGGCACGCCGGCGAGGGAGCCGATGCCGAAGCCGAGCGAGCTGGCGAGGATCGGGGAGCGGCGCAGCAGGCCGCGGAGGGCGAGCTGAGGACGACGGTGGTCTTCGACCGCCGGCAGCGAGACGAGCGCCTGGGCGGTGAGGAACGTGCCGACGACGTAGGCCAGGAGGTAGATCACGACGACCTGTTCGACGTTATAACCGAAGGCGGTGGCCCCCGGGAGCACCAGCGCGGCGGTGACGGCGGCGAGGATGAAGCCCGCGTGCGAGACGCCGGAAAGCGCGAGCGTGCGCTTCACATCGGTGGTGGAGAGCGCGGCGAGGTTGCCGACAAGCAGGGTCGTGACGGCGGCGACCGCGAGGAGCGGGGCGAGCTTGACGGCCAGCGGGGCGAACGGTCCGGTCACGAGCAGGAGCAGCGTGAGGGCGCCGGCGGCCTTGGAGGCGGTGCCGAGGAAGGCGGTCGTCGGCGTCGGAGCGCCCTGATAGACGTCAGGGATCCAGGCGTGGAACGGGAAGGCGCCGAGCTTGAAGGCCACGCCGCCGAGGATCAGCGCGATGCCGGCGAGCGTCAGGGGCGAGACCGCATGGGCGGCGGTCTGCGTGGCGAGGGCCTTGCCGATCTGGGTGAAGTTGAGCGAATCGGCGACGCCGGCCGAACCGAGCGCACCGTAGACGAGGACCATGCCCATCAGGAGTAGGGCGGAGCTGAGTCCGCCGGCCACGAGGTATTTCACGCCGGCTTCGAGCGAGGCGTCGCTGCGGCGGAGGTAGCCGACGAGCACGTAGAGGCCGACGGCGGCCGTCTCGAGCGAGAGGAAGAACGTCACGAAGTGGTTCGACTGGACGAGCAGCATGAACGCGGCGGTCACGACCAGCAGCACGTGGTGGTAGTCCGCGACGGCGGCGTCCCGCTGGCGCAGGAAGCCTTCCGCGAGGAAGCTCGTCAGCAGCGCGGAGAGCAGGAAGATCAGGCGCACGCCGCCGAAGGGCAGGTTCTGGCGCAGCAGTCCGGCGAACGACTCGATGTCGTTCGTCGGGGTCCACGGTCCGGTCGTCAGCGCCATCACGGCGACGAGCACGAGGCCCGTGCGGGCCGACACCGGGATCATCGCGCGGAGCGATTTCGGCAGGAACATCGCCTGCAGGAGGCAGAGGAGCGAGAGGCCGGCGACGGCGATCTCGGGGAGGATGGTCAGCCAGTCGGCCCGGCGCGGGGCCAGGGCCTTGAAGACCGGATCGATATCGGCGAGGAAAGGAATCATCGGACGGAAAGATTAGCGCTTAACTGGAGCGGCGGGGGCGGCCTTGACGGGCGCCTTGGCGTTATGCTGCGAGTAGGTGGTGATGCCTGCGGCCACGGGATTGACGGACTTGGTCACGAGCGAGGGCACGAAGCCGATCGTCAGCGAAGCGCCGAGGAGGATGAAGGCGGCGAAACGCTCGGCCCAGCCGAGGTCGCCGAAGGGGGCGGAGGCGAAGCGCTTCTCGAGCGCCTCAGAAGCCGGACCGAAGAACGTGGAGGCCACGGCGCGGAGCGCGTAGACGGCCGAGATCACGACGGTCGAGGCGACGATCGCCTGCAGCCAGAGCGGCTGGGCGCGGAGGGCGAGGAAGACGCCGACTTCGCCCCAGAAATTGCCGAAGCCGGGGAGGCCGATGGAGGCCATGGTCGCGGCGACGAAGAGCGCGGCGAGGACCGGCGTGCGCGTGGCGAGGCCGCCCAGTTCGTCGAGGCGGTAGGTGCCGGCGCGGGCGCGGACGGCGTTGGCGAGCAGGAACAGCGCGGCGCAGGACAGGCCGTGCGCGACCATCAGGAAGGCGGCGGCGTCGAGGCCGTCGGCCTTGCCGGAGACGCCGCAGACCCAGATGCCGAGGAAGATCGGCCCCATGTGGGCGACGGAGCTCCAGGACAGCAGCTGCTTGAGGTCGCGTTGCGCGAGGCAGATGAAGCCCACGAGGACGACGTTCGCGACGGCGAACCAGAGGAACCAGGTGCCGAGCGAGCCGCCGGTGATGTCGAGGCTGCTGAGGCCGAGGAGGATGATGCCGTAGAGGCCGAACTTCTTCAGGGCGCCGGCGTGGAGCATCGACACCGGGGTCGGCGCGGCCGAGTAGCCGGGTGCGGCCCAGGAATGGAACGGGAAGAGCGAGGCGAGCGTGCCGAGGCCGAAGAGCACCAGCGCGCCGGTGGCGGCGGGGATGTGCTGGGCGTTCTGGAGGCCGTCGGCGACCTTCACGAAGGTCGCGCCGGCGATGTCGACGCCGGAGACGTCGATCGCGATGAGGATGCCCGCGAGGGACGCCATGGCGCCGGCGGTCAGGTAGATCGCCATCTGCATGGCGGCCGGACGGCGTCCTTCACCGCCCCAGAAGAGCGTGAGGATGAACGTCGGGATCAGCGCGAACTCATGGAAGAAATAGAACCCGACGAGGTGGTTGGTGCCGAACACGCCGAGCGTGCCGCCGAGCATGAAGAGAATGAGGCCGAGGTACGTGTTACGTCCTTCGACTTCCTGCGTGAGGGCCTTGACGCCCGCGGCGAGGCCGATGAGCGAGGTCATCGCCAGGAGCGGCGCGCCGAGGCCGTTGAGGGCGAAGCCGAAGCCCCAGAAGCCTTCGGAGACGAACTGCTGCGGCGAGGTGGAAGGATTCGCCCAGAGGACGAGCAGCCAAGGGCCGAGGACGGCCGGGATGGCGAAGCCGCCGAAGGCGAAGCCCGAGGCGAAGCTGCGAGGGAGGTTGCGTCCGGCGAGCAGGATCAGGCCGACGATGATCGGGGCCGTGATGGCGAGCTGCAGGAGCGAGGCGGGAAAAGTGTCCATGAATTAGCGGGCGATGAGGAACCAGGCCAGGAAGAGGGAACCGAGGACGATCCAGAACGCGTAGGCGCGCGTCTGACCGCGGTGGAAGGAACGGCCGGAAAGGTAGCCGAGCACGGCCGGGACGCCTCCGCCGATCCAGCGCACGGCGACGCCGTTGATGAGGAGCAGGTCGAGGAAGGCGATGAACTCCGAGACGCGACGCTGCACGGAGTCGACATACCAGCGGTACAGGCCGTCCATCCAGCGATGCTCGAGGAGGTGGTAGGTGCGGGGCGAGACGACCTGCAGCGCGTCGGCGCCGCGGACGGTGCCGTAGAACTTCAGGGCGCCGCAGAAGCCGAGGGCGAGCGAGAGCAGGCCGACGATCGTCGAGGGCGCGGTCAGGTGGAAGGAGACTTCGCCGAGGGCGTGCTCGATCGGCTTCAGCGAGCCCGCGGGGATGATCGCATGGGCGAGGAAACCGCCGGCGACGGAGTAGACGAGGCCGAGCACGACGAGCGGCAGGGTCATCGTCCAAGGCGACTCATGGGCATGGGACGCTTCTTCGGAGTTCGCTTCGCCGAGGAAGACCAGGCGGATCATGCGGCCGCTGTAGAGGCAGGTCGCGAGCGCCGCGAGGGCCAGGAAGGCGAAGATCGCGATATGGTCGCCATGGTAGGCGGCCTCGATGATGGCGTCCTTGGAGTACCAGCCGGCGAGGAAGGGCACGGCGCAGTTCGAGAGCGTCGCGGCGATGAACGTCGCGGCGGTGAGCGGCATCTTCTTCAGGAGGCCGCCCATCTTGAGCATATCCTGCTCGTGGTGGCAGCCGTGGATGACGGAGCCGGCGCCGAGGAACAGCGTGGCCTTGAAGAACGCGTGCATCGCCATGTGCATCAGCGCGAGCTCGGGGTGGCCGAGGCCCAGGGCGCAGCCCATGATGCCGAGGTGCGCGAGCGTGGAGTAGGCGAGGGACTTCTTGATGTCCGTCTGCGCGAGGGCGCAGAGGCCGGCCAGCGCGGCCATGCCGGCGCCGGAGATCGCGATGAAGTGGAGGACCTCAGGGGCGAGCAGGAAGCTCACGCGGGCCATGAAGTAGACGCCCGCGGCCACCATCGTCGCGGCGTGGATGAGCGCCGAGACCGGCGTCGGGCCGGCCATCGCGTCCGTGAGCCAGACGTGGAGCGGGAACTGGGCGGACTTGCCGAGGAAGCCGCACATGAGCAGCGCGCCGACGGCGACGGGGATGGTCTTGGCGGCGGCCGCGTGGTCCTTGAGCGCGGCGAAGTCGACCGTGCCGTAAAGCGAGAGGCACATCGCGATGCCGAGGATGAAGCCGAGGTCGCCGACGCGGTTGGTGATGAACGCCTTCTTTGAGGCGGCGGCGGCGAAGTCCTTGTCGAAGTAGTGCGCGATCAGCATGTACGAGCTGAAGCCCACGAGCTCCCAGTAGACGAACGTCATGAGCAGGTTGTCGGCGACGACGATGCCCAGGATCGAGAACATGAAGATCGAGAGACCGGCGAAGAAGCGGCCGCGGGCCGGATCTTCCTTCATGTAGCCGACGGAGAAGAGGTGGATCCACGCGGCGACGAACGACACCACGAAGAGCATCAGGCGCGCGTTGGCGTCGATGAGGTAGCCGAAGCCGAGGCTGACGCCGCCGAACTTCGCGAGTTCGACGTGCCAGGTGACGTCTCCGGTGGCGGACGTGAGCAGCTTGAGGGCGAGGCCGGCGATGACGAAGGCGACCGCGGTGGAGAACCACGCGGCGAGCGCGCCGGCGCGGCGCAGGAACAACGCGGAGAGCGCGGCGGCGCCCAGCGGCAGGAACAGGATCCAGTGGACCAGGGACGAGAGGTCGGAAGGCATCGGAAAGGCTTAGTCGCGGAGGGTGGTGAGCGCGTCGGACTGCACCGTGCCGCGCTTGCGGAACAGGGCGACGATGAGCGCGAGGCCGACGGCGACCTCGGCGGCCGCGACGGTGATGACGAAGAAGACGAGGACGGCGCCGTCCATGGTGCGGTTGAAGCGCGAGAAGGCGACGAGCGCCAGCGTGGCGGCGGCGAGCATGAGCTCGAGGCACATGTAGACCACGAGCAGGTTGCGGCGCATGAGCACGCCGGTCAGGCCCAGGACGAAGAGGAGGCCCGCCAGGATGAGGTGGTGAGCGAGGGAGGTGTTTTCCATGGCGGAAAGATCAGGCGTTGGACTCGGGGTTGTCCTTGCTCAGCGAGACGACGCCGACGAGGGCGACGAGGAGCAGGAAGCCGGCGATTTCCAAGGGCAGGAGATACTTCGTGTAGAGGAGGCGGCCGAACGACTTGGCGGCGGTGGTGAACTCGGCGGGGTTCGTCGAGAGTTCGGGCGGCGTGGCGCCGGCCTTGACGGCGGAGACGGCGCCGGACCAGTGGAAGAGCCAGAGCACGCCGGCGGCCAGGAGGAAGAAGGTGGCGAGGCCGAGCGCGGCGGTCTTCCACGGATAAGCGCCCGTGGGGTCCTCGGTATCGAGGAGCATGATGATGAACAGGAAGAGCACCATCACGGCCCCGGCGTAGACGAGGACCTGCAGCACGCCGAGGAAGTAGGCGTCCAACAGGAAGAAGTCGGCGGCCACCCCGACCAAGGCCAGGATCATCCCCATGGCGGAGGTCACCGCATTGCGGCTGAGGACCAAGAGAAGGGCAGCCCCGAGGGTCAGAGCTGCGAAGAAAATAAACAGGCCGTCCGGCATTTGTCGGAAGGTAGGGCGGGGGGAGGTATTGGAAAGGAGAAAACGCCCCTAAATGCCCTTTTTTGCCACTTTATGGGGGTCATTAGCCCCCTGACCCCGTAGACCCCTTAATTATGAGCGAAAACGCTCAATACCTCAAAGCGGCCGGTGCCGACGCATCACGCAGCTGGGGTGTTGGGCGATGACTTCCCCGGCGTCGAAGCGACCGGTCCAATCCGGGAAAAAGGCGTCCGCCTCAGGTTCCATGTCCACATGGGTCAGGATCAGTTCGGAACACCAGGGCAGGGCTTCGGCGTAGAGCGCGGCCCCGCCGGCCAGGAAGAGGGTCTTGGACGGTTCGACCTGCGCGGCCTCCTGCCAATCCTTGGCGACGATGATGCCGGGGGCGCTGAAACCGGAGCGGCTGAGCACGACGGTGGTGCGGCCGGGAAGCGGGCGGCCGATGGACTCATACGTCTTGCGACCCATGAGCAAGACCTGGCCCATGGTGGTCGCCTTGAAGAAAGCGAAGTCCTCCGGGATGCGCCACGGCAGCTTGTTGTTCAGGCCGATGCCGCGGTTGCGCGCGACGGCCGCGATGGCGATGAGCGGTCGGCCGAGGTCCATGACGTCAGATGGCGACGGGCGCCTTGATCGCCGGATGCGGGTCGTAGCCTTCGATCGCGATGTCTTCGAACTTGAACGCGAAGAGGTCCTTCACGTCGGGGTTCAGCACCAGGCGGGGCAGGGCGCGCGTCTCGCGCGAGAGCTGCAGTTCGACCTGCTCCACGTGGTTGGAATAGATGTGCGCGTCGCCGAAGGTATGCACGAAATGGCCCGGTTTCAGGCCCGTGACCTGCGCGATCATGTGCGTGAGCATCGCGTAGCTGGCGATGTTGAACGGCACGCCGAGGAAGAGGTCCGCGCTGCGCTGGTACAGCTGGCAGCTGAGGCGTCCGTCGGTCGAGACGTAGAACTGGAAGAGCGTGTGGCAAGGGGGCAGGGCCACCTTGTCGGCCTCCAGCGGATTCCAGCCGGTGACGATGAGGCGGCGGCTCGAAGGGTTGCGCTTGATCTCCTCCACGACGCGGCGGACCTGGTCGACGCCGTCGTTCGCATACGTGCCATCAGGCTTTTTCGTGGCCCCGAAATTACGCCACTGGTGGCCGTAGACCGGGCCGAGGTCGCCCTCGGCGCGGCCGAACTTGGCGCACTGCTCGGCGGTGGCCCACTCGTTCCAGATGCTGACGCCGCGCTCGGTGAGCCAGGCGTTCTGGGTGCTGCCCGAGAGGAACCAGAGGAGTTCGTGCGTGATCGACTTCACGTGCACCTTCTTGGTCGTGAGCAGCGGGAAGCCTTCGGCGAGGTCGAAGCGGAGCTGCGCCCCGAAGATCCCGATCGTGCCCGTGCCGGTGCGGTCGCCCCGGATTTCTCCGTGCTGCCGGACGTGGCGAAGCAGGTCGAGATAGGCCTTCATGGGTCTCGGTTATTCTCCGGAAAGCCCCCGCCGCAACACGGAAAGCCGAACCTTTCGCCCTTGCCTACCCGCCCTCCGGGAGACACCCCTTTGGGGTAGCCAACATGAGCGAAAAGCCCGACCTCAACGCCATCTCCCACGACCTGCATGCGGTCCGTAAGGAGAAGCTCGCCCTCCTCCGCGCCGCGGGCGAAGACCCCTTTCGCGCCGAGTGGAGCCAGACCCATGTCTCGAACGAATGCCCGGCCCTGCTACCCGAAGGCGTCGAGGAAGGCCCCGAGGTCTCCGTCGCCGGCCGCATCGTCGCCCTGCGCGTCATGGGCAAGGCGAGCTTCGTCAAGATCCTCGACCGCGGCGGCATCATCCAGACCTACTTCACCCGCGACGCCTTGGGCGACGCGTACGATACGCATTTCAAGAAGATGGTCGACTCCGGCGACTTCGTCGGCGTCCGCGGCAAGCTCTTCCGCACGAAGACCGGCGAGGTCACCGTCCGCGTGGCCGAATACAAGCTGGTCTCGAAGTCCCTCCGCCCGCTGCCCGAGAAGTGGGCCGGCCTGACCGACGCCGAGAAGATCTATCGCCAGCGCTACCTGGACCTCGTCGTCAACGAGGAGTCCCGCCGCCGCCTCTTCATCCGCAGCCGCGTGGTCGAATCGATCCGCCGCTTCCTCTGGAGCCGCCAGTTCACCGAGGTCGAGACCCCGGCCCTGCACGCCATCGCCGGCGGCGCCGCGGCCCGTCCGTTCGAGACGCATTCCAACGCGCTCGACTGCGACTTCTACCTGCGCATCGCCCTCGAGCTGCACCTCAAGCGCTGCCTCGTCGGCGGCATGGACCGCGTCTTCGAGATCGGCCGCGTCTTCCGCAACGAAGGCGTCTCGGTGAAGCATAGCCCCGAGTTCACGATGCTCGAGGCCTACCAGGCCTACACCGACTACCGCGGCATGATGGAACTCGTCCGCTCGATGATCCAGAAGGTCTGCGCCGAAGTCCTCGGCACGACCAGCGTCGTCCGCCCCGACGGCGTCGCGATCGAACTCGGCGGCGAATGGCGCGAAGCGAAGTACAAGGACCTCATCCTCGAGCGCACGGGCGACCCGCAGTGGTTCTCCCGCACGAAGGAGGAGAAGATCGCCGCGTGCAAGGCCCTCGGCCTCCACGAGCCGCGCGCCGACTGGGAAGATTTCGAAGTCACCAACGAGGTGTTCGGCAAGCTCATCGAGCCGGGCCTCATCCAGCCGACCTTCGTCACGCACATCCCGAAGGAGCTCTGCCCCCTCGCCAAGGTCACCGTCGGCGACGACTCGACGATCGACGTCTTCGAACTCTGCATCAACGGCCAGGAGATCGCTCCGGCCTACTCCGAGCAGAACGACCCCGGCGTGCAGCGCAAGATGCTGGAGATCCAGGCCGGCGCCGAGACCCAGAAGATCGACGAGGACTTCCTCCTCGCGCTCGAGCACGGCATGCCCCCCGCGGGCGGCCTCGGCATCGGCATCGACCGCCTGGTGATCCTGCTGACCGGCGCGGCCAACATCCGCGACGTCATCCTGTTCCCGACGCTCGCGCCCGAAGCGCAGGCCTGAGTCCTTTCCCTTGCCCTGGTTCCTCCATCTCGCCCTCCGCCAGCTCTTCCCGCCCGGTAAGCGCTTCCCGGCGTTCGCGACGGTGTCGATCCTCGGCGTGGCGCTCGGCGTGGCCTCGTTGCTCGTCGTGCAGACGGTGATGAACGGTTTCGGGGAGGAACATCGCCTGCGTATCCGCGAATCTTTCGGCGACTGCCTCGTCACCGGCCCCGCGCCGATCGAGAAGCCCGAGGCTCTCGCGAAGGAACTCGCCGCCCGGCCCGAAGTCGCCTCGGCCTCGCTTTTCGCCGAAGGTCCGGCGCTCGCGCGTAACGGCGACTTCTCCGGCATCGCCCAGGTGCGCGGCATCGACCCGACCGATCCCGGCCAGCCCGCCCGCAAATACGTCTATGGCGGCCGCTTCGACGACCTCGACGACGGACGCATCATCCTCGGCGTCGGTCTCGCCCGCGCCCTCCGCGTGCGCATCGGCGATCGCGTCGAGGTCTGGTCGCCGGCGATGGCCGAGCGCGCCGAGAAGGGCAAGGCCCCGTTACCCGCCGAATTCGAGGTCTGCGCGGTGATCCAGACCGGCTTCACCGAGGTCGACAACGCCGCCGCGCTCATCCCGCTCCGCCGCTTCCGCGAGATCTGGAACCTCGGCCCGCGGGCCCACGGCCTCACCTTGCGCCTGAAGGAGCCAGCCCTCGCCGCCGCGACCGCCGGACGCCTCGCGGTCGGTCATCCCGAACTGCGCTTCCGTCCCTGGCAGGACATCAAGAAGGACTTCCTCGAGGCCATCCGCTTCGAGAAGACGATGCTCTTCTTCCTGATGTTCATCATCACGCTCGTCGCTTCCTTCTCTATCGGCAGCACGCTCTTCTCGGCCGTCATCCGGCGCTCCCGCGAGGTCGGCGTGCTCGCCTCGCTCGGCGCCGCGCGCTGGCAGGTGGTCGCGCTGTTCGGCCTGCAGGGCCTGCTCATCGGCGCCCTCGGCACGCTGCTCGGCTTCCTGCTCACCTGGACGATCCTGTCCTTCCGCGACGGCATCCTCGGCGCGATCAACAGTCTCTTCGGCGGCGGCGACATGGTGGCCAACGTCTACCAGTTCTCGAAGGTGCCGCTCCATTACGACGCGTCGGATTTCTTCATCGCGGCCGCGTTCACCCTGCTGACCACGGCGATCGCCGGCCTCGTGCCCGCGCTCTGGGCCGCCGGCCGCAAACCCTCGGAGGCCATGCGCGATGCCTGATATCGTCCTCCAGGCCCGCGGCCTCGCCAAGGCCTTCGCTTCGCCCGCCGGCCGCCTGCCGGTGCTGACGGACGTGTCGCTCGAGGTGTTCGCCGGCGAGTCCGTCTCGATCCGCGGTTCTTCCGGTTCGGGCAAGACCACGCTGCTCCAGCAGCTCGGCGGCCTCGACCAGCCTGACGCCGGCGAAGTCCGCATCCTCGCGCCCGGCGCCGGCCTCGTCGCCCCGCGCAGCTCGCTCGGACGCGGCGTCGGTTTCGTCTTCCAGAACTACCAGCTCATGCCCGAGCTCACCGCGCTCGAGAACGTGGCGCTCGCCGCCCGCGTGGCCGGTGCCTCCGCCTCTTCCGCGACCGAAGCCGCGCGCGCCTTGCTGGTGCAAGTGGGACTCGGCGCCCGTCTCGAGCATCTCCCCGCCAAGCTTTCCGGCGGCGAATGCCAGCGTGTCGCCATCGCCCGCGCCTTGGTCAACCGCCCGTCGCTGATCCTGGCCGACGAACCCACGGGCAACCTCGACGAGCGCACCGGCGCCGAGATCATGGACCTGCTCTTGGGCGTCGTCGCCGACCGTGGCGCCGCGCTGATCCTGGTGACGCATAGCCGCGAGTTCGCCGAACGGGCCGCCCGCCGTTTCGTGCTGTCCGGCGGCGTGCTTTCGCCCGCCTGATTTGACAAGCGGGTGGGGCGGGGTTGTCTTGAGGTCACTCATGAACGCCGCCCTGACTCCTGCCCAGCTCCTTGCCTCCCTTGAATGGCGCTACGCCACCAAGGCCTTCGATACCCGCAAGCTCCCTGACGCCACCTGGGCCGCGCTGGAAGAGTCCCTTCGCCTGACGCCGTCGTCCTACGGCCTTCAGCCTTGGAAGTTCATCGTCGTCAACGACCCGGCCGTCCGCGCCAAGCTCCGCCCGGTCTCCTGGAATCAGACGCAGGTCACCGACGCTTCCCATCTCGTCGTCTTCGCCCGTCGCACCGAGGTCACCGAGAAGGACGTGAACGATTTCTTCAACCAGATGGTCGGCGAGCGTAACGCCGACGCGACCAAACTCGAACCCTACCGCCAGATGATGATCGGCGGCGTGGTGAACGGCAAGGACGCCGCCGGCCAGAAGGAATGGGCCGCCCGCCAGCTTTACATCGCCCTCGGCCAGCTCATGGGCGCCGCCGCGGCCCTCGCGGTCGACACCTGCGCCCTCGAAGGCATCGACCCCGCCGCCTACACCGAGATCCTCGGTCTGAAGGGCAGCGGCTACGAAGTCGTCGTCGCTTGCGCCGTCGGGTACCGCTCCGCGGAAGACAAGTACGCCGCGATGAAGAAGATCCGCTACCCGGCCGCCCGCGTCATCGCGCGCGTCTGATCAGCTGCGGCCGGACCAACGCACGAATTCCTCGTCATCGGCGAGGACTTCGGGGTCGCCGTATTCCGTCGAGAGCAGGCTGCGGTAGGCTTCGTCGGCGAAGCGTCGGCAGTGCAGGAGCACGCGCGCCGAATGGCCGGGCGCGCGCACGAGGCGGCCGAGCGCCTGGTTGACCTTCCGCATGCCCGGGCGGACGTAGGCGAGCGAGAACGCGTCTTCGGCGCCGGCTTCGACGAACATCTTGCGCCGGGCTTCCTGCAGCGCGTTGACCTCCGGCAGCGCCGGGCCGATGACGACCGCGGAACGGATCCGTCCGCCGAGCATGTCGACGCCTTCGCCGAGCGAGCCGCCGAGGATGAGGCAGAGGATCGTGTAACGGTTGAGGGAATCTTCGACGAAGCGTGCCGTGCCGTCGGGACCGAGTCCGCGCGGCTGCAGGGCGACGTCGGCCTTGGGGTCGAGGTCGCGTACTTCCTTCACGACGGCCTCCGCGTACTTGTACGAGGGGAAGAACGCCGCGACCGCGCCTTCCTGGGCCAGGCGGAGCAGGGCGGCGCCGGTCCGGGCCATGTGGCCTTCGCGCGTCTTCAGGCGCGTGTCCACGCGGCCGTCGATCGCGACGGTGTAGGCGCCTTGGCGCCACGGCGCGAGGGCGTGGACCATCACGAGATTATCCGGGTCGAGCCCGCAGTCGGCCGCGAGCGAGCCGCGCGGCCCCGGGGTCGCGGTCATCAGCAGCGTGTGGCCGAAGGCGCGGAGGCGTTCGCCGGTGGCCTTTGCGGCGGAGAGGCAGTCGAGGCTGAGCAGGCCCGGGCGCGGCGACCAGAGGAGCCAGCCGAGGTCGGCGGCTTCGAGGCGATCCGACCAGGAGGCGGCGTTCCAGACGGCCTGCTTGGCTGCGTCAGGGAGGTCGTCGGTGTTGAACGGGTGTTCGGCGGCGAGCACCGACATCCGTTCCGCGATGGCCATGGCTTCGAGGCGGTCGTCGGGCGAGATCGCATCGGCCTTCGGTAGCCGGTGGAGGAAGTCGGCCCACTGCTGGGCGGTCTGGCACCACGCTTCGGGGGCGCGGAAGCGGGTGAGCGTGAACGCGAAATCAGCCGCCGACTGCTCGTCGTCGCGCAGCGAGAGGCATTCCGCGGCGCGGTCGGGGAGGTTATGCGCCTCGTCGACGACGAGCACCGTGTCGGCCATGTCCCAGCCGGGCACTGTCTCGAGGGCGGCGCGGTTGCGGGGCGAGAAGACGTAGTTGTAGTCGCAGATCACCACGTCGGCGTGGCCGAGCATCGCCTTGGTGATGTCCCACGGCGGGACGCCGGCGATGCGGCCGATCTCGCGGATGCGACGGAGGTCGGCGGCTTCCTCGAGGAGATGCTGCGGGTCGATCTTCGCGTTGGCCCAGTTGCGGCGGATCTGCTCGGGGTCGTCCGTGATGCCTTCGACCTCATGCTCGGCGCGTGGTCGCAGGACCACCGCGCGCAGTTCGTTGCTCCGCGCGAGGCGGCGCAGTTCGGAGAGCACCTGGATCTGGCCCGTGCCCTTGCCGGTGAGGTAGAGGAGGCGGCCGGCGCGGCCGGCGCGGAGCAGGCCGAGTCCGTGGCGCAGGGCCGCGGAGGTCTTGCCGAAGCCGGTCGGGGCGACGAGCAGGCGCGTGGGCGAATCGAGGCCGGCCTGGTCGAGGTCGGCGCAGCACTGCAGCCATTCCGGGCGCGGCTCCTTGAAGGGCAGGCGGTCCGGCAGGTTGAGCAGGCGCGCGTGGCTGGCGCGGCGGTTCTCGGCGTGCGCGGCGAGCGTCTCGGCCTGCGCGAGGAGGTCGGCCTCGGCGGAGCGGGGCAGCGCGACCGGTTGGCGCGTGCCGTCGGCGGGGTCGATGAAGATCAGTTCGCCTTTCACCTCGCGGGCGCCGGACGAAAGCCGGGCCGCATGGCAATAGGCCGCGAGCTGCAGGAAGTGATGGGCGAAACGGCCGACGAGGAACTCCGGTTTGCGCGGCAGCTTAAGGCTGATCGTCTTGATCTCGCGGATGCGGACCTCGTCGGCCGTCTCGAGCCATTGGTCCGCGCGGCCGGTGATGGCGATCGTCCACCCGAGCGCGCCGACCTCGCAGGCGATGGAGCGTTCGAACTGCCAGCCTTGGCCTTCGGCTTCGGCGACCTTGCGCATGGTCTCATGCCATTGGCGGCCGGCTTCGGCTCGCCAGGGCGCGCCGCCGGCGCCCGCGCCGGGTCCCGGACGGAACGTCGCGAATTCCTGCGCGCTCAGTTCGACGCGCTTGGCCTTGATGTCGATGCGCATCAGGGCAGCACGAAATGGGCCTCGCCGGCGGACCAGCGTTCGAGGTCGGTGGCAAGCTTCGCGACCGTCTCCTCGTCGGTCGTCTGCGCGTCGAGCGGCTGGCCGAGGATCGCCGCCGCGGCGGATTGGCGGGCGCCGAGCCGCGTGAACCATTGCTCGTGCACGCCCCAGCCGCCGTCCTTGAGGATGAGCCAGAGGCTCTTGAAGTAGGCGCAGTCGGCGCGCGGGCGCGCGGCCATGGCGTCGAATGTCTCGAGCGCGATGCGGTAGCAGACTTCGGCCGATTCGGGCGGCGGCGGGTTCTTGCGGAGCATCGCCGCGAGGCGGCAGGCGCGTTCGAGGGTGCGGTGGTCGCGGGCGAGGCCGGCGCGGCGGGTGAGCAGGCGGTAATCGCGGGCGAAGCGCGTGCCGCCGTCCTTGGAGCGTTCGAGCGAGACTTCGCCTTCGTCGAAGAGGTCGGGCAGGGTGGTGCCGTTGCCGCGGTGGGTACGGATGAGGCAGCGCACGAGGCCTTCGGCGGGCTCGAGCAGCGTGAGCAAGGAGTGCGATTCCCCGGAAGGATCGCGACCCAGCACCAGGCAGCGGAGGCTCGACGCGGACATCCGGACTACTTGCTATCCGGCTTGGGGACGACGGAACCGAAGCTCATCAGCAGCCCGAGGGCTTCGCCGACGGTGAGCTTCGTCTCGCGGATCTCGTCCGGCGATACCTGCAGGATGACGCCGGTGGTCGGGGCGGGCGCGGCGGGGATGAAGACGTTCACGACCGGCTTGCCGACGGCCTGGCTGAAGACCGTCGGTTGTTCATGCGTGACGAAGGCGATGGACCACATGCCCGGGCGGGGGAACTCGACCATCACGACGCGGCGGAAGGTGTCCTTGTTGCGGCCGCTCAGGGCGTCGACCATCTGGCGGATCGTGCCGTAGAGGGACCCGAGGCCGGGGATGCGTTCAAGGACGGTGGCGAACCAGCGGTGGAGGATCTTGCCGAAGAGGCGCTTCGAGAGGTAGCCGACGATCACCAGGATGATCAGCATCACCACGGCGGAGGAGACCACTACCAGCTGCCGGTAGAGGCCCGAGGTGAAGTCGGGCGCAGGGGTCTTCGAGTTATGCCAGAGCCAGGCCAGGCCGAATTCGAGCGCGGGCTGGATGAACTTGCCCATCAGGTCGAGCAGCACCGACACCACGTAGAGCGTCAGGCCGATCGGCAGGAGCAGGAAGAGGCCCGTCAGGAAGTTGTGGCCCAGGCGGGAGGCAAAGGTGTTCTTTTCGTTCGTTTCGCCCATGGCTCCAGCAAAGGAAGTCCCGGCCCGGTGGCAAGGGCGGTCGCAGGTTTCGGGGATTGGAACGTCGGCCTCGGGCCTTTTAATGGACTTATGAAGACGTTCCTCCGGGTTGCCCTCGCCATCGTCGCCGCGACGACCACGCTAAGCGCCGTGTCCGAAGCCTACCCCCGCACCGCGTTCGGCGAGCTCGAGCTCAAGACCCTGCCCGCGGCCCGCTGGATGCGCACCGAGTCGTCGAAGGATTATTTCTCCGCGGACAACGGGCTCTTCATGAAGCTCTTCCGCTACATCGACTCGAACAAGATCCCGATGACCGCGCCGGTCGAGGCGGGCATCAGGCCCGGGACGATGGTCTTCTACCTGGACGAAGCCTCGGCCAAGCGCGCCGACCTCGCGGAGACGCCGCTGGTGAAGCTTTCGTCGGTGCCTGAACGCCGCGTCGCCGCCATCGGTATCCGGGGGTCGTACAGCCGCGAGAATTACGAGGAAGCGTTGGCTGAGCTCCGCGCCTGGCTGGCGAAGCGCACGGACGTGAAGCCGGCGGGCGAACCGTACGCGGTCTACTGGAACAGCCCGTTCGTGCCGTTCTTCCTCAAGCACTCCGAAGTGCACATCCCCGTCGCGCCGGCGAAGTGATCAGGCTCCGAGTCTGACTAGCCCGCGAGTTTTCCGTACAGGAAGACGATTCCGCAGATCGATCCGGTCAGCGAAAGGATGACGGCCAAAGAGAGCCGGGTCATCCTGCTGACCAAGCTGCCTTTGTTGGGGTAGATCGAGAAGAGCAGGGTGGCGGCGGTACTCGACAATGTCAACGTCAGGAGGAGGTTATCCATAAAAGGTAGGCTCAGGCCCAGGCGCGCTGGCGCCAGGCGAGGCCTTCGGCGACTTCGCGGGCGAGTTCCGGGCCGCGGAAGACGAGGCCGGAGTAGACCTGCACGAGGCTCGCGCCTTCGTCCATGAAGCGGCCCGCGTCCTTGGCTGACAGGATGCCGCCGCAGCCGACGATCGGGATGCGACCATCGGCTTCCTTGGCGAGGAAGCGCACGACCTGCAGGGAACGTTCCAGCAGCGGGGCGCCGCTGAGGCCGCCACGGCCGGGCGAGCACGCTTCGGTGCCCGCGGGGCGCGTGATCGTGGTGTTCGTGGCGATGATGCCGGCGAAGCCGCATTCGCCGACGACGCTGACGATGTCGGCCAGCTGGTTCGGGTTGAGGTCTGGGGCGATCTTGAGGAGCAGCGGCACCGGGCCGCCGGCGACGGAACGGTTCTCCTGCGCGATCGTGGAGAGCAACGTCACGAGCGGCGCGCGGTCCTGGAGGGCGCGCAGGCCGGTGGTGTTCGGGCTGCTGATGTTCACGACGACGTAGTCGGCGAGCGGCGCGAGGAGCTTGAAGCAGGTGAGGTAGTCTTCGTGCGCCTGTTCGTTGGCGGTGGCCTTGTTCTTGCCGATGTTGATGCCCAGCGGGCTCACGCGCCGGCCACGGCCGGGGTGCTTGCTCAGGCGGTCGTAGAGGGCCTGGGCGCCGTTGTTCGGGAAGCCGTACGCGTTCACGACGGCGTTGAGCTCAGGGTAGCGGAAGACGCGGGGCTTCTCGTTGCCCGGCTGGGCCTTCGGGGTGACCGTGCCGACTTCGACGTGGCCGAAGCCGAGGGCGGCCGCGCCGCGCCAGCCGAGACCGTCCTTGTCGAAACCGGCGGCGAGGCCGATGTGGTTCGGGAATTTCAGGCCGAAGGCTTCGATGGGACGGCCGCCCTTGGGGGTCAGCGATCGCTCCATCAGGAGGCGGAGGGGGGCGCAGGCGCCGAGGAGGCCCATGCCGCGGAGTCCGACCTGGTGGGCCGTCTCAGGGTCGAGCGAGTAGAGGGCCTTGGAGATGACCTTGTCGTACAGGAAAGACATGCCCTGCAGTTAAGGGAGGAAAGGGCGGAAGGAAAGCGGAGAAGCCCGCCAATTAGACCCTCCGCCGACCCCTCTTGACTCCCGCCCAGACATGGACACACCACCCAGCCATGGCTGTGACTACCTCAAAGCTCCTTTGGTGCACCATCCGCTTCAAGGAGAAGGAAGGCAACTGGTGGGTGAAGGAGAACTCCGACCCGAAGCACTACGAACCCGACGGCTTGGGCATCCTCGATCCTTACCAGTTCCCGTGGATCCTGGACATGATGGACCCCCTCCGCGAGTACGGCCTTTCCAACGAAGTGCTCGAAGCCGCCTTCGTCCCGTTCCAGGCCCAGGACATCGAGAAGGACCAGACGGTCCGCCTCGTCCGCGTCGCCGAACACATCCTCGACTCCGAGGAGCAGCTCTTCGCCCTGCCGAACATCAAGGACGGCGACAAGGGCGCCTACGCCGATCTCCTCGAGCACATCATGCGCCTGCGCGTGAAGCTCATCAACGACACGATCAAGCTCGAGCAGAAGCTCACCGTCGAGGACGTGGATGAACAGCTCAGCGAGCTGCGCAACCAGGCCATGATCGAAGGCCGCGACATCCATCCTTTCGAAGAGATCACCGACATCCTCGAGTTCGTCCCGCAGGGCCATGAGGTCCCCGGCGACGACGATGACGACGACAAGCCCGCCCGCGCCCAGACCGCGGCCGAAGACATCGCCGACCTGCCCGACGTCGAGGAAGTCGACAAGGACATGGAGAAGAACCTCCGCTGGGACGACGAAGAGGAACCGGCTGAAGGCGGCGAATCCGAAGGCGGCGAGTCCGAAGGCGGCGGCAAGGCTTCCGGCAAGTCCGGTCGCCGTCGCTAAGCCGGCCTACTTGGTCGTCTCGTCGGCCGGCTTGGGCGCCAGCTGCGGCTCGAAGAGCCACAAGCGGCGGGCCGCCATGTCCACCGCGATGGGGTGCGCGCGCAGGAAGTCGTCGCCGAGCAGGTTATGCTCCTGGTCGCGGACGAATTCGACGTTCGTGAGCGGGGCGCCGCCGATGCGCAGGGACTTGATCTTGCAGACCTCGACGCGCGTGAGGCCGGTGCTGCGCACGGTCGCCACCGGCAGGTAGCCCCGGAATTCGGTCTCCCCCTTGAACTTCAGCGAGCTCATGTAGGATTTCGACGCTCCGGAATCGATGATCATGGGCACCTTCGCGCCCTCGACCTCGATGTTCACGCCGCAATGGCCGCCACGGCTGTAACAGGGGACCTCGTGGGCGCCGGAGGTGTCGGGGATCTTGCCGAGGATCATGACCTTGTTGCGCAGGTCCATGTAGAAGGGGCGGCCATACAGGATGTCGACGCCCAGCAGCCCGTCGATGTCCATGCCGTCGAGCGGCATGATCGCCACGTGGAAGTCGCGCCAGGTGACCTCGCCGGCCTGCAGTCGCTCGACGAGGCCGTAGGTCGACTCGTTGCGTCCGGAGTTGCCCATGGTGGGCATCGAGAACGCTTCGGTGATGCCGCAACGCTGCGCCGCGCGCGGCGTGATCACGGCGGTGCCTTGGCAGCCGGTGTCGACGCCCATGAGGACGGGCACGCCGTTGATGAGCATGCGCAGGGTCGGGATGGATTTGATGCGCAGGCGGAACGACGCCATGCCGCTTTCGGGAAACTCGTCCTTGGGTTTCTTGAGTTCCTGAGCGCCCGCGGTCAGCGCGACGCAGAGGCCGAGGCAGGCGAGGAGGGTGCGCATGGGCTTCATCGGTGAGCGTCGGTGAGGCGCGGATTCGTCCGTGCCGGGGTCTTTTCACCTTGGACGCTTTCCGGCAGAGGTCGACAAGGACCTGCGGATTTCTGGCTCAGGCGGCCCGACGGCGGCGCCAGACGTAGGTCAGGGCGAACAGCAATCCGCCTAGGCCCACGGCCCAGTCGCCGTGCCGGACCCAGAAGGTCTCGGGCTGGCGGACGCTGGGAAGACTGACCGGGGCGGCCAGGCGGGAGCCGCGGAAGTAGATGCTGCCTTGCTCTAGCACGGGGAAGGCCCGGCCCAGCGAGTCGATGGTGCCGCTCCAGCCCGCGTTGCCGCAACGGATCACCGGGAGGCCGGTGGCGGCGGCGAGCAGGATCGAGTGGGCGGCATGCTGATAGGCTCCGGCTTCGCGGCCATACCAGGCGTCGTTCGTGATCACGACCAGGACGTCGGCGCCGGCCCGCGCATGTTCGCGGGCGAGTTCAGGGAAGACGTCCTCATAGCAGACCAGGGCACCCGCCATGAAGGTGTGCCCGCGGCGCGTCGTGAGCGGCAGCAGCGAAGGGCCGGTGCCGGCGACGCAGTCGCTCGGGATCGGGACGACCTTGCGGAGCGGCAGGAAATCGGCGAGCGGCACGTATTCGCCGAAGGGCACGAGGTGACGCTTGGCGTAGACGGGCTTCTGGACGCCTTCGGCGGTGATCACCGCGACGGCGTTGCCGTACCCGGTGCCGCGGCGGTCGATGGCGCCGATCACGAGTGGCGTGCCGGCGGCCTGGGAGAGGCCCGTGAGGCGGCTCACATAGGCTTCGCTCTCGAGCGAGAGGGGCAGGGCAGCCTCGGGCCAGAGCACGAAGTCGGCGGCCTTGTTCGCGGCCACGGTGGCGGTCATCGCCTCGGTCAGCACGAGGTGTTCCTGCAGGCGGTTCGCGTCCCATTTCGCGTTGGGGTCGAAGTCCGTCTGCACGACGCCGACGGTGAAGCTGGTTTTGCCGGCCGCCATCTTGGCGGCGTTGGCGCTCAGCAGCGCGAGGAAGCCGAGCGCGACCGGCACCAGTCCGAGATAAAGCTCCGGCGTGAGTCGACGGAGCCAGCCCATCGGGCCGGCGGGACGGAGCGCGGCTTCTTCGCGGGTGAACTCGACGAGGCGGACGATCCAGCGCGCGAGGCCGAGGTTGAACAGCACGAGCGCGATGGAGAGCCCGATCGGGCCGGCCCATGCGCACAGGCTGAGCATGACGGGGTTGCCGGTCTGCGAAGCGGACAGCGGCAGCCAGCCGAAGCCGGAGAGGATCGTGCTCCGCGTCCACTCGAGCAGACCCCACGCGCCGGCGAGGCCGGAGATCGCGAGGAGACGGGCGGGCAGGGATGCGCCCGAGCAGGCAGGGAAGATCCAGCGCACGAGCAGCAGCCAGACGAACGGGTAGAGCGCGCAGTAGGCCGTCAGCAGGACGAGGCCCAGCCAGCCGAGCGGCGGGTAGACGTGGCGGAGCCAGACGAGCAACGCGATCCAGAGCACCCAGCTCGTCGCGAAGCTCGCGCGACGCCAGGTGCGCCAGTCGGGCCGCAGCGTCGACGCGAGCACGGCCGGCACCAACGCGATGAACGCGCAGAAAGGATGGCCGACGGGTCCGAACGAGAAGAAGAGCAGCAGCGCGGTCAGCGAGGTGCCCGCCCAGACCAGCCAGGCGTCGGAACGCTCGCGGCTCGTCGGCTCGCCGGTCATTCCGAGAGGACTTCGGCGACTTCCCAGCCTTCGTCGCGGACGAGCGCCTCGGCCTTCTTCCACTTCAGCTCCTGGGTCTCAGGTCCCTTGCGGATGCGGACGACGGCGTTTCGGCCGATCTTCGGGGTGAGGCGGCGGAAAGGTTCGGCCTTCGGCGCGTTGGCCGGCTTGGTCTCGGTGGCTTCGGTCGCGCCGGGTTCGGCGGGGCCGGTGGCCTTGGCCTGGCCCTGGGCGCGGCGCATGAGGGCCTCGAGGGCCTCCATCGACGTCGCGGTGCGGAAGAGGCCGGAGCAGGTGTCGGTGCGCAGCTGCTGCATCAGGCGTTCGAAAGCCTTGAAGGCCTCGGCCTTGTACTCGTTGAGCGGGTCCTTCTGCGCGTAGGAGCGCAGGCCGACGCCGCGGCGGAGGTCTTCCATCTCGGTGAGATGGTTCTGCCAGTTGCGGTCGATGGCGCGGAGGAGGATGTTGCGTTCGAGGTACTGCAGGATCTCGGGCGACTCGTGTTCTTCGCGGCCGATCTGCAGGGCGCGGACGCGGTCGGTGGCGAGGAGCGTCACCTGGGCCTTCGTGCGGGCGAGGATGTCCTCGAGGTCGATCCGCATGTGGAAGGTCGTGATGTACCAGTAGACGAAGGTCTCGGCGGCGCGGCGGTCGGCTTCGCCGGCGGGGTCGGGGAAGACGACGTTGAGGCGTTCCTCGATCTCCTCCTCGACGATGTTCAGGATGGTCTCGCGGCTGTCGACGGCCTTGAGGGCGCGGTTACGCAGGCCGTAGACGATCTGGCGCTGCTGGTTGAGCACGTCGTCGTACTGCAGCAGACGCTTGCGCATCGAGTAGTTCTGGCCTTCGACGCGCTTCTGGGCGGTGCCGATGGAGCGGTTGAGCAGCGGGTGCTCGAGGGGTTCGCCTTCCTTGAAGGACTTCTCGAGGAGCGAGGAGATGATGCCCGCGTTCGAGAAGAGGCGCATCAGGTCGTCCTCGAGGGAGACCAGGAAGCGGGAACGGCCGGGGTCGCCCTGACGGGAGCAGCGGCCGCGGAGCTGGCGGTCGACGCGGCGGGATTCATGGCGCTCGGTCGCGAGGACGTAGAGGCCGCCGAGTTCGCGGACGCCTTCGCCCAGCTTGATGTCGGTGCCGCGGCCGGCCATGTTGGTGGCGATCGTCACCGCGCCGTGCTGGCCGGCCATCGTGACGATGTCGGCTTCGGATTCGTGGTGCTTGGCGTTGAGGATCTTGTGCGGGACCTTGGCCATCGCGAGCATGCGGCCGAGGGTCTCGGAGGCTTCGACGGAGGCCGTGCCGACGAGGACGGGCTGGCCGCGCTTGTTGGCTTCGGCGATCTCCTTGATGGCGAACTGGTACTTCTCCTTGCGGGTCTTGAAGACGATGTCGTTGTCGTCGGAGCGGATGCACGGGCGGTGCGTCGGGATGGCGACGACCGTCAGCTTGTAGATGTCGTGGAACTCGGAGGCTTCGGTCTCGGCGGTGCCGGTCATGCCCGCGAGCTTCTGGTACATGCGGAAGTAGTTCTGGATCGTGATCGTCGCGTACGTCTTGTTCTCCTTCTCGAGCGCGACGCCTTCCTTGGCTTCGACGGCCTGGTGCAGGCCGTCGGACCAGCGGCGGCCTTCCATGATGCGGCCGGTGTTCTCGTCGACGATCTTCACCTTGCCCTCGTGGACGACGTACTGCTTGTCCTTTTCGTAGAGCGTGTAGGCCTTGAGCAGCTGGCCGATGGCGTGGATGTCCTCGGACACCTGGGCGTAGGCGGCTTCGGCTTCCGTGCGCAGTTCGGCGCGGCGTTCCGGAGTGAGCGATTCGTCGTTGTCGAGCTCGACGTAGCGGCTCGGGAGGTCGGGCAGCACGAACGCGTCGGGCTCGCCGGGGCGGAGCGTGTCGCGTCCGAGCTGGGTGAGGTCGGACTCGTGGTTGCGTTCGCTGACGGCGAAGTAGAGGCGTTCCTTGAGGTGGAAGCGGCGGTCCTTCTCGATCTCGGAGGCGAGGACGCCTTCGTGGCGTTCGAGCAGTTTGCGCCAGCGGCCGTTCTCCATCAGGCGGAGGAAGATGCGGTTGCGCGGCATGCCGTGGGCGGCGAGCCAGAGCTTGTCGAGCGTGTCGGCGGAAGGCTCCTTGTCCTCGGCGAGCTTCTCGAGCTCCTCGCGGGCCTCGTTCATCAGGCGGGTGACGAGGCGGATCTGCAGTTCGACGAGGCCGGAGACCGGCTGGCGGAGACGCGGGAAGGCGGGTTCGCGTTCCTCGGCGACGGGGCCGGAGATGATCAGCGGGGTGCGGGCTTCGTCGACCAGGATGGAGTCGATCTCGTCGACGATGCAGTAGTAGTGGTCGCGCTGGACCTGCTCGTCCGGCGAGAGGGCCATGCCGTTGTCGCGGAGGTAGTCGAAGCCGAACTCCGAAGCGGTGCCGTAGGTGATGTCGCAGCCGTAGGCGGCCTTGCGGTCGTCGCCGGGCATCTGGTTCTGGATGCAGCCGACGGTCAGGCCGAGCCAGCGGAAGAGGTGGCCCATCCACTCCGAGTCGCGGCGGGCGAGGTAGTCGTTGACGGTGACCAGCTGGCAGTTCCGGCCGGTCAGGGCGTTGAGGTAGAGGGGCAGGGTGGCGACGAGTGTCTTGCCTTCGCCGGTCGCCATCTCGGCGATCTTGTTCTGGTGGAGGGCGATGCCGCCGATGAGCTGGACGTCGAAATGCACCATCTCCCAGGTCTGCTCATGTTCGCACACGATGGCCTTGGTGCCGCAGAGGCGGCGGGCGGCGTTCTTGACGACCGCGAAGGCCTCGGGGAGGAGGGCGTCGAGGGATTCGCCCTTGGCGTGGCGCTCCTTGAACTCGGCGGTCTTGGCGCGGAGCTGCTCGTCAGACAGTTTCTGATACTCGGTTTCGAGGGCGTTGATCCGCTTGACGAGGGGAGCGCACTTGCGGAGGAACCTCCGGTGGTGACTGCCGGCGAAGAGCTTGAGAATGCTGAGAAACATGGGTCCGGGAGCGGATAGTAGCAAACCCCGACCCCACCCCCCGGGGCAAGCCTTGTCTCGGGTTGTTCACATCGGGTTTTCCGCCTTGCGGCTATCCTCCCGCCCTCAAGATGGGACATACCCATGGCTGAAAACGTCCTTATCCTCGGCACCGGCTGCGCCGGCCTGACCGCCGCCATCTATGCCGCCCGCGCCGGCCTCACTCCCCTGGTGCTCGAGGGCGGCCAGCCCGGCGGTCAGCTGACCACGACCTCCGAGGTCGAGAACTTCCCCGGCTTCGTCCACGGCGTCGACGGCAACGAGCTCATCACGAACATGAAGGGCCAGGCCGAGCGCTTCGGCGCCAAGTTCGCCTGGGACCGCATCGACTCCGTCGACTTCTCCGGCCCGATCAAGAAGCTCAAGGGCGGCGAAGCCACCTATGAGGCCAAGGCCGTGATCATCGCCACGGGCGCCTCGCCCCGCCTGCTCGGCATCCCCGGCGAGAAGAAATATTACGGCGGCAACGGCGTGACCACCTGCGCGACCTGCGACGGCGCGTTCTACCGCAACGTCCCGGTCGCCGTCGTCGGCGGCGGCGACTCCGCCTGCGAAGAAGCCCTCTTCCTCACCCGCTTCGCCTCGAAGGTCTACCTGGTGCACCGTCGCGACACCTTCCGCGCCTCCGAGATCATGGTCCAGCGCGTGAAGACCCACGAGAAGATCGAGCTCGTCCTCAACGTCACCCCGACCGAGATCCTCGGCGACGAGAAGGTCCACACCCTGCGCGTCCTCGAGAAGTCCGGCGCCGCCCGTGACCTCGGCGTGAAGTGCGTCTTCGTCGCCATCGGCCACGTGCCCAATTCCCAGGCCTTCACGCCGTCCCTCGAGGTCGACGAAGGCGGTTATTTCGTCGCCGGCGCCA
>CANGRI010000013.1 GCA_947456525.1 Opitutia bacterium
ACGAAGCTCTCCCGCTTCTACGCCGATCGCACCCTGACCAAGAACCCCATCACCCCCGCCGACCAGGCCGAAGCCTACTTCCTCCTCGTGACCAATCGCCTCAGCAAGACGACCGGACAGGTCATCACCGTCGACGGCGGCCTCCACGAAGCGTTCCTGCGCTGATCCCGTGCGCGTCTCTCTCTTCGTCCCTTGCTTCGTCGACCAGCTGACCCCCAAGGTCGGCCTGGCGACGGCCAAGGTGTTGAAGCGCCTCGGTCATGAGGTGGAATTCCGCTCGGCCCAGACCTGCTGCGGTCAGCCTTCCTTCAACTCCGGGCAGTGGGACGTCGCCCGCGAGGCCGCCATCCGCGCGCTCGAAGTCTTCCGCGGCGCCGAAGTCGTCGTGGGACCCTCGGGTTCCTGCGTCGCGATGATGCGCCAGTTCTATCCGGAACTGCTCAAGGGGACGCCCCATGCCGCCGAAGCGGACGACCTCGCGGCGCGAACCTTCGAGTTCTCCGAATTCCTGGTGAAGAAGCTCGGCGTCACCGACGTCGGCGCGAAGTTCGCCAAGAAGGTGACCTATCATGACGGCTGCCACGCCCTGCGTGAGCTTCGCCTCAAGGAAGAGCCCCGCCAGCTGCTCCGGGCCGTCAAAGGCCTCGAACTCATCGAGACCGAGGAAGGCGAGACCTGCTGCGGTTTCGGCGGACTCTTCTCCGCCAAGTTCCCGATGATCTCGACAGCGATGGTCCAGGTCAAAGGCGGCGCGCTCGCCCGGACCGGTGCCGACTTCGTCGTTTCTTCCGACCCTTCCTGTCTCCTTCAGATCGGCGGCTGGCTCTCCCGCGAGGGCAAGCCGATCCTGCCGCTGCACATCGCCGAAGTCCTGGCCAACGACGCCTGACCATGCCCGACTCCAAGGCCATCTTCCTCAAGGACGCCACCGTCAACGCCGCGGACGGCGACCAGCGCGCGTTCATCCGCAAGGCGCTCGGCGGCTATTACACCAATCGTGACCTGCAGAAGGCTCGTTATCGCGACTGGGAGCGCGCCCGTGACGCCGCTTCGCTCGCGAAGTGGAGCGCGGTCAACGACCTGGCCAACGTCCTGGAGAAGTTCACCGCCAACTTCGAACGCAACGGCGGCGTGGTCCATTGGGCCCGCGACGCCGCCGAAGCCCGCGCCATCATCCTCAAGATCGCCGAAGACGCGAAGGCCAAGGCCATCGTGAAGTCGAAGTGCATGACTTCCGAGGAGATCCACCTTAACGACGCCCTCGAGAAGGCCGGCTACGGCGTGGTCGAGAGCGACCTAGGCGAATTCATCCAGCAGCTCCGGGGAGAAGCGCCCTACCATTTCGTCTTCCCGTGCATGCACGTGAAGCGCGAAGCCATCAGCGAACTTTTCACCAAGCACCTCGGCACGGCCCCGACGGACAGCCCGGAAGAGCTGACGATGATCGCCCGCCGCCATCTCCGTCAGTTGTACGTCGACGCCGACATCGGCATCACCGGCGCCAACTTCCTCGTCGCCGAGACCGGCCAGATCTCGATCACCGAGAACGAGGGCAATGCCCGCCTCACGGCCGCCCTGCCCCGCATCCATATCGCGCTTTCGGGCATCGAGAAGGTCGTGAACAACCTGGACGACCTGTCCGTGCTGCTGCCGATGCTGGCCACCGCCGGCGCCGGCCAGCCGATGACCTGCTATAACACCCTTTACTCCGGCCCCCGGAAGAAAGGCGAATGCGACGGTCCGGAAGAATTCCACATCGTCCTTCTCGACAACGCCCGCACCCGCCTGCTGTCCGACCCCGAGCAGCGCGACGCCCTGCATTGCATCCGTTGCGGCGCCTGCCTCAACGTCTGCCCGATCTTCAAGAATATCGGCGGCCTCGCCTATGGCACGACCTACCAAGGCCCTATCGGCTCGGTGATCACGCCTCATCTCCGAGGGCTCAAGCAGTGGAACCATCTTTCCGGCGCCTCCTCGCTCTGCGGCGCCTGCACCGACGCCTGCCCGGTCCGCATCGACCTGCACCACCACCTGTTGCACAACCGACGCAACGCCGCCAAGGAGTCCCCGACGCTCTTCGACCGAGCCTTCCATAACGGCTTCAATTTCGTGATCAAGCGCCCTTGGCTCTTCGCGACCGGCGGCCGTATCTTCCGGGCGACCCTGCCGCTGCTCCAGAAGCTGCCGCTCCCGTACATGGGTGCGTGGATGAAGACCCGCGACCTGCCCAAGGCCCCCTCCCAATCCTTCCGCGACCAGTGGAAGAACCAGAATGTCTGACGCCCGCTCTGATATCTTCGCCCGCATCCGCGAGGCGCTCAAGGTAAAGGCACCCAAGCCCCACCTGAAGACCGATGCCAACCCGGGCAAGACCTCCACGGTCGCCAAGCCATGGTTGCCCGATGGCGGCGAAACCGCCGATGCCAGTCTGACGATCCTCGCCGAGCAGCTCGCTAAGCTTAAGGCCGTGCTCATTCGCGTGCCTGACAAGGCCGCCGCCGCGAAGGCCGTCGCCGAACTCTCCGCTGCCAAGAACTGGAAGAAAGTGGCCTTCCATGGGCACGAGCTGCTGCGCCCTATCGCCGCCTCCCTGCCCTGCGAGACCTGGGAAGCCGACGCTTCTTTCGACAAACAACGGCTCGAAGGCTGCGACGCCGGCATCACCACCTGCGAGTCCATCGTCGCCCAGCTGGGCTCGATCCTGGTCTCCAGCGCCACCTCCGGCGGCCGCGCCCTGTCCGTGTTGCCCCACGTGCACGTCGTCGTCGCGGAAGCCTCCCAGGTCGTCCCTGATCTCGGCGAAGCCCTCGCCTTGGCGAAGGCGCGCCATGGCGACCAGATGCCCAGCATGCTCTCCTTCATCACCGGACCGAGCCGTACCGGAGATATCGAGCGCATCCTTGTCCTCGGCGCCCACGGCCCGAAGGAACTTTACCTCGTCCTCATCGGTTAATCCCATGCGTGCCATCACCCCGATCGTCCTGCTCGTCGTCACGGTCGCCGGACTCAGCGCCGAGGTGAAGCCTTTCAAGTGGTCGGGAAACATCAACGTCCCCGACCCCGTCGCCGTGACCGTCGACGAAGCCGGCAACGTCTACGTGACTTCCACCACCCGCCGAAAAGCGGCGGACTTGGACATCCGAGAACATGCCGTCTGGATTCCCGACGACGTCGCGCTGACCTCGCCGGCCGAAAAACTCGCCTTCTATGAACGCGAGCTCGCCCCGGGTAAGCTCAAGTCTCCCCGCGGCGGACTGAAGGACCACAACAAGGATGGCTCCATCGACTGGAAGGACCTGACGGTGCATAAGGAGACCATCTACAAGCTCACCGACTCGAAGCACGCCGGCGTGGCCGACAAGATCACCGTATTCGCCGAAGGCTTCAACACCCCGGTCTCTGGCATCGCGGCAGGCATCCTCTATTTCGACGGCTGGGTCTATGTCACCGCCATCCCCGACGTCTGGCGACTCAAGGACACCGACGGTGACGGCGTGGCGGACGTGAAGGAACTCGTCGCCACCGGCTTCGGCGGACATATCGCCTACGCGGGACACGACATGCACGGACTCCGTCTCGGTCCGGATGGACGCATCTACTGGACGGTGGGTGACAAAGGCACGAACGTCACCAGCAAGGAAGGTCGTAAGTTCTACTTCCCTCATTGCGGCGCGGTGCTACGTTGCGAACCGGACGGCGCCGGCTTCGAGGTCTTCGCCTCGGGCATACGCAACCTGCAGGAGATCGCCTTCGACGATTTCGGCAACGTGATCGGAGTGGATAACGATTCCGATCAACCGAAGGAACGCGAACGCCTGGTCTACCTCCTGGAAGGATCGGACTCGGGCTGGCGGTGCCAGAACCAGTACATGAAGCTTCATGGACGCTGGATGGTGGAAAACATGTGGTTGCCGAACGGGGCCCCTGACCAGCCACTCTTCATCACGCCCCCCATCGCCAACTACTCCGACGGTCCGGCCGGGTTTCTTCACGAACCCGGACACGCCCTCGACGGCGACCTGCGCGGCCATTTCTTCCTGGATCAATTCCCGAAGGGCAAGATGGACGCCTTCACGTTGGAGCCTGACAGGGACGGCTTCAAGCAGACCAACCTGCGGGTCGTCAGCAGCGGCATCATGGGGGTCGGCATGGCCTGGGGCACCGATGGACGTGGTTATTTCGCCGACTGGATGGGCGGGTACCCCCTCGACGGCAAGGGCGCCGTCTGGCGTTTCGACGTGGCCCCTAACGTCGATAAGTCGTCCGAGGAATTCCTCTCCAAGCCGTTCGAGGTAGCCGTACCCAAGGACGAGCTGATCAAACTGCTCGGCCATCGGGATCAGCGTGTTCGCGTGAACGCCTCCATCCGCCTGGACCGGATGTCCGCCTGGGGTGACTTGCTCGCCGTCGCCAAGAAACCCGACGCAGACCGTCTTGCGCGCATACACGGCATCTGGGGCTTCGGCATGGGACTGCGCCATGGCAAGGTCGCCGATCTATCGCCGGCCCTGACGTTGCTCGACGACCCGGACATGGAGATCCGGGTCCAAACGATGAAGGTCCTGAGCGAAGCCAGTCCGAACGACGCCCTCGTCGCCAAGGTCGCCGCGCAATTGGCGCAGTCCGACCTGCGCGTCCGCACGCAGGCGGGCATCACCTTGGGGAAACTTCGGGGCAAGGCGCCCTTCGCGTCGTTCCTCCATGATGCTGAAGCTGAGTTGCATTTGCCATGGCTGCGCCACGGCCTCGTCACCGGATTGGCCGGCACGCAAGAACCGACGTCGCTCCTCGCACGCGCACAATCATCCCAAGGCGCCGATGCCGTCTTCGCTACCCTCGCCCTCGCTCGCCAAAAGTCGCCGCTGATCGCGAAGCTCCTCGGTCATCCCAATCCGAATGTCGCCATCGAGGCGGCCCGTGCCATCCATGACGATGAAGGCATCCCGGCTGCCCACGCTGAGCTTGCCCAAGCATTCGACAGCATTCCGCTCCCGTTCCATGCCGCCCGGAGGGCCCTCAATGCCAACCTACGACAGGGCGATGAGCTGTCCTTGGCGAGATTGCTGGACTGGACGCTTAAGCAGCCAGCCGGAACCCCTTTGCGCGAAGAAGCCCTGCAAAGCCTCCTGACCTTCGATCAACCTCCGGTCCTGGACCTTGTCGACGGCACCGCCAAGAAGTATGCGCCCCGCGACATTAAGGCCATCGCGGCCCGCCTGCGCACGCGCCAAGACGACTTCCTGGCGATCACCCAGCCTTCCGAACGAGCGGCCGCCTTGGAGCTGATGGTGAAATACGAATTGGAAATACCCTTCCCGGTGCTCCTCGCCTTGGCCGAAGACCTAAAGGCCGCGCCCGCCGTACGCCTGCAGACGCTTCGACTGCTGGGACTCAAGACCGGCGAATCCGAAGCGTTGATCCGGACGTTCCGCAACGCGAGCGGCGAAGGTAATCCGTCGGAAGTGCGCATCGAGGCCGTCGGCCAGCTTTTCGCACGTGACGTCAATTCCGCGATGGAGGTTGCCCGCAATATCCTGAACTCCAAGTCGGCGAAGCTTCCTGAGAAACAAGCGGTGGTATCCGCCCTGCGCGGGCGTACTGATGCGGCCTCCTTGAAATTGCTGGAGGAACTCGCCGGTCGTCTCGTCTCCCGAAAGCTCGATCCCGGCCTCAAACTCGACGTGTTCACCCTGGCGCGCGAATCCGCTTCGCCGGCCCTCGCCGATGCCATCAAGAAATACCTCAGCCTCGGAGCCAAAGGCGGATTGAAGATGGCCAGCCCTGAGCTGCCTTATGAATTGCTGACCGACGGAGGCGACGCGCTCAAAGGCAAAGCCATCATCAACGGCCACCTTGGGGCCAATTGCATCGCCTGCCATCGGGTCGATTCCGAAGAAGGCAGCGAAGTCGGCCCGTTGCTGCGCTATGTCGGCGGTCAAAGGACCAAGGATGAACTCGCCGAATCGCTCGTCGAACCTTCGGCCAAGATCGTGCCTGGCTTCGGGGTCGAAACCATCGTCCTTAAAGACGGCAGCACGTTGGCGGGCAGCGCCACCAAGGAGAACGCCAAGACCATCGAGTTCAAACTGCCTGACGGAAAGATCCAGAAGATAGCCGTCAGTTCGGTCGCCTCGCGCACCCCGCCGGTCTCCGTGATGCCTCCGATGCTGGGCATCCTCACCGCATCCGAAATCCGCGACGTCGTGTCCTACCTTTCAGGCCTCAAGCCCAAGGCCGCTAAGCCGAAGTCCGACAAGTCGAAGAAATAGGTTCTGCGGGGTTGAGTATGGCCTGCGAAAGATTGGAATAGGCCCATGCTGCTTCGCCTCCTGCTGCTGACCCCGCTGCTGGCCTTCGCGCAATCCTCACTGATCGCGGACTGGCAGAAGCAGTACGACGCCTGGTACTGGCCCGCCCAGATGTCGCGCCCGGAGAACGTGCGCTGGTCGGAGTCGGGACGCCTTATGGCATATTCATGGCGCGAGAGTTCAGGGCAGACCTGGAAACTGGCGGATTGCGTGACCGGCCAGATCCGCCCGGCCTTCGATCACGAAAGGGTCGCGACAGCGCTATCCGAACTCACCAAGAACAAGGTGACCGCCAAGAAGTGGCCGTTCAATCAGGTCGTCGCGCTCGATGACGGACGTGTCCGGTTGGAATCAGAAAACGAAGCCTGGATCATCGAGGCCAACCAGCGCCTTACGCCGACGCAAGCCGGCAGGAAATCTGACGCCGCGATTCCCGAGAAAACCGGCAAAGGCCCGGGAGAATCACGCCGCCTCTCCTTTTCCCGCCAACGCCCGGATTCGCCGTCCGGAGGCCACAAGGTGGAAGTCCGCGGAGGCAACGTCTTCCTGATCGACACGCATGACGGAAACCGCGAGACGAAGCTTACCCAGGACGACATCGAAGGCAAAGACGGCTGGGTCGGACCCGTCAGCTGGTCTCCGGATGGCCGTCACTTCGCGCTCTGGCGCGAACGCGTGGTGCCGATACGTCAGTATCTCGTCACCGACTCCGTCAAGCAGACCAAGAAACCCATCTCCTACGACAAGCCGGGCGACGATCGCACCGAGCGTATCCCCTGGGTCTTCTCGGCGGACGGCAAGAACCTTGGCCGACCATCCGCGGAAGTGCTCCCGCTGGCGCACACCACCGAACGCCTAGACTGGTCCGCCGACTCCAAGCGCCTCCGCTCCGAATTCATCAAGCGCGGCTTCACCGGACATGGCATCATCGAATATGACACCGCTAGCCGGACCTGGCGGCGCCTCCTGACCGAAGAAGACCCCAAGTTCGTCTACTCCTTCGCCACGCGCTATCGTTTCGACCTGAGCGAGCAACGCACCCTCTGGCTCTCGGAGCGCAGCGGCTGGCTCCACCTCTACTCCGTTGACCTCAATGAGGGAAAGACCTTGGCCCCCGTCACCTCCGGGGACTGGGTGATGAAAGAGGTCATCAAGGTGGATGAGAAAGCGGGCAACGTCACCTTCCTGGCCCTGGGGCGTAATCCCGGCGAGAACCCTTACCACCAACATTTCTGCAGAGTCGGCCTGGATGGGCGAGGTCTCGTCGACCTTACGCCGTCCGACGGGCATCATGAGGCGACATTCTCGCCCGATCGACGAACGCTGATCGATGCGGCTTCGCGGGTCGACATGCCCCCCACCTACACTCTCCGCAGCGGCATCGACGGGCACGTCATCGCGAAGCTGGGGGAAGCCGACGCCACGCCGCTCAAGAAGGCCGGCTGGTCGCCGACCAAGCCGTTCGTAGCCAAGGACCGGGACGGAAAGTTCGACATCTGGGGGGTGGTGACACGCCCGCAGCCGTTCGACCCGAAAAAGAAGTACCCCGTGATCGAGAACATCTACGCCGGGCCGCATGGCTCCTTCGCCCCGCATGCGTTCAACTGGTGGAACCGCAACCACCGCGAACTCTCGCTGGGCGGATTCTACGTCGTCCAGATGGACGGACGGGGCACGAACAACCGCGGCAAGGCGTTCCACCAGTCCTGCTGGCGCAACCTGAAGGACGGCGGCTTCGACGATCGCATCGCCTGGATCAAGGCGCTCGCCAAGGCGGAACCTAACATGGACCTCTCACGCGTCGGCATCTTCGGCGGCTCGGCCGGCGGACAGAACACCGCGCACGCCCTCCTGTTGCATGGCGATTTCTATAAGGCCGGCGCCGCTGACTGCGGCTGTTACGACAACCGGATCGATAAACTGTGGTGGAACGAGCAATGGCTAGGCTACCCCATCGGTCCGTGGTATGAGGAGAACTCCTGCGCCCACTACGCATCCGACCTGCGGGGCCGTCTCTTCCTTTCAGTCGGCGAATCCGATACCAACGTCGACGTGAAGTGCAGTTATGATTTCCGCGATGCCTTGCTGGCGGCCGGCAAGAAGGACCAGATCGAGTTCCACGTCGTACCGGGCGCCAATCATGGCGCCGGCGAATCCAACGAGATGCGCGAGAAGCGTGCGCGTTTCTTCCAGTCGGCCCTAGGCAGACCGCTCCCCCTTTAAGATGACTTCCCAACCTCCCGGCCTGATCGAACTCAGGCTCAACAACGTCGGCCAGCTCTTCAATACCATGGACCCATCGCCCTTCCACGAGCGCGACCTGGACCATGACGCGGAGGAGTTCATCCTCAGCTGGGCACGCGAGCATCAGCGCGGCTCCGACCTGCGCATCAAGGTCGTCCTCCGTCAGCCCGAGGACGCGGAAGCCGCCCGGCTGGTGAAGGAATCAATCCAGCATTATTTCGAATACAGGGCCAGGATCGCGAGCCAGGACCTCGGGGGGCTTTTCCGCGAAGGCCGGGCTTCCTTGCTGATCGGCCTGCTATTCCTGGCCGTCACGCTGGTCCTCCGCGACTTGACCCCCACCGGCTCTCGCTGGTCGGAATTCGTCCGGGAGGGACTCATGATCTGTGGCTGGGTGGGCCTGTGGAAGCCTATCGACATCCATCTTTACCGTTGGTGGCCCCTGCAGGCCCACGGGAGGCTCTTATCGAGGCTTTCACGCTGTCCGGTGGAAGTCGTCTTCGAGTCCTGAGGGCAGGGCTTCCCTCCGCTTATGCCCAGGGCAAGGGACGGAGAAATAACGAATTTTTTACGATGAGGCATTGACTGAGGCACCCCCCTGCCCCAATCCAAACCTTTCGCATGCAGAATTTCGCGAGCCAGTGCCTGGACCAGACCAAGGCCCTCCTCAAACTCAACTTCAATTCCCTCGCAGCCGATGGCACTGTCGTGCCCGTCGCCGGGGAAGTCTCCCGCGCCGATGAGCCGGGTCACGCCGCCCTGGCCTTCGGGGAATACTTCCGCGCCACCGGGGAGCTCCATCTCGACCGCCAGAACATCGCCGAGATCGTCGCCCGGACCATCACCGCCCAGGTCCGCGTCAGCAAAGGCTCCGACAACGGCATGGCCTTCGCCTGCCTCGGCCTCCTGGCCTTCGGCCCGACCCGCGAACGCAACCCCGTCTGGGAACTCCTGGATGAAGCCACCCGAGCCCTCATCGACGAGCGTCTCGCCGTCGAGCACGACCACCACGACCACGTCCAGGCTTTCGACATCGCCAAGGCCGTCTGTCGCTTCTCCTTCGGCCTGACCAAGAAGGATGAGACCGGCCCCCTCGTCGACCGCTTCATGGACCGCATCGCCGCGGCCTCCACCGGCGGTTTCCATGACGAAGCGTCCAAGGCAGCGAACGCCGAGAACTTCGGCGGCGCCTTCGACCTCTACGGCGTCGTATCGCTGATCTTCATCCGCCAGTCCCTCCAGTTGCACGCCAACATCCAGCTGCGCGACTCCAAGCTGCCCAAGCTTCGCTCGTTGGCCGAGAAGTATGTCCGCGTGATCATGGACACCGTCCGCGACGACGGACTGGGTTGGTGCTACGGTCGTGGCATCGGCGCCTACGGCCAGATGCACTGCATCACCCTACTCCTGCAGGCCCTTCGCGACCGCTGGGTCCCTGTCGACAAGGAGCCCCTGGCCCGCGACCTCGTCCGCCGCCTCTACGCCAACTTCTTCACCACTTTCTTCGACGCCGAACACGGCCTCATCATCGTGCGCGACGCCGAGCGGGACACCATCCCCGGCCACACCACGCGCATGGCCAACTTCGACGCCGCGCGCTATCTCTCCCAGTGGTCTCGCCTCGCGAAGACCATCGGCGGCGCCATGGAAGTCGTCAAGCCGGCCAGCCGCCTGCCCGTCTGCCGCTTCTTCTCTTTCGATAAGTCGCCGCGCAAGGAACAAGGCCTGCTCTCCTACCAGGACCCCGCCTCGGGGCTGCACGTCATCCTTCCGCTGGTCTCGGCCGGCTCACACCGCTTCTCCGACTCGCTGGCGTTCCCTCACATGCCGGGCGTCTTCGACTGGCCGTCCAATCAGCAGACGACCCCGTTCATCCCCGAGTTCACGATCGGGGGAAAGACCTACACGCCTTCCTTCTACGGCAAGAACGCCCAGGTAGCCATGGGCACCAAGGCCGGCACCTATCACTTCCGCTACGACCAGCCTGACCTGATCGACCGCGACGAGAAGCTCTCCGCCAACGTCGCGTCGCTGAAGGTGGACTGGGAATTCAACGGCGGACGCATCGTCGCCCGCTACACGCTGACCGCCAAGGCCGCCGTCGTGCTGGAGGAATTCCGCCTGGTACTGCCGATCGCCGCGACCCATTCCCGCATGACCCCAGGCAACGCCTTGGTGCTCGGCGCCGAATCGCACCGCTGCGAAGTCCTGAAGGACGATTTCCACGCGACCTGGGCCGAGACCAAGGTCGTGAGCGACAACGCCAAGCACCGCACTTGCTGGGGCAAGGTCCACTTCTATCAGACCTTGCAGCGGGATAAGTCCATGCCCCTTCGCGCCGGCACGGCTTACGGCTTCGAAATCGCCTACCAGCCCCACATCGTCCGGGCCGGAGACGCCGTCTGAGGCTGGTTTTCCGACGGTTCGCGCCTTCGGGGTTGTCCTAAGGGGCTCGCGTGCCCTATCTCCATAGGGTATCCATTTCATGCCCAGTCCGTTCTACATCACCACGGCCATCGACTACGCCAACGGCTCGCCGCACCTCGGCCACGCCTATGAGAAGGTCCTCTCCGACGTGATCTCGCGCCATATGCGCATGAGCGGCCGCAAGGTGCACTTCCTGACCGGTCTCGACGAGCATGGACAGAAGGTCCAGCAGACCGCCCTGAAGCGTGGCGTCGAACCCCAGGTGCTCGTCGACGAGATCGCCGCCGTCTTCAAGGGGATGCTCGGCGAACTGAATATCTCCAACGACGACTACATCCGGACCACCGAACCACGGCACAAAAAGGTCGTGCAGCAGTTCCTCCAGAAGCTCTTCGACCAAGGCCTGATCTACAAGGGCCAGAAGACCGACTGGTATTCGACCCGCCAGGAACAGTTCCTCACGGACAAGGATCGCGCTCCGGACGGCTCCTGGCCCGAGATCTACGGCGAGGTCACGCAGACGACCGAGGAGAACTACTATTTCAAGCTCACCCAGTTCCAACCCTGGCTCCTCGAGCATATCAAGTCGCATCCTGACTTCATCACGCCACGTTTCCGGCAGAACCAGGTCCTCGAGTTCCTGAAGGAACCGATGAACGACCTCTGCATCTCGCGCCCGAAGTCGCGCCTGACCTGGGGCATCGAGCTCCCCTTCGACACCTCCTTCGTCACCTATGTCTGGTTCGACGCGCTGACCAACTACTACTCCGCCGTCGCCGACAAGGGATTCTGGCCGGCCGACGTGCACGTCATCGGCAAGGACATCCTGTCGCCCCCGCATGCCGTCTACTGGCCTTGCATGCTCAAGGCGATGGGCATCGAGCCGCCGCGCCAGCTGCTCGTGCATGGTTGGTGGACCGTCAACAACCAGAAGGCCTCCAAGAGCTCCGGCAACGCGACCAACACCCTCGGCTTCGCTTCGTCGCACGGCGCCGACGCTTTCCGCTTCTACCTGTGCCGCGAGATGGTCGTCGGACAGGACGCCGACTTCTCGACGCTGACCTTCGAGAACCGCTATAAGGCCGACCTCGGCAACAATCTCGGCAACCTCGTCAACCGCCTCCTCAACATGGTGGGTCGCAACTATGCCGGCGCGATCCCGGCGGCCTCCGCCGACGAAGACCTCGAGAAGAATCTTCGTCATCTTTGGGACGATTCGGCCAAGAAGTACGCCGAATCCTTCGCCGACTATCAGGTCAGCCACGCCCTCGAAGCCCTCTGGGTCTTCATCAGCGCGATGAATGCCTACATCGAAGCCCGCGCCCCCTGGAAGCTGGCGAAATCCGCCGATCCCGCCGACCGCGCCCGACTGGACTCCTGCCTTGCGCACGTGGCCGAAGGCCTTCGTCTCGTCGGCACGCTGCTCACTCCCGTGATGCCGGCCACCTGCGACAAGCTGCTGACGAACATCGGCCGCCCCGTGGCCACTTCATTCGAAGGTCAGCTCACTTGGTCCGCCGTCTGCACCGGCTCCAAGGTGGCCGAAAAGTGCATCCTTTTCCCGCCGATCGAGGCTCCCGCCGAAACTCCTTCGGCCTGATTGGACAAATCAAGCGGAGACCTTACCTTCGACTCCGTGGATTCCGTCAAAACGATCGATGAAGCCGCCCAGCTGGCCGACGCCGAGAAACGCGCCGGAGGGGAAGGTTTCGTCTGCTACACTTTTCCTGCGCCCGAACTCGACCCGCTGGCCGTTCTTGAAACCCTCAACGAACCCGCGCCTCGCGGGTACTTCGAGAATCCGTCGCGGAAACGCTCCCATGCCGCAGGCTCGCCGATCTGCCAGTGGTCAGGACGTGGCGAGAACAGGTTTGGCGAGGCCGACCGTTGGTTGCGCGACCTCGATGCCAGGCTGACCTGCGTCGGCGCCCGCCCACGTATCATCGCCACCTTCCCGTTCTATCCGGGTACGGACAACGACGGGGCCGAGGCGAAGCTCTTCCTGCCTAACTGGCAGGTCATCAGCGAAGACGGCCTGACCATCGTGTCACTGGTCGAGCCGGCCGCCCCCGGCTGCGCGGCGCGCCTGGCCGTCCGGGCGGAAAGCTTCCGCAAGTTCAGCTATCGATCCACCCCGCCTCCGCCGCGTGCCCCCGTGCCGACCGTCCTCTCCGAGGTCGGCGGTTCGTGGTTCCCGTCCGCCGTGACCCGTGCCACCGAACTGATCAAGGAAGGTTCATTCGAGAAGATCGTCCTCTCGCGAGCCTTCGACTGGCGTCGCTCCGAGCCGTTCAGCATCTACGCCACACTGCATCGCCTCCGCCGTGGCAATCCGCAGTGCCACACCTTCCTTGTCGACGAAGGCGACGGGGCTCTCGTCGGCTCCACCCCGGAGACCCTGCTCTCCCTCTTCGATGGCTCCGTCCGTTCCGAATCCGTCGCCGGGACGACCCGACGGGGCGAATCCGCCTCGGAAGACGCGAGCCTGGCCGAAGCGCTCCTGACCAGCGAAAAAGACCTGAGAGAGCATAGCGCAGTGACCGCATCGATCCTTCGCCGCCTCCGCATGGTGGGCGTCCTGGCCGCGACGTCGCGCAACGCCGAACTCCTGCGCCTCGGCAACGTCATGCACCTGCGTACGCCGATCGAAGGGACGATGCCCGCCGACCGACGCTTCCTTGAAGTTGCCGGCGAGCTCCACCCTACGCCGGCCGTGGGCGGCAAGCCGCGCGCGCTCGCCCTTCCCTTCATTCCGGGCTTCGAGCCGCATCAACGCGGACTGTATACGGGAGCGGTAGGTTGGGTGAGTTCCGATGGTTCGACCGGCAAGCTCTTCGTGGCCCTGCGCTGCGCCCGCCTCAAAGGCTCCGAGGCCAGGGCATTCGCCGGCGCAGGCATCGTCGCGGGTTCGGATCCGGAAGCAGAATCGACGGAGACGGAAATGAAGCTGCGTACGATCCTCGAAGCGTTGATCTGAAGATGAAGGTCGTCGTTCAACGCGTCCTTTCCGCCTCGGTGACCGTAGAAGGCATCGTAACCGGTCAGATCGGACGCGGCTACCTCCTGCTCGTAGGCATCGCCGCGGGTGACGACGAAGCAACGGTCCGACGACTCGCCGCCGATGTCTCCAAGGCTCGCCTGATGGAGGACGGACAAGGCAAGATGGGCGTCAACCTGCGCGACTCCGGTGGCGAAGCCCTTGCCGTAAGCCAGTTCACGTTGCTGGCTGACTTCTCCAAGGGCAACCGCCCGTCCTTCAACGGGGCCGCCAAGCCGGAGGTAGCCAAGCCGCTCTTCGACCTCTTCGTCGCAGAAACGGCCATGCTACAGGGCAAGTCGGTTCCGACGGGCGTCTTCGGAGCGGACATGCGCGTCGAACTCGTCAACGACGGGCCCGTCACGGTGGTCCTCGAGTAATTTAGGCTTAACCTCCACACCCGACGCCCCTACCCCTGAGGTCCGCCCATGCTTTCCGTCCGCATCATCCCTTGTCTCGACGTCCACGGAGGTCGCGTCGTCAAGGGCATCAAGTTCGAGGAACTGCGTGATGCCGGAGACCCCGTCGCCATCGCCGCGGCCTATGAGAAGCAAGGCGCCGACGAACTCGTCTTCCTGGATATCACCGCCTCGAGCGACGAACGTCGTACGATGGTGGACGTCGTCGAACGTACCGCCGACCAGGTCTTCATGCCGCTGACCGTCGGCGGCGGGCTGCGCTCCGTAGACGACATCCGTACGATGCTCAACGCCGGTGCCGACAAGGTCTCGCTCAACACTTCCGCCATCAAGGATCCGAACCTCGTGCTCGAGGCCGCCCGCAAGTTCGGCAGCCAGTGCATCGTGGTCGCGATCGACGCCAAGAACGTCGCCCCGGACAAATGGGAAGTCTTCACGCATGGCGGACGCCATCCGACCGGCCTCGACGCCGTCGAATGGGCTCGCAAGGCCCACTCACTGGGCGCCGGCGAGATCCTGCTGACCAGCATGGATCGCGATGGCACCGCGGCCGGCTACGACATCCCCCTTAATCTCGCCGTCTCTTCCGCCGTCGAAGTACCCGTCATCGCCTCCGGCGGCGCCGGCAATCTCGACCACATGGCCGACGTCCTGAAGCAAGGCGGTGCGAGCGCCGTGCTCGCCGCCAGCATCTTCCACTTCGGGACTTACACCGTGCGTCAGGCCAAGGAGCACCTCCGTACCGCCGGCCTGCCCGTGCGGCTTTAAGCGACGGTCGGCGGAAGGGCCTTCGGCATCACCAGGATCTTGTCCAGTCGATGTCCGTCCATGTCGACGACCTCGAAAACGTGACCGAGGGCTTCGACGCGGTCGCCTTCGGCGGGGATTCGGCCGAGCGTGCGCATGATGAAGCCGGAGATCGCGGTGAACCTGCCCGACCCCTCGCCCGGAAAACGCCCGACGATGCCGGTGGCCTCGCGGAAATCATCGAGCGAGACGACGGCATCGACGACCCAGCTGCCGTCATCGCGGCGGCGGACCGGCTTCGGCTGCGCGATCGGTGAACCTTCGTTCGGGAGTTCGCCGACGACGGATTCGAGGACATCATTCAACGAGACGACGCCGCGGACGCGTCCGAACTCGTCCGTCACGAGGGCGATGTGGATCTTATCCTTGCGGAACTTCTCCAGAAGCTGGGTGCCGGTACACGCCGGAGGGACGGTGGGAGAGTCCGTGAGCAGGTCCTTGATCGAGGCCGTCCCGACCAGGGAGAGATTGGCCCATAGCCGCTTCACGGAAACGACGCCGAGGGGACGGTCGGGAGAGCCACGGTACACCGGGAACCAGGTGTGGCCCGAAGCGACGACCTTGCGCCAGTTCACCTCGTCAGAGTCGTCGAGGTTCAGCCAGACGACGCGGTTGCTCGGCGTCATCAGCTGCTCGGCCGTGATCAGGTCGAGCGAAAGCGCGCCGTGGACCATGCGATGTTCGGCCGCATGCAGGACGCCGGAGGCCATCCCTTGGTCGACCATCATGCGGAGCTCATCTTCGGACATCGTGTCTTCGGGCGCACGCTTCCTGCCGAACGCGAGCATGACGATGTCGGCGCACCAGCTCATGGAATTCACCAACGGAGAGGAAAGACCGGCGACGAGCGCCATCGGCCGGGCAAGGCTCGCGGCCATCTTCTCCGATTCGACGAGCGCAAGGCGCTTCGGGACGATCTCGGCGAAGATGACGGTCAAGGCGCCGATGATGAACGACAAGACGCCTTCGGAGATGACCTTAGAGTGCTCAGAGACGAACTCCCAGCGGCTGTCATCCAGCCAAGGCTTCAGTTTCTGGGCAAGCGGCGGACCGCCGTAGATCGCGGCGACGATACCACCGAAAGTCATGCCTACCTGTACGGTGGACAGGAACTTCGAAGGGTCGGCCAACAGAGCCAATGCCTTGGCCGCACCCTTGTCGCCGTTTTCGGCCATCTTGGCCAGTCGTCGACGGTTGGAGGACACCAGCGCCATCTCGGCCAGGACGAATAACGCGGTGACCAGCAGGCAGGCAGCTATGAGAAGAAATTCCACTTTTAGGGCTGTTTAGGGGGTGCGACTCTCCCCGTCAAATCCGCTTGTTCACATCCTGCCACCCCCTACGTTCAAACCCTCAATGGCGACCCATTTCGAGGCAATCATCGTCGGCAGCGGCATCGGCGGGCTGAGTTTCGCGCTCAACCTGGCCCAGCGCGGCCATTCGGTGGCCATCGTGACGAAGAAGACGAGTTCCGAATCCAACACCAACTGGGCGCAAGGTGGCATCGCCTGCGTCACGGACCAGACCGACGACTTCAAAAGCCATGTGAAGGACACCCTGACGGCCGGAGACGGCCTCTGCGAAATGGATGCCGTCACGCACATCATCGAGTCAGGGCCTGCCCGCGTCGCCGAACTGATCGCCTGGGGCGTCGAATTCGAGAACGGCGCCGATGGTCGGCCGGACCTCGGCCGGGAAGGCGGCCACTCCAAGCGACGCATCCTGCACGCCCGCGACATGACCGGACGTGCCATCGAGTCGGCCTTGCTCCGGGCGATCGCCCGTTCGCCCAAGGTCGTCATGATGGAACACCATCTGGCGATCGATCTCATCACGCGCGCCAAGCTCGGGGCCTGCCCGGTGGGCTCATCCGAAGACCGCGTGCTCGGACTGCACGTACTGAATACCAAAGCAGGACGGGTCGATACGTTGTCCGCCTCGGTCGTCGTGCTCGCTACCGGCGGCACCGGCCAAGTCTACCAGTTCACGACCAATCCGGATATCGCCACCGGCGACGGCATCGCGATGGCGTATCGCGCCGGCGCCGAGGTCCGCGACATGGAGATGGTCCAGTTCCATCCGACCGCCCTCAAGGCTCCCGACGGCGGCCGCGCCCTGATCTCCGAAGCCGTCCGCGGCGAAGGCGCCATCCTCCGCGATCTTTCGCTGCGGGCGTTCATGAAGGACTTCCATCCGCTCGGCGACCTCGCCCCGCGTGACATCGTCGCCCGGGCCATCGATTCCGTGATGAAGCGCGACGGCGCCCCGCATGTGCTGCTCGACGCGACCCAGGTGGCCAAGGGGCATTTCCAGGAACGATTCCCGCACATCTTCGAAACCTGCCGCAAGGCGGGCTTCGAACTGACCCAAGAACCGGTCCCAGTCGTCCCGGCAGCCCATTACCTCTGCGGTGGCGTGGCCACGGATCTCCGCGGGCAGACCTCCCTGCCCGCCCTTTTCGCGGTCGGCGAAGTCGCCTGTACCGGACTGCATGGCGCCAACCGCCTCGCCTCCAACTCGTTGCTCGAAGCGGTCGTTCTCGCGCATGACGGCGCCGCGGCCGCCCATGAAGAAATCGTACGTACCGGAACACCGGCGGTCACCCTTCCGGCCTGGATCGATGGTTCGGCCGGCGATCCGGACGAACGCGTGGTGCTCACCCATAACTGGGATGAACTCCGTCGCACCATGTGGGACTATGTCGGCATCGTCCGTTCGACGAAGCGCCTCCAGCGGGCCCGTACCCGTATCGGCATGCTATCGGACGAGGTCCGGGAGTATTATTGGAATTTCCGCGTCGAGCCTCGCCTGCTCGAGCTTCGCAATCTGATCCAGGTGGCGGAACTCATCATCGATTGCGCCCTCCAACGCCGCGAGAGCCGCGGCCTGCACTTCACCCTCGATTATCCCAATAAGCTGGCCGAAGCCAGGCATACGTCCGTGCGTCGCCCACAAGGTCGCCCATGAAGATCGCCATCGTCGGAACAGGCGCCGTCGGAGGATGGTACGCCGCCTTGCTCGCCGAAGCCGGATATGAAGTCCATTGCCTCGCCCGCACTGATTTCGAGGTCATCCGTTCCAAGGGACTGACCATTCGTAACAAGGCGCATGAGCGGATCGTCCGCGTAGCCTCGGCCGCTCCCTCAGCCTCGGAGATAGGCAGGTGCGATCTCGTGGTCGTGACCATCAAGTCCACGTCAAATCATGCCCTGGCCGAACTGGTGGGACCTCTCCTCGGTCCGACGACCTTGGTGCTGACGCTCCAGAATGGCATGGGTAACGTAGAAGCGCTGGCTCGCCTGCTTCCAGCCGAGCGCATCGTCGCCGGGCTTTGCTTCGTCTGCATCAACCGCACCGCCCCAGCCGTCATCGACACGACGCTGGCAGGGTACGTCCGGATGGCCGCCGCGGCCGGGCCGATCAATCAGTCCGTGAAGTCGTGCGTCGCCACCTTCGTCGGCGCCGGGGTAGACTGCCAGGCGGAGATTTCCTTGGAATCCGTGTTATGGAAGAAGCTTTGCTGGAACATCCCCTTCAACGGACTCTCCATCGCCGGCGGCAATATCACGACCGACCTGATTCTGGCCAATCCCGCGCTTAACGACCGAGCATACCTACTGATGAAGGAAGTCCAGGCGGCAGCCCGAGCCCGCGGACACGGCTTCGAAGATGCGCACATCAAACGCCAGTTCGTGGTCACGGCCGGCATGGGCCCGTACCGTCCCTCCAGCCTCATCGATTTCGTCGAAGGCCGAGAGGTCGAGGTCGAAGGAATCTGGGGTGAACCCTTACGACGCGGCATCGAGGCGGGAGTCAAGATGCCAGAGACGGAGAGGCTGGTCTCCGAGATCAAAGCACGGATCGCCGCCCGAAAATAGCCAGCCTAAGCCGTGTGGCTGCGCAATCAGGCTGCTGGAGCCGGTGCATAACTTGTTGATTACCCATCCTCGCACCGGGCAAAGCAGGGACATGATGGGGACGGGTTGACCTTTGAGGTCAGCACCGCTCCCCTTCCTCGTCCATGGCCAGAGTCCAAGCCGTCACCTTCGACCTAGCAGGCACCCTGCTCTTCCCCCACCCCTCGGTAGGCGGGGTCTACGCCGCCTGCGCAAAGAAGCATGGGGTTGAAGTCGAGGCGGCGGTGCTCGATGCGTCCTTCCCGCTGGCTTTCAAAGGCGGGCCTAAGAACGCCAAGCCGGAGGTATTCTGGAAGGAAGTCGTGCAACGCTGCTTCGGCCCGGCATTACCGGCTTCGAAGATCGACCTGGTGTTCAAGGAATGCTGGCTGGCATTCGAACGACCCGAATCTTGGCGTCTGGCGCCCGGGGCCCTGCAAGCGATCTCCGCCATCCGCTTCCTCGGCGTCAAGGTGGGCGTGCTTTCGAACGCCGACTCCCGCATGCGCAAGGTCCTCGAAGGTCACGGATTGGCCAAACACCTGGACGGTATCTTTCTCTCCGAAGAAACCGGCTACGCGAAGCCAGACCCCAAGGCATTCGGTCAGGCGGCCCGAGCTCTCGGCGGCTCCATCTCAGGGCTCGTCCATTTCGGCGATAGCCCGGCGGAGGACGGCGAAGGCGCCCGTGACGCCGGCGCTACGGGTGTGGTCGTGGGGGGCGCCCATGCGCCCGACCGATGCCTACGGAACGAAAAGATTTCCGAGACCCCCTTCGCGGTCCGCGCCTTGCTGACCGAGGGAAAGCTCAAGGGCAAGTTCTCCCGGACCGTCCAGAACCTCCTCGCCAACCTCCGCGGACTACCGGAAGATCGCGGGCGCTCGACCGACCGCGCGATGAAGACGATCGATGATGCGGTGCAGGATGCGTTCAAGAAACTTCGGCTGGACAAGCCGGTGCCGGAAACGGCCATCGTCGCCCATTGGCTCGAACTCCTGCCCCTCAAGCTGGCGAAGCGCTCGGCTCCGCTCCGCGTGCTCGAAGGAGGCAAGCTGGTCGTCCAATGCGAGAACTCCGTCATCAAGTCGGAGATCCGCTTCCACGAGCGGGCGATGCTGGCCAAGATCAAGCTCCTGCGCGGCTGCCAGGAAGTCCGGTCGATCAGCTTCGTGAACGCCTGATCAGTTCGACTTCGGCTCGAACGGCTTCTGGAAGACGTCCTTGAAGTCGTAGACGTCCTTGAAGTCCTCGAGGTTGTCCTCGGGCGAACGCCCGAACAGGCCGGTCTCGATGATGTTGAAGACGATGTTGCCGACGTCGGCCGATTTGCGCAGGCCCCAGTTGTGAAGGAGAGGATAGGACATCGGACCGTAAGTCTCGAGGACGTGCTGACGGAAACCTTCGAGCAGCTGGGGTCCGCTGACATGACGGTTCACGGTGCTCTTGCCCTTCTTGGGTTCGCCATGGATCAGCTTCTGGGCGTGATCCAAGCCGAGGCGGACCACGTCGTAAGCCTGCGGCTGATAACGGACATCCTTCTGCCGGATGATCCGGACGGCTTCGTCGAAATCCATGGTCAGAGCTTGGCGAGTTCGGCCAATAGGCGGGCGTTCTGGGCTTCCGTGCCTACGGTGAGACGGAGCCAGCCGGTCATGCCATAGCCACGCAGGGGGCGGACGATCACGCCGGCTTTCTGCAGCACCGTGAAGGCCTCCTCGGCCTTGGGGATCTGGGCGGCGAGAAAGTTGGCCTTACCGTCGATGTAAGCGAAGCCTAGCTTCTTGAGGCCGGCCGAAAGCTGGGCGATGCCGGCGGCATTCACCTCGCGGGTACGACGCACGAAAGCCTCGTCATCCAAGGCGGCTTCGGCGGCGGCCAGCGCCGGCAGGTTCACGTTGAACGGCTGGCGGACACGATTGAGAAGCCCGCACACTTCGGTCGAACCCATCAGGTAGCCGACGCGCAAGCCGGCGAGTCCGTACGCCTTCGAAAAGGTGCGGGAAAGGACGACCTTACGACCTGACTTCATCAGCGGCCGGAGGTCCGCGGAGGCCTCGAGGTATTCCGTGTAGGCCTCGTCGAGGCAGAAGATGACGTCGTCGGGAAGAGACTCCGCGAACGCGAGGATGTCCGCGGGGTCGTCGGTGCCCCCGGTGGGATTGTTCGGACTGGCGAGGAAGACGATGCGGGTCTTCGAGGTGACCGCCGCGCGCATGGCCTTGAGGTCATGACGGAAACCAGGCATCGGTACCTCGACAGGAGTCGCTCCGAAGAGCATCGTCGCGAGTTTGTAGACGATGAAAGCCTGGGAGCCGAAAACCACCTCGTCACCCGGACGAAGGAAAGCCTGAGCCAGCAGGATCATCACCTCGTTCGAACCGTTGCCGATGACGAAGTTGCCCGGCTCCAGCGCCCATTTCTTGGCCAGCTTCTCGCGCAGGAAGGTGCAGCCGCCGTCCGGATAAAGGTGGCAGTTATCAAGGGCCTTGCGGGCGGCGGCGAGACCGAGGGGCGAAGGGCCGAGCGGATTCTCATTGGAAGCCAGCTTGATGACCGCCGACGGCTCCAGGCCGAACTCGCGGGCGACGACCTCGATGGGTCGACCGGCCTCATAGACGGGCTGGGTGAGCACGGGGCGATTGGCTAGGTCCGAATATGAAGCCATGGAGAAGGCAATCAATGCGGCTGTTCCTAAGATTGGCAAGCGTGAGCGAGCGCCCTCCCCGCTTGCCACTGGCACCGACGAGGCTTATGCGTGCCGCATGAAACTCGTCGTCACCGGCGCTTCCGGATTCCTAGGACGTGAAGTCTGCCTTGCCGCCCTGCGACGCGGATATCAGGTCCTGGCCCTCGGCGGCACCCGGGCGCCGACGATCCCTGGCGTCGCCCATGCGCGGGCTTTCGATCTTTGCGATGACGCCGCCCTCGAGTCCCTGCTTCTCGAGGAGTTTCCCCATGCCGTCGTCCATTGCGCCGCCTTGCCGACCATCGAAGCCTGCCTGGCGGAACCCGAGCGGGCAAAGAAGCTCAATTCGGAAGTCCCGAAGAAACTCGCCCAACTTTCCTTCCATCTGGGCGCCAAGCTTGTGCACCTCTCCACCGACACGGTCTTCGACGGAGTAGCCGGCGGCTATCAGCCCACCGACCGCCCGGCGCCGCTGAATCTCTATGGCGAGACCAAAGCCGCCGCGGAAGTCGACGTCCTCCGGTTCGGCCGAGAACATGCCGCCGTCCTCCGCACCTCACCGATCATCGGCAATTCGATCGGCGGAGACCGCGGCCTACACGAAAGGCTTTTCGCCACCTGGAAGCAGGGCAAAGCCGCCACCCTCTTCACCGATGAGATCCGCCAGCCGGTCGAGGTATCGAATCTGGCGGACGTCACCATCGAGCTTTGCGAACGCGGCAATCTCTCTGGACTCTATCATTGGGCGGGCACGGAAGCCATGAGCCGCCATGAGATCGGCGTCAGGGTCGCCCGACACTTCGGCCTCGATGCCGATGCCCTCGTCCGGCCTACCAGCCGGGCCGAGGTTCCGTCAGCGGCATCACGACCGCGGGACCTCAGTTTACGCCTGCACCCTCTGGCCGGAAAACTCCGCACGGCGGCCCAATCCTTCGAGGAGCAGCTCGCGCAACTTCGTGTCCCGAGGGGTTGCGAAGACTGGTATGAGCAGACCACCGGGCGAAAGGTCGTGCGTAGGCTGGAAAAAGGCATAGACTTCTGAACATGGACGTACTCCCCCGACAGGCCGCCGATGCTGTCGCCAACATGGCGGCGGACCTGATGTTGCTGGAGTTCTACCCCGCCCCCGCGAACGTCCGCTTCAGGGCCTACGCCTGGTCCGAGCCCGCCTATACTTTCGGCGTCTCCCAAACTTGGGCCAAATACCGGGCGCTGGTGCCGGCGCGTTATCCGCTCGTCCGACGTTGCACCGGCGGAGGTCTCGTCTCGCATCTGGACGACTGGACCTTCGCGCTCGTCATCCCTCCGGCGCACCCGCTCTTCAAGGCCGACGCCATGGCCAGCTACGCGGCGGTCCACGAAGCCTTGCTCCAAGCCCTGCTACGCCAAGGCCAGCCGGTGAAACTCGCTCCTATGCCCGACGGCACGCGCGACTTCCATTCGCCTGACGATTGCTCACGACGCGCCGAACCGAACGACCTCGTCCGAAGCGACGACGGCCGCAAGGTCGCCGGCGCCGCCCAGAAACGCACGCGGCAAGGCCTGCTCATCGAAGGATACGTCTGGCGCCCTTTCCTGAGCGGATGCGACTGGCACCAGTTCGAGAAGGATTTCATCCAGACCCTTGGCGCCGTGCTGCAGAGCCCGGCGGTGCCGGTGGCCGAACCGGTCTATAATCAGTTCGACCACGAAGGCACGTGGGGGAAGTTCTCCTCACGTGAGTGGAACGAGCGGATCTAAGCGAAGAGGTCGAGTTCCGGACCGGACTCCTTAGCCTTAGGCTTCGTCTGGGGGGCTTTCTGAGGCTCGGCGGCTGTCTTGGCTGCGCCAGCCATAGGTAAGGCCTTGGCGGGCAATCCAGACCCCGCCTCAAGGCCGCCCAGGATCTCACGGGCACGCTGGACGACGGCGGGAGGCATGCCGGCGAGCCGAGCGACCTGGATACCATAGGAACGGTCGGCGGCGCCAGGAACGACCCGTCGGACGAAGACGATCTCGTCCTTCCACTCCTTGACGGCGACAGACCAGTTGCGAAGCCTCTTCATCGAGTCGGCGAGCTTGGTGAGCTCGTGGTAGTGCGTGGCGAACAAGGTGCGCGGACCGGCATCGGCGCCACCATGTAGGTGTTCGGCCACGGCCCAGGCGATGCTGATGCCGTCGTAGGTGCTCGTACCACGGCCGATCTCATCGAGCACGACCAAGGAACGCGTCGTCGCGTTGTTGAGGATGTTCGCGGTCTCGTTCATCTCGACCATGAAGGTCGAGTTGCCGCGTGAAAGCTCGTCGGAAGCCCCGACGCGGCAGAAGATGCGGTCCACCAGCCCGACCCGGGCCGAGGCCGCCGGCACCCAGCAGCCCAGATGCGCAAGCATAGCGATCAGCGCCACTTGGCGGATGTACGTCGATTTGCCGGCCATGTTGGGGCCGGTGAGCAAGGCGATCTGCTCGCCGGCGTTGCTCAGCCGGGTGTCGTTCGGCACGAAGGAGCCAGCGCCCGGACGCGACTGCAACATACGTTCGACCACCGGATGACGGCCTTGATCGATCTCGAGGACATCGGAATCGTCGACGACGGGCTTGGTCCAATTGGCTTCGCGGGCGAGTTCGGCCCAGCCGCGGACGATATCGACTTCCGCCACGGCCTGCGCGGTCGCGAGCAGGGATTCGGTCCGGGCGATCACTTCGGCGAGCAAGGCTTGGAATAGTTCGGTCTCACGGGCCAAGGCCTGCTCATCGGCCCGCAGGACCTCGCGCTCCTTGGTGCGCAGTTCCTCGGTCGTGAAGCGTTCGGCGTTCACCATCGTCTGCTTGCGGATGTAGTCAGCCGGTACGGAGGCTAGGTTGGCCTTGGTGATCTCGATGGCATAGCCGAAGGCACCGTTATAACGGACCTTGAGCGACTTGATGCCGGTTCGGTTCTGCTCGTTGCGCTCGAACTCGGCGATCCAGCCCTTGCTGTCGGAGGCCATCGAGCGGAGACGGTCGAGTTCGGCATCGAAGCCGGCCCGCAACGCCCCACCTTCGCTGAGGTCGACCGGCAACTCGTCACCGAGGGACGCTTCCAGCCGGGCAAGCAGTTCGGGCTCAGGATTGATGCGACCGGCCTGATCGGCCAGGGCGCCTCCTGGCAGCGCCAGAAGTTCTTCGCGGATCGGGGGCAGCGAGCGGAGCGTGTCGCGGACCCCGCCCAGTTCGCGAGGATTGCGCAGGCGGTTCTGCAAGCGGGCCAAGATGCGCGCGATATCGCGGACGCCGCGAAGGGATTCCCCCACGCGCGACGACGCCCCCGGATGCTTGAAGAATTCGCCGACCGCGTCCTGACGTCGGGAAATCGTCGTGAGATCCGTCGAGGGTTCCGCGAGCCACAGAGCCAGCAGACGCGCGCCCGACGGTGTCTCGGTGCGGTCGATCGTCTCAAGCAAGGAGCCTTCGCGCTGGCCGTTCGAAGAAGCGAAAAGCTCGAGGTTCCGGGACGATGCGGCGTCGAGCAGCACGGATGACCCGAGCTTGGTCTCGATGAGACGGAAAAGGTTCTTCGGGCGGTCGCAGAGGGAATCCGTCACGTAACCGAGGACGGCGCCGGCGGCGCCGAGGGCCGGATGCTCTTCCGTCAGGCCGAAACCGGCCAGCCCGTGGACCGAAAGCGTCTGGGCGACGAGTCTGGCGCCGGCCGCGCCATCGAAGTTCCAACCTGGCAAACGGGAGACCGCCCTGCCCTGCAGGAATACTTCCAACGCTTCGCGGTCAGCGGCAGATGGTTCAAGGCCTTCGGGCAGGATGACCTCCCGAGGGGACACGGAATGCAGCAACGGGAGGAGGCGCGCCGGCGAACTATCCGTCGCGAGACGGAAATCCGCTGTCGAGACGTCGAGCCACGAGGCATGCCAACCTTGCTTGTCCCAGGAGATCGCCGCCAGGTAATTGCCGCGACGCGAATCAAGCTGCGAATCCTCGAGAGCCGTCCCCGGGGTCAGGATGCGCGTCAGGCCGCGGCGGACGAGCTTGCCGGCGACCGGAGCCTCAAGCTGGTCGCAGATCGCGACCTTCCAGCCTGCCGCGAGCAGCCGGTTGACGTAAGCCGGGGCGGCATGATGAGGAAGACCGGCCATCGGCGTCTCATGACGTTTGGTCAACGTGAGACCCAGGACCTTCGCGGCGATCTCGGCATCCTCGCCGAAGACCTCATAGAAATCGCCCAGGCGGAAAAGCAGGATCGTCCCGGCCGCGAGCTTCTCACGAAACTCGCGGTACTGCCGCTGCATCGGGGTTTCTTTTTCCACTGGCTGCAGGGAAACTCCCTGCAAACGCATGCGCAAGAACGGACTACCCTTCCCGCGCCCCGAGGGGGCGGAAGTTGCTCACATCAGCTGAGCGGCGAGTTCGGAAAGGGCGCTGCGGACGCCATTGATCAGGCGCACGTTTGCGGTGATGGCGTGGCCCTTCATGCGCTCATGGGTATGGATGAGCCCGTTGGATTTGCCGTCAAGATAGGGGGTGTCGACCTGATCCAAGTCGCCGATGAGGACGACCTTGGAGCCTTCGCCGATACGGGTGATGACCGTCTTGGCCTCGTGGGGGGTCATGTTCTGCGCCTCGTCCACGATCATGAAAGCATGTCCGATGGAGCGGCCGCGGATGAACGTCATCGCCTCGATCTCGATCAGTCCGGAATCGATGAGCCACTGATAAGGCTTACGCGGCTGGTTGATGGCTTGGAATTGCGAGCCGAAGATCGGCTGGGGCGTCTTCATCGCCTGAGCTTTCTTCTGGCGGCGCTGGGAATCCGTGGCGACGGCTTCCTTGGCGGTGGGCGTCGGAGCCGCGTTGCCGTTCTTGGAGAACAGGACCTCGAGGTTGTCGAAGTAAGGCTGGATGTACGGGGAAAGCTTCTCCTCCTTGGACCCCGGCAACGCTCCGATGTCCTTGCCGATCTGCACGACCGGGCGGGAGACGTAGAGCTTCTTGTACGGCGAGAAGTCGCTCAGGACCTGGGAGAGAGCGGCGGCGATGGAAAGGAAGGTCTTACCGGTGCCGGCCCGGCCGAAGCAGGTCACGAGACGGATCTCAGGGTTAAGGAGAGCGTCCAGGAAGATCCATTGTTCGAAGTTCTTCGGGATGACGCGCATGCCACGCGGCATCTGGAGTCCCTTGCGGGCTCCGCTGTCTGACGACATGAACTCACGATAAAGGCCGAGCGGCACGAAAGCGCCGTCGCCGACGTGACGGGCGGGCTCGGACCAGGAATCCGAAGTGAACATCACGTATTCGTTCATGATGAGCGGCGGCTCTTCCTTCACCTTGACCTGGACCTGGCCGAGTTCACGGAAATCGCGCATCGCCGCGGCGGTGACCTTGATCGTGCGGTAATCGCCCTCGTCACTGGTCTCGACCCGGTCGTTGCGGTAATCCTGAACATCCATGCCCAGGGCCTGCGCCTTCAGGGACATGCAGGCGTCCTTCGTGACGAGGATCACGGGGCCCTTGGAGGTGTCGCGCAGATAGATCGCCGAGGCGATGATACGATGGTCGGGGGCATCGACCTGCATGAAGACGGCCCGGACGCGCTCGGCCTTGGCGCCGTTGAAGTGATCGCGAATCAGCGACTCGTTGATGATGATGCGCAGCTCGCCGCCATCGCGGAGCTTGGCGTGCAAGGCTCCCGGCTTGGTCGGATCGCCTTCGGCGATCTCCTTGAGCGGGCGATTCTCGAAGAGGCTGCGGATCGAGCGGTTCACGCGACGCGCGCTGGCGCCGAGCTGCCCTTGCTGTGTCTTCAGACGATCGAGTTCGGACAAGACCTCGACGGGCACCGCTACGATGTGCTCGTCGAACTTGAACAGGGACTCGGGATCGTGAATCAGTACGTTGGTGTCCAGGACGTAAGTCTTTTTCACGTCCGCAACCGTGACCGAATCCGCACGATGGGCAACCCGGAAAAGATTATTTCAGCTCCTCGATGGAGCGCAGGTAGTCCCAGCTGTAGATGCCGGTGCGATGTCCGTCGCTAAACTCGAAGGTGACGGCGTAGTTCCCGACTCGACTCATTCCGGTGACGGTGACCCCGGGGAAGCGCCGTGGCCCGTCGCCACCCCACCGTTGCCCCAGGATGTCGACCTCGCCCATGTTCTCGGCGCTGGGGGAAAGCTCACGGAGACGCTCCGACCTCAGGCATTGTTCAAGACCGTCGTCCCAGGTGATGGCGACGAAGTCTCCGATGATCTGAAGGTCTCGCGGCGGCCGCATCCGTCGGAACCTGTCGGCGCGCCGCGGGGTGGCAAGCAGGGAGCGGACGGCGGGTCTACCTTGACTCCCCCGCTCCGCTCGGGACTCTGGGAGGACTATGGCAGGCGTAGGCAAACTCCTCAAACAGGCCCAGAAGATGCAGCGCGGCATCGCCGAGGCCCAACAGCAGCTGACCGCGGAGCGACTGGATGTCTCCCATGGCGGCGGGGCCATCAAGATCACGGTCAACGGCCATGGCTTGGTCCTGGCCCTGACGATCGACCCCGAATTCATGAAGGAAGACAAGGCGATGGTCGAACAGGCTCTCGTGGCGGCGCTCCAGGAAGCCTCCGCCAAGGCTCGTGAACTGCATGAGACCACGATGTCGAAGGCGACGGCCGGCTTCTCCTTGCCGGGGATGTGATCGCCCGTGACTCCCTCCTTCGACAAGGTCCGCCAGATCCTAAAGATCCTCCCGGGCATGGGGCAACGCTCCGCTGAACGCATCGCCCTGCACCTGCTGGTCGAACGTCCCGGCAAGCTCGCCCCCTTGCTCGAGTCCCTGCAGGCCGCCGCCGCCGCCGTGAGGCGCTGCGGGCGTTGCGGCAGCCTCGCCGAAGCCGAACTCTGCCCGATCTGCATGGATGTGAAACGCGACCCGGCATCGGTCTGCGTCGTCGAACAGGTCCCGGACCTGATGGCCATCGAACGCTCGGCCGCTTATCGCGGCACCTATCACGTACTGCACGGCCGGCTTTCCCCCATCAACGGGGTCGGCCCCGACCAGCTCAACCTCGCCAGCTTCGAACAACGCCTGAAGGACGAACCGATCTCCGAAGTCGTCCTGGCGCTGGGTAACGACATCGAAGGGGAAGCCACCTGCCATTACATCAGCGAAGCGATCCACGCCATGCGACCGACGATCAAGATCTCCCGTATCGGCTTCGGCCTGCCCAGCGGAAGCGGACTGACCTTCGCCGACCCGGCCACGCTACGTAGCGCGCTGGAGGGCCGTCGTGATGTCGCCAACTGATTCGCGGATCGCGTATCCGCCCGAAGCCGAAGCCTTCTGGGTCGGACAAGCGGAACTGGCGGCCGAAAAAACCGGCGACGAAGCCCTGGAACGGATGACGCCGGCCGTGGCGCACCTGTCGGACCTCTTTACGACCGAACGCCCGGACAAGAAATTCCCGGATTATTTCGCGGACCCTCGCCTGCTCGCCGCCTACGGCGTATTCTTCCTGCCACAAAGCTTTACGCGCACCTCTTTCGCGCTGGCACAGGCCTGCGGATTACGCGGCTGGAAACCCTCCAGCCCCCGCCCGTCGATCCTCGACCTTGGCTCCGGCCCCGGCTCCTGCGGCGTCGCGGCGGCTTATCGCCTCCGCCAAGCCGGCTTCGCCGAGCTCGACCTCCAAGGCGTCGACAAATCCCCCAGCGCCTTGGCCTCCATGGAAAACTTCGCCCACGCGACGTTGGGCGCAGGAGTCACGACCAAGACGAGGATCGGAGATGCGTCTCGCCCCGAGACCTGGCCCGAAGGGCCGTTCGACCTCATCGTCGCCGGCTTCGTGCTCAACGAGATGCCTCAGCTTGACCAGGCTGCCATGCTCCGCTGGTTCGGCGAACTCAAGGCCAGGCTAGCCCCGGGCGGGCTCATCCTGATCCTCGAGCCGGCACTGCGCGTCACCGCAGAGCGGTTGCAGAGACTGAGCGACGCGGGCGCGGCGGACATCATGACGCGCATCGCGCCCGAGCTCGACGCCCTGCCCGATCCGCAGCTCGGACCGGGCGAGCATTGGAGCCACGAGACCCGCGCATGGGAAGCGCCGCCCTCGACGGAGTTCGTCAACCGCCACCTGCATCGCGACCTCCGCGAAGTCCGGTTTTCCTTCGCCGCTTTTTCAGAGGCGCCGCTCGCACCGCTGCCAGCCGGACTCAGTCGACTCATCTCGGATGTGCAGATCATCAAAGGACTCATTCGCTTCATCACCATCCGATCGGGACAGATAGAATCCGTCGAAGTGCCCACCCGCGGACTGTCCAAGCATGAGGTCAAGAAGCTGGCGGCCGGATTCGGACGTGGAGATGTCGTCAGCCACCCGCATCCACCCACGGCGAAGCTCAGGCTGGCTAATCATGAGGAATTGAAGGTGTTTTGGACACCCGAGGCTTCCCGGGCACCATAATGTAACAAACTCGGCCGGGCATTTGTTTGCCTGACGGGCGTCGGAGGAGTTTAATGAGCGGAGTCCCCTGTTCTTTCATGGCACGGCGGGCGACCTTACATCTTCATGTTCAATCGCGAACTCAGCTGGCTTAGCTTCGACCGTCGAGTCCTCGAACTCGCCGAAGATGATTCCGTACCGCTCCTGGAACGCGTCCGCTTCCTCTCGATCGTAAGCTCGAACCTCGACGAATTCTTCGAGATCCGAGTGGCGGGAATCATGCAGCAGCAGGAGTCGGCGAGCCATCCGGCTACCAAGGAATTCCTGGCCGACGTCCTGACGCGCGCCCGCGCCCTGGTCGACGACCAGCAGCGTTGCTGGAAGCAGAAACTGCTCCCCGCCCTATCGCAGCATGGCGTCGAAGTACTCGCCCGGGAACAGCTCGGTGACGTCGCGAGGGCCGAACTTTCCCCGCGTTTTGACCGCGACATCCTCCCGGCCCTGACGCCGCTGGCCATCGACCCTTCGCATCCTTTCCCGGTGCTGACGAACAAGGGTCTGTACCTCCTCGCACTGCTCCGCGATCCGGCCTCGGGTGAGCTCCGCCGTGCGGTCGTACCGGTGCCGCGCATCCTGCCGCGCATCATGGCTCTGGCTGACCGCAAGAGCTTCACCTTCCTCAGCCACGTCATCCAGCTGTTCATCCATCGCCTTTTCCCGGGACTGGAACTGCAGGGCTCATGGGCCTTCCGCATCACCCGCAACAGCGACCTGTACGTCGACGAAGAAGAAGCAGGGAATCTCCTAGAAGCCATCGAAGAAGAAATCCGCAACCTCCGCAAAGGCGCGCCGGTCCGCCTCGAGATCGAGGCCGACGTACCCGGCGGCGAATTGCAGTGGCTCCTGGATTCCATCGGACTCTCCTCCGACAACGCCTTCCTCATCCCCGGTCCGGTCAACATGCTCAGGCTGGGCAGCCTGATCGACATGATCGGAAGGCCCGAACTCCTATACCCCGGCTTCGTCTCGGTCGTTCCGGCGGAATGCGCCGACCCCTCCAAGCTTTACGAACGCATCTCGGAGCAGGACATCATCCTTCACCATCCCTACGAATCGTTTTCGCCCGTCGTCGACTTCATCCG
>CANGRI010000014.1 GCA_947456525.1 Opitutia bacterium
CCCCTATGCAAGCCGCCTGTTTTTTACTGCTTTATCTTACTTACCCCATTGTCCCGTAGGACAAATTTAATACCTGATACCGTGCAATTAATTCTGGTCGGTTCAAGCCTATTCCTAATCTTTTTGATCACTTGTATAAGTGACTGCCTTTGAAGGGCTTAAAATTGGGTGCAGGGGTAGGATTTGAACCTACGACCTTCAGGTTATGAGCCTGACGAGCTAACCGGGCTGCTCCACCCTGCAATAAGTGGGAGGTGAAGGAGAAGGGGGCCGTGGCCGAGTCGCAAGCCATTTCTTACGCGACTTCCTCCCTGGGTTCGCGGGCCAAAAAGGGTTGAAGCAGGCGGGGCAGGGGGGAAGATTGCCCACCCCCTTAAGCGATGAGCGAAGATACCCCTACGCCCCCTCCCGGCGACGTCCCTCCGGTTGACCTGAAAAAGGTCGAGACGGACTCCCTCGGATCGAAGCGCATGAAACGCTCCTTCTGGCAGCGCATCGGCGCCAGCGGTCTTTCCGTCTCCCTGGCGATCCACGTCCTGCTGATCTTCATCGCCGCGGCTTTCGTCGTCTCGACCGTCACCGACAACGCGAAGAAGGATCCGAACACCTTCGCGACCGGCGCGGGCGGCGCTTCCGGCGGCGATCGCGTCAAGAGCACCCAGCATAAGGTCCAGCCGAAGAACGTGAAGTCGCTCGCGAAGACGACCACCCGCATCACTTCCAAGAGCGCCTCCGCTTCGATCGCGCTGCCCGATCTGCCGAGCTCGGCCTCGGCCTCCTCGATGGTCTCCGGAGCGATGGCCGGCGGAGCCTCCAAGGGCTTCGGCGGCGGTGCCGGCGGCGGCATCGGTGCCGGCAAGGGCATGGGCTCCGGCGGCGGCAAGAACTTCGTCGCGAAGCCGGTGATGGGCGCGAACATCTTCTCTCAGCGCCTGGCGGTCTATTTCGACGCCTCGGCCTCGATGCTGCCTTACCTCGACCGCGTCGAGGCGGAGATCCGCGACAAGTTTTCCGACGCCGACGTCTACATGTACGACGGCGTCTTCATCGACATCCATGACAGCGAGGTCGTCGGTGGGGATAAGTTCAAGGGCGAGGCCTTCCTGAACCGTCGCGTCGGCGGCGCCTCCAAGAAGAACGCCAAAGGGGACATCGTCGCGACCGAGACCAATCCGGCCAAGCTCACCCAGGCGGGACGGAATCTACTCAAGAAATATAACACCAACTTCAAGAAGGGCTCCGTCGGCGCCTGGCTGGATGTCCTCAAGGAGGACCGTACCTACGATGCGTTGATCGTCTTCTCCGACTTCGAGGACGGTGTCCGCCAGATCCGCACCAAGGCCATCGGCGGTGTTCCGGCTTACAAGCCTGACAAGGGCATGCGCGCCGACCCGCCCGTGGTCTTCTCCGACCGCAGCAACCAGGGCGGCGGCTTCGCCCGTTCGGTCACGTTGATCGTGACCGGTGGCGGCTCCGGTCAGACTGTCCTGCAGTGCAAGGACACCACGGGTCTCATAACCGACATGATGGCGATCGGCACGGGCATCGCTCCCGGCACCACGGTCACCGAAATCAAGCCCAACGTCAGCTTCACCCTCAGCAAGCCCCTGACGGCCGCCTCCAACGGACGAGTCATCTGCAACAATGGCGGAGACAAGCGCTTCCCTGAGGAGAAGAAGTGGGAAGACGAGTGGGAGAAGGCCTTCGCCGGAGCCCGCGACAACAAGGGCCCCCGCCTCTACCTGATCAGCACCTCCCGCGCCTACGGCAACAAGCCCGGCACGATCCTCCAGCGATGCGTCACCGCCTCCGAAGGTGCAGCCATCATGGTGAAGTTCGGTAACGCCAAGAAGGGTGCCAAGACCATCGACGACCTGCATAACTACACCGACCTCTATGTCGGTATGCCGGTCAGCGGTCGCGGCGTCCCTAAGGACGCCGAAGTCGTGTCGCTGCCGACCTTCAAGGAGATCGTCGATCCCGAGGATCCCGAGAAGAAGCGCAAGAAGAAGGTCACCGACAAGCAGATGGTGATCTCTGCGCCGATCACCGAGGACGTCACCAACGGCGTTTTCTCTTTCACGCCGCTCATCCAGGCCGTCGGTACTCTCGCGAAGGACGCCAAGACAATTACCGAAGTCTCCGGCTCCATCGACCTTAAGGCCGGCATGGTCATCCTCGACGCCCGTTTCCCTGCGGCCACGAGCATCGTCAGCGTGACCCCGACCAAGGGCGCCGCCGGATTCTTCACCGTCGAGATGTCCGCCCCTGCCACCGCCGCGGCTGCGAACGCGGTGCTCCGCTTCCGTCCGTCCGCTTCCACCACGGGTAATTCTCGCGGTGCGGCTCCGTCTCGCTAAGCTGGCTTCACGGTAAGACGAAAAAGGTGAAGCCGGTTGGCTTCGCCTTTTTCGTCTCTTTCTGAGGATAACATCTGGTCCGTCGGCGGGGGTTCTTCGTGTGTCGCTTCGCTTGTCCCGCGTCCGCATCGCCTAGACTGACGTGATGTCCCGTCCGGAGCCGATCACCGCGCATCGCCCCAAGGCCCGCTCGCTGCGTGGCCTGCTCGTCTCCCTCGGGCTGCACGGCCTGCTGGTCGTCGCGGCCTGTTGGATCGTCTTTCGCCAGCCGCCGGCTGCGCCGAAGCAGGAGTTCGTCTCGCATGCGGTGCCCGGGGGCAGGTCGGGCGGCCCCTCGGCGCCTCATCCGATCCAGCGGAAGCCGAAAGTCGCGACGCCGCAGAGAAGGCTGACCTCGAAGTCGGCCAGCGCGACGTTGGCGTTGCCGCCGATGAAGGCGATGACGCCGGAGACGGGGCTCGCGGGGCTGTCAGGGGGACAAGGGAAGGGTAGTTTCGGCCGCGGCCATGGTTCGTTCGGGGGCGCCGGACTCGGTTCCGGCCCGGGCAGCCGCGCCGGATTCGTCGGCCGTCCGGTGATGGGCGCGTTCATCCGCGCGCGACGCGTCGCGGTCTACTTGGATTGTTCCGGCTCGATGCGCTCTTATCTTCCGCGTGTCGAGGCCGAGATCCGGAAGGAGTTCCCTGATGCGGACGTCTTTCGTTTCGACGGAGCCCGGGTCGTGGGGTTGGGCGACATGGTCGTCTATGGCCGGAAATTCCATGGCGAAGCTCCGAAGCTCCGCGAAGGCCCGACGCAGACCGTGCTCGAGGCCCTCACGCCCGCAGGCAAGTCCGTCCAAGCCAAAGTCCGTACCGCCTGCGAGAAAGGCTCCCTCGGCGCCTGGATGGATCGGCTCTTGGCTGAGCCTTATGACGCCTTGGTGGTCTTTTCCGATTTCCAGGATGGCGTCCGGCTCTACGAATCTAGGAAGGGCGAGCCGAAGATGGTCTACTCGGACAGTTCGTATCATAAGGTCGGCGGTGTCCAGAAAGGGCAACCCCGTTGGCAGCGCGAATGGCTGGAGGCCTTCGGCAAGGCTCCGTATGGCGCGAGCCCGAGACTCTATCTCTTCACCGTCCAGCAGGAGCCCCAGCCCTTCCTGCAGGCCTGCGTGGCGGCTTCGGGCGGCGCGTCGACTTCCGTATCCTGGCTGAAGAAAAGCGGTCGGAAGGCGCCGCCTTGACGGTTGCACCTGCCGCCCGGACGGCTTGGATAGGCGCATGGCCCCCTTCACGGCAGATTATCGCGCCAACTTCTCCGACACTGATGCGGCGGGCATCGTGCATTTCTCCACGGTGTTCTTCTGGGTGGAGGCGACCGAAGAAGCCCTCTTTCGCCAGCTTAAGCTACCCTTCATCCGCGCCGAAGGCTCGAAGCTCACCGGCTTTCCGCGCGTTCGCGTCGAGTGCGACTTCCTCTCGCCGATCTACCGTGAAGACGTCGTGACCGTCGCGCTGACGCCGAACGAGATCGGCGATAAGAAGCTCGTCTGGGGTTTCACCGCCGCCGTCGGCGAACGGGCCGTCGCCAAGGGCGCTCTCACGACCGTCTACGCCTGGCGCGAAGCGCAGGGACCGATGTCGGCCGCCCTCGTGCCGCTCGAGATCAAGACCGCCCTGCAGCAGCATTTCGGCGCCTGAGCCATGGAGCCGACCGCCGCGAAGAAACCTTGGGCGGTGCTGGCGGGTGTCCTTGTCTGCCTGTTTTTGGTTTCGCTGATCGGTCTCCAGTGCCCGCCCCGTTTCACTTCCTTGGTCGTCCCGCAGACCCTGCATGCCGACGAAGCCGTGCAGTGGTCGCGAGCCAAGGAGCTTTCCGAAGGCGTGCCCTATAGCTCCAACGAGGACCGTTTCCATGGTCCGACCCTCGCGTTGTCGCTGAAGGCCGCCTCGAAGCTCACCGCCACGCCGTTCGACGAGATGTCCGAGTCCTACCTGCGTCATGTCGCCGGCGGCTACCTCCTACTTCTTTCGCTCGCCGCCTTGGCTCTGCCTGGCGCCAGCCTGGCTTCGCGGGTCACCGCTGCGGCGTTCTGTTTCCTCATCGGCGGCGGCGCTCCGTTCGGATTCTACTTCGTTCAGGAAGTCCTGCTGGTCGCCGGGCTGGCCTGGGGTGTCGTGCTGTGGCTGCGCTCTGAAGCCGCCGAATCTCCCGGGAGCAGAGGCCTCTGGCGTATGCTCTCCGGCCTCGCCTTCGGCTTCGCGCTGGCCTGCAAGGTCACCGCGGCGGCTTACCTATTCTTCTTCTTCATCGCCTTGCTGGTCGTCCGTAAGCCGTGGGCCGACCGACATCTGCCCGGGTTCCTGCTCGGGCTGGTCGCTTCGTGGGCGACGTTCCAGAGCGTCGGTTTCACCGACATCCATGGGCTCGCCTCCTGGTGGCGGCAGCTCGCCCGTTCGTTCGGCGTCGCGAGCGGACGTTCGGAAGACACGCTGATGGTTTTGAGTTACTGGCCATGGATCTGGGCCGCGCTCTGGCTGCTGGAGTTCTCTCTCCAGCGTTTCCTTCGCGAAAGGCACGTCCCGTTCCGGGCGAGTCCGGCCGACTTCATCCTGGTCTTCGTCGGCCTGATCTTCTGCTTGCATCTCCTGCTGCCGTACAAGACCCCGTGGTTGCTCTACGGCGTCATGGCCTTGCCGTTGGTGCTACTGGTGCCCGCCCAGCTCGGGGAGGGCTGGAGGAAGGACGGATTGCTGCTGGTCGGCTTGCTGGTGTCGGCGGCTTACGCGGCGGGCGACTTCGCGAAGCATTCCGAGACAGCGTCCAAGCCGGTCCAGGAATTCGCCGGCCGGGTCGAACGACTGAGTGAAGCCTACAAGGGCCGTTTCTACGTCGCCGTTGAAGGCGGGCATTATTGGCCGCTGCCTTATTATCTGCGGAAGTATCCGGTCGGCTACGGCGAGTTTCCCCAGGCGGCCAACGCCCCCTTGCGGCTCATTCCGGCGACCGACGCCAGCGAGCCGATCGTCCCGGGATATGCCGTCAGCAGCCTGACGCTCCGCGAGGGGGGTGACCGCTACTGGGTGCTGGTTGCCAAAGGCTATGAAAGCGTTTTCATCGGCAAGTAAGCCATGGAAGACAATCCCATCATCCACAACTTCTCGCACGAGGCCTTCGGTTCTCGTTTCTGGGTCCGCATCGCCTCCGAGGACGGCGTCTACGCCCGCAACGCCGCGGAGGCCCTCTTCCAGCATCTCGACGACCTGGATTTTCAGACCGACCGCCGCCATGACAGCGGACCGGTCGCGGCGATCAACCAGATGCCTGAGGGTGCGATGGTCGCCGCCTCGGAGCACGTGCAGGCCCTCTGGAATTTCTCCAAGGACGTCAGCGCCGAGACCGGTAAGGCGTTCGACGCCACCGCGGGCGCCCTGTTCAGCTATTGGAAGAACCGCGGCGACATGGCTTTCAATCCTGATGACCAGGCCTGGAACCAGGTGATGTCGGCTTACCGCGAAGGGGAGTTCCGCCTCGATGGTTGCGAGCTCCACTGCGTGAAGTTCGGTTGCGCCGTCGACTTCGGCGCGATCGTCCGCGGTTATGCGTTGGATCGCATGGCCGACATGCTCGAGAGCAGCTGGGGCATCCACCGCGCCTTGCTCATGGCTTCCGGCAGCGTGACCCTCGCCCTTGATCCTCCCGGCGAAGGCGCCGGCTGGCGCATCGGCGTCGGCGCGGATGCCGAGATCAAGCTCTGCCGCTTCGCGATGGCCAGCAAGATCGCCGACACCACGCACGGGAATCTCGTCGACCCTCGGACGGGCCAGGTGATCTCCTTGCCCGGCCCGGTGCGTTCGATCGCGACTTCGGCCCTCGAAGCCGAAGGGCTAGCCATGGCGGCTTCCGTCCTTAACGCCTCCGAAGCGGAAGAGTTCGTGAACCGCGGTTGCAGCCGCGGACTTTGGCTGCCCGACGGCACCAAGCTCGGTTCGGTGACCTATTTCGAGGTCACTGAACGTCCGAAGCCCGAAGCGACTACCTGAGCTTCGCTTCCACTTCGCGGAGCAGCGTCTCGCGGTCTCCCGAGAAGAGGTACACGTCCGAACCGAGACGCCGCAAGGCGGATTGCAGGACTTCCTTGGAAGGACGGCGATTCTGCATCAGCCGGCGAAGGTAGGTCTCCAGGTCGGCCGCGATACGCGGGTGGTCGAGCTTCAGCTGGACGATCTGCTGGAGCACGGCCTGGTTGGTCTCGTTCTGCAGGTGCGCCTGGATGAGCACGTCGTTAGCCTCGTCGTAACGCTGGGCGGCGATGAGCTTGCGGCTGGCCGAGATGAGCACCTGCGGCGGTACGCTGCGGTTCTGCATGAGCTTCTGCAGGTTGATCGAGCCGATCTCCGTCTGACCGTCGGCGAAGTAGGCGATGGTGCGGAGCGCTTCGAAGGCGATGCGGGTCTCGGTCACCCACTGATCGCGTTCGGCCTGCTTGTAGAGCTCATCCACCAGCAGGATGGTCTCCCGGGCGCGGCCGGCGTTCAGCAGGCATTCGACATGGACGAGGTCGAAGCGCACGCGGTTGGTGAAGCGGCGTTCCTTGGCGAGCTTCGCGAGACGTGAGGTGAGGGCGACGTCGGCGTTGTCGTTGCCGAAGCGGGCCAGGTCGAGCATCGGTTGTTCCTGATTGCCGTAGCGGGCGACGGCTTTTTCGACGATGTTCGCACGCTGCGCGCGGTTGGCTTCGCCCGGCAGGAGGTAAAGAGATTGGATCAGCGGGGCGGGATTGTCGGGCAGGCTGATGGCGAGCAGGTCCAGGCAATCCTTCGCGCGCGCCAGTTCGCCGGTCTCCTTGAGCCAGCGGGCCTTGATCTCGAGCAGGCGGATGCCGGCCGGATAGGCCGCCAAGGCGGCGTCGATCTCGGCGAGGGCGCCCTTCGGGTCGCCGGTTTCCCAGAGGATCTGGCAGTTGAGCAGGTAGCCGTCCACGGTCTGGTCCAGGTGATGTTCCTTGATCAGCCGCGAGGCCTCAGCGAATTCGCCCCGGAGGAAATGCGCCTGGGCCGCGGCGATCCGCAGGTCGGCCTTGATGTCGGCCGAGACCGCCGGATCGGCGATGAACTTCATGGCCGTCCTGATCAGGCGCTCATCCTGGTCGAGCATGAAGCAGCGATAGACGTACTGGCGGAAATAGTCGCGGTCCTGTTTGGCGAACTCGAGCGATTCCTCGAGCAGCTGGTACCCGTCGAGCGGGCGTTGGAACGCGAAGAAAAGGTCCGCGCAGAGCCGCTGGGCTTCGAGGTTGGCCGGGGTGAGCTGCGCGCCGGTGCCGATATATTTCGCGAACTCCGCGTAGTCCTGGCGGGCGAGGGCGGCCTTGGCGACCGAGACGTAGTATTCTCCTTTGCGGTAGAGATGGGCGGCCCGTCCGTACGTGTCCTTGACCGCGAGGAGTTTCGCGCGCTCGCGCAAATGGACCTGATCCTTGTTGCGGAAGAGGTTGGCGGCTGAGTTGACGAAGGTGTCGGGCAGGTAGAGGTACATGTCCGCCCGCCGCGTGGTCGGAATGCCGTTCATGTACCTTTCCTTGAAATAGTTCGCTTCCGACAGGGCCACCCAGGCCAGCACGAGGAACACCGGGAAGAGCATGGCGATCCGTTTCCAGTCCGGACGGTACTTCTTCTCCTTGTAGCCGAGGGTCTCGACGATGACCATCCCCAGCATCATACGATGGCTCGAGCGTGAGCTCTGCCCTTGGCCGTAGACGTAGTGGGGGTCGGCTGACATGCCTGCCATGATGTTCCCGCTCCCCTCCGCGCGGGCAAGAGCGGATTGCCCGTCAGAGGCTCGCGGCGGCCTCTGCGGCGGTCTCCACGGCGGCGAGGCAGGTCTGGCCTACGCAGACGGCGAAGCCGGCGGCAGCAGGCTCCCTGAGCAGGAAGACGGGGCGATGAGGGCGGGCATGGGGGGCCGTCTTCTCATCGCCATTAAGAGAGAGGTGCAGTTCATCCCAGCGGCCAGCGGACTTGATCGTCACATGGCCGATGGCGAAACGAGCGATGCCGTCCAAGGCATGGGCGACGCCGTTAGGGACGTTCTTGCAGAGCCCTCCGTAAGCCGTGGAAAGGTCGGCGAACTCACGGGACCAGCGGACATCCGACGAGAGCATCTGAATCTGGCCGAAGCCGTGGAGCAGGGAGGAATTCCCGGAGGGGATGGCGTTGTCGAACCAGTCTTTCTGACGGACGGAAAGGTCATCCCGGTCGGCCGGCACCACGAAGGAGCCGACGGAGTGGGCGTCGCCGAAGAGGTCCTGCGCAGCGAGGAGGAGGCGTTCGGCCCGCGCCGCGTAAGGATGCGCGCCTTCCGGACGAGCCCAGACGGCGTAGGCCGCGAGCGCGCATTCCGCTTCGGCGAGCCAGGCGTAGTCGCCCAGGTTGCCGGCCAAGGTGGTCTTGTCGCCGTGGGCGACCGAAAGAAGTCTGAGTTCCCCGGATTCGTCGGCGAAGCGCCGCCAGAGGTTGGTCTCGATCTCGATCGCAAGCTCGACCCAATCCTTGCGATTCAAGATCCAACCCGCCTTGGCTAGGTTGCCGATGAGCAGCGTGTTCCAGCTGAGCAGGTTCTTGTCGTCACGGGCGGGCTGCGGTCGTCGGTCGCGCAAGGCGAGCAGCTTGGCGCGGGCTCCGGCGAAGCGCACGCGGGCGGCGTGATCGCCTTTGAGCTTGGGGATGTTCTTCCCTTCGAAATTACCTTTGTCCGAAAGGCCGTAGGCCTGCGCGAAGGCGAAGGCCTCGTCGCCGAGGGCGGCCGCGACTTCCGGCGCGGTCCACACGTAGGTCGTACCTTCGTGGTGATCCGTATCCGCGTCGAGCGAAGCGGCGAACAGGCCGTTGGCGGTACGCATCTCGCGGAGCAGCCAGCCGACCGTCTCGACGCAGACGTCGGCATAAAGAGGGTCGCGGTAACGGGCCCAGGCTTCGGCGTAGGTGCCGAGCAGTTGGGCGTTGTCGTACAGCATCTTCTCGAAGTGCGGCACGGTCCAGTCACGGTCCACGCAGTAACGATGGAAGCCCCCGCCGACCTGGTCGAACAGGCCGCCGCGGGCCATGGAACCGAGCGTGATGGTCAGGACGGCGTCGATCCGGGAGGCGAGCGCGCGGTCGGCTTCGACGGCCGCGGCACCGCGGAGCCCGAGCAGGAAGTTCAGCGTGTGCGGCGCCGGGAACTTGGGCGCGGCGCCGAAGCCGCCGAAGGTGTCGTCATGCTGCTCGCAGATACGGCGGGCGGCGCCGACCAGGTCTTCGGGCGAAGGCGCGGTGCCGTCGGCGTCCGGCGCCCGCGTCAGGTGCGTGAGGTTCTGCGCGATGGCGTCGGCGTTGGCGGCGAGCTCGGACTTGTTGCGATGGTAGAAGTCCGAGACGCGCATGAGCAGCTGCGGCCAAGGGACCTGGCCGTGTCCGCGGTCTTCGGGCGGGAAATAGGTGCCGCCGAAGAAGGGCCGTCCATCCGGGAGGCAGAAGCAGTTGAGCGGCCAGCCGCCATGCCCCTGGATCATCTGCACGGCGTCCATCATCAGCTTGTCGACCTCGGGGCGTTCCTCGCGGTCGACCTTAATGCAGACGAAATGCTGGTTCATCAGGTCGGCGATCCACGCCTGTTCGAAGGATTCGCGCGCCATGACGTGGCACCAATGACAGGAAGAATAACCGACCGACACCAGGACGGGCTTGTCCTTGGCCTTGGCCTCAGCGAACGCCTCGGCGCACCAAGGCCACCAGTGCACGGGGTTGGCCTCGTGTTGGCGGAGGTAGAGCGAGCTTTCGTGGGCCAGGCGGTTCGACACGTCAGGGAAGGTTGGCATCCTTCGGCAGGGTGCAACAAAGACCGTTTCCGAGCCGTTCGACTTGCAGGGGAGGGGGCTAAGGGCAAAGGTCTCCCGGTGCCTTCCGTCCGCCCCCGCCGCGTCCATGCCCGTCCCTCCGGACGGACCGCGGCCGTGCCTGCCTGACCATGTCCACCATCCGCATCCTTGAGCCCACGGTGGCCAACCAGATCGCCGCCGGCGAGGTGGTGGAACGCCCGGCCGCGGTCATCAAAGAGCTGCTGGAAAACTCCCTCGATGCCGGTGCGCGGCGCGTGACGGTCGATTTCTCCCGCGGCGGCAAGGCCAGGATGATCGTCGAGGATGACGGCAAGGGGATGACGGGCGACGAAGCCCTGCTCAGCTTGGAGCGTCATGCGACGAGCAAGATCCAGCTGGCGGCCGACCTCGATCGGATCGCGACCTTCGGATTCCGCGGCGAAGCCCTGCCGTCCATCGCCAGCGTGGCCCGCTTCACGATGCAGACACGTCCGGCATCCGCGCCTTCTGGCACGGAGATCGCCGTCAACGGAGGTAAACTCGTCCATCGTCGCGACCACGGCATGGCGCCGGGTACCCGTATCGAGGTCGCGAATCTTTTCCACCCGGTTCCGGCTCGCCTGAAGTTCCTCAAGTCCGACGAGACCGAGGCCGCGCACATCGTGCGTCTGGTCCGTCTCTACGCCATCGCCCATCCAGAGGTCGGCTTCCTGCTCCGCGAGGACGGCCGCGAAATCTTCCGTTCGCCGGGTAATGCGCCTCTGCTGGACCGCGTCCGCGAGATCTGGGGCCGTCAGGTGGCCGAGGAGGTCACGATCATGCCGGCCTTCGAGCGTCCGGGGATGCGCCTGAGCGGCCTGCTCGGCAAGCCGGGCGTGAGCCGCGGAACGCGTCAGGACCTCGTGACCGTGGTGAACGGTCGACCCGTGGACAGCCGTACGATGGCCTTCGCGCTGACGGAAAGCTACCACACCCTGATTCCCAAGGGGCGCTACCCGCTGGCTTTCGTGTTCCTGGAGATGGACCCGGCCTGGGTCGACGTGAACGTGCATCCGGCCAAGCGCGAGGTGCGTTTCCGCGATGAAGCCAAGGTCCGTAATTTCCTGATCGAATCCGTCCTCGCGGTGCTGCGGGCGCGGGCGGACGACGGTCTGCCTGCTGCGACCATCCCGTCGGTCACGCCAGCCACCCCGTTCACGGCCTCGGTCCCCAGCGTCAGCGCCAACGTGGCCCCGGCGACATCGCCCTCCGCCGCTTTCTCGCCGTCCACCCCCGCCCCGGTTGCGCCGACGCAGGCGCCCGCCGTTCGTCTTGGCTGGCGCCTGCTTTCCCGCCTGCGCGAAGAACGCGCCGTGTTCGAGACGCCGACGGGACTCGCGATCCTCGACCTCGGCGCCGCGCACCAGCGCGTGCTCTACGAATCCATCCTCGCCCAGTTCACCGCTCAGAAGCCGGTCAGTCAGCCGATGCTCGTGCCGCTGAGCATCGAGCTGGAGCCGCTGCCCGCCGCGGTGCTGAAGGAGCGCATGCCGCTGCTGGCTTCCGCCGGTTTCGACTTCGAGGAGTACGGCCGTAACTTCTGGCGTATCCAGGCCTTGCCCGCGTGGCTCGAGCCCGAGGAGGCCTTGGCCTTCGTGCGCGACCTGCTGGCCGAGATGGCCCGCCGCGAAGGCGACTTCGGGCGCCCGTCGCTGGCTTACGATGCGCTCGCCAAGATCGCCGTCAGCAAGGCCCGTCGCAAGGGCGACAGCCTTTCGGACGCCGAACTGATGGAGCTCGTCCAGGCCTTGTTCCGTACCGCCCAGCCGGGAACCTGCCCGCGCGGCCGTCGCACCTATGTCGAGTGGACGGACGCCGACCTGACCCGCCGTTTCGGCTGATCAGCGCCGGCCCTTGTGACGCTTCGGCGAAGCCGGCTTGCCGGTGCGCAAGGCTTCGATCTGGTCGCGCAGCGTGGCCGCGCGTTCGAACTGCAGCTCGTCCGCGGCCGCGAGCATCTCGGTCTCCATGTCGGCCAGCACGCGGGCGATATCGCGGTCATCCGTTCCCTCGGCCACCGCCAGGGCTTCGTCGGCCTCGAGCTCGACCAGGCTTTCCTCGATCTTGCGCTGCGTGCTCTTCGGCGTGATGCCGTGCTTGGTGTTGTAGGCTTCCTGTCGCTTGCGACGGTCGCCGCAGATGGTCAGGGCCCGCGTGAGCGACTTCGTCATCACGTCGGCGTAGAGCAGGACCTTGCCTTCGAGGTGTCGGGCGGCGCGACCGGAGGTCTGGATGAGGCTTGTCTCGCTGCGGAGGAAGCCCTCCTTGTCGGCGTCGAGGATGCCGACAAGCGCCACTTCCGGCAGGTCGAGGCCTTCGCGGAGCAGGTTGACGCCCACGAGGACGTCGAAGTGGCCGGCGCGGAGTCGGCGGAGGATCTCGACGCGTTCGATGGCATCGATGTCGGAGTGCAGGTACTCGACCTTCAGGCCGCTGTCCCGCATGAAGTTGGCAAGGTCTTCGGACATGCGCTTCGTGAGCGTCGTGACGAGCGTACGGAAGCCGCGGGCGGCGACGGCCTTGGCTTCGCCGATGATGTCTTCTACCTGCCCGGCGATCGGGCGGACCTCCATGATCGGGTCGAGCAGGCCGGTCGGGCGGATGACCTGTTCGGCGATGACGGACGAGACCTTGTATTCGTGCGGCGCCGGCGTGGCGGAGACGTAGACCGCCTGGTCGACGAGCTCGTCGAATTCCTCGGGGCGCAGCGGACGGTTCTCCAGGGCGGAAGGCAGGCGGAAGCCGAACTCCACGAGGCGTTCCTTGCGAGCGCGGTCACCGTGATACATGCCGCCGATCTGGGAGACCGAGACGTGGCTTTCGTCGATGAACACCAGCTTGTCCTTCGGGAAGAAGTCCAGGAGGCAGTGCGGCCGTTCGCCGGGGCGTCGGCCGGACATGTGCATCGAGTAGTTCTCGATGCCCGGGCAGAAGCCCGTCTCGCGGAGCATCTCCAGGTCGTGTTCCACGCGCATACGGATGCGCTGGGCTTCCACGAGGCGGTTCGTCTTCTCGAAATGGGCGACCCGTTCCTCGAGCTCGGCGCGGATGGCGGAGGTCGCGGCCTTCACCCGGCCCGGGGCCATCACGTATTGGTTGGCCGGATAGAGGTCGAACTTCTGGAGCTGCTTGCCCGGCTTCACGCTGACCGGGTCGAGCTCGCGGATGGCTTCGAGCGTATCGCCCCAGAATTCCAGGCGGACGGCCGACTCCATGTAGGCCGGCCAGACGTCGATCGTCTCGCCGCGGGCGCGGAAGTTGCAGCGCTCGAGGATCGCGTCGTTGCGGACGTACTGGTTGGCGACGAGCTTCGCGAGGAGCTCGTCGCGGCGCATCGTCATGCCGGTCTGCAGCGCGATCATCGCCGCGAGGAAGTCTTCGGGCGAACCGAGGCCGTAGATGCAGGAGACCGAGGCGATGACCACCACGTCGCGACGGGAGAGCAGGGCGCTGCTGGCGCTGATGCGGAGGCGCTCGATGTCCTCGTTGATGGCCGAGTCCTTCTCGATGAAGGTATCCGTCGCCGGCACGTAGGCCTCCGGCTGGTAGTAGTCGTAATAGCTGACGAAGTATTCGACGGCGTTCTCGGGGAAGAAGTTCTTGAACTCCGAATAGAGCTGGGCGGCCAGCGTCTTGTTGTGGGAGATGATGAGCGCCGGGCGCTGCTGCTGCGCGATCAGGTTCGCCATCGTGAACGTCTTGCCCGACCCCGTCACGCCGAGGAGCGTCTGTCGGCCGTGGCCGGCGCGCAGGGAGGCGTCGAGCGCGGCGATCGCGGTCGGCTGGTCGCCCATCGGGCGGTAGTCGGATTTCAGGCGGAACTCCATCTCAGCCCAGGCTTCCGCGGGCGAGCCACTGCGGGTCGACTTCGGAAAGGTCCTTCACGATGCGGTGGGCCCCGACGGGCGCCAGCTGCTCGCGGGTGTTCGTCGTCGCAAGGGCGATCGTGATGAAGCCGCCCGTGAGCCCGGCCTGCAGGCCGGAAAAGGAATCTTCGAAGACGAAGGAGGTCGCCGGGTCGCCGCCGCCGAGGGCGCAGGCCTTGAGGAATACCTCCGGGTCGGGCTTGCCCTTGGTGACGTCCTCGCTGGCGACCGCGCCGGCGAAGAAATGGCCGATGCCGAAGAGCTCGAAGGACAGGGCGAGGTTCTCCTTGTGCGTCGACGTGCCGATGACGCAGGGGATGCCGAGGTCATTAAGCGCGCCGCAGAGTTCGCGGACGCCGGGGAGCAGGCGTACGTGCCCGGTGCGGGCGATGTCGCGGTAGAGGGCTTCCTTGCGGTTGGAGAGTCGCTTCACCTCGGCCGGATCATGCGACCAGTCGAGGATATCGGGGATGATGAGCTCGTTGCGCTTGCCGAAGCCCCGTTTGAAGTGGTCGGCGGGCAAGGGCCGGGCTTCTTCCTTGGCCAAGGCTTCCCAGGAGCGTTCATGGGCGACGGAGGAGTCGATGACGACTCCGTCCCAATCGAAGACGGCGACGGTGCGGGCCATGCTCAGTGCTTGTCCCAGGCCAGCGTGACCTTGACCGGGCGATGTTCCCAGACGTTGAGCGGTTCGAAGATCTGGCCCGGCGCCAGGATGCCGTTCGGGTCGAGCGCCTTCTTGACCGCGAGCATCGCGCCGATCTCGGCGGGGGTGTGCTGCAGGCGGAGGAAAGGAGACTTCGCGATGCCGATGCCGTGTTCGCCCGTGATGGCTCCGCCGAGCTCGACGACCTTGGTCATCACCTCGTGGATGGCTTTCTCGGCCTTGCGGCAGTGCTCGGGATTATCCCGGTCGTACATGATGTGCACGTGGAAGTTCCCGTCGGCGGCGTGGCCGAAGGTCGGCGTGGCGAGGCCCACGCGGTCGCGGACTTCGCGGGTGTAGCGGATGAGCTCCACGTAGGAGCGGAACGGCACGACGATGTCCTCGTTGAGCTTCGCGTTGCCCAGCGAATACATCGCCTGGGAGCAGGTGCGGCGGATGTCCCAGAGCGCCTCGGCCTCGGCTTCGACGTCGGTCTCGCGGAAGGCGACCGCATGGCGGCCGATCCAGGCGCGGACCTTGACGCCGTCCTCGGCCAGCGCGGCCGGATGGCCGTCGATCTCGACGAGCAGGATGGCGTGCGTGGCTTCCACACCCTTGAGCTCGGCGGTGGTGAACACTCGGCTGCCGCGGCGCTTCTCGGCCGCCTCCACGGTCTGGGTGTCCAGGAATTCGAAGACCGCGGGATTGACGCGCAGGCCCATCAGTTCCGCGGCGGCCTCGAGGGCGCCTTCGTCCGTCCGGCAGGCGATGAGGAACGTGCGGCGGGCGGCGGGCTTGTTGACGAGCTTGAGCGTTGCCTTGGTGATCACGCCGAGCGTGCCTTCGGAGCCGATCCAAAGGTCGCGGATATTGATGCCGCTGACGAACTTGCGGAGCGGGGCGGCCCAGCGGACCTTTTCGCCGGTCGGCAGGAAGCCTTCGAGCGCGTAGACATGGTCCCGGACCACGCCGTATTTCGCCGCGCGCAGGCCGCCGGCGTTCGTGGCGATGTTGCCGCCGATGCTGCAATGCTTCAGCGACGAGGGGTCAGGCGGGAAGAAGAGGCCGTGCGGCGCGGCGAGTTCGTTGATGCGCGCGGTGATCGCGCCCGGCTGGACGGTCGCCATCGCGGAGATCGGATCGATCTCGATCTTGTCCCAGTGGTCGAGGTGGATGACCCAGCCGCCGTGGATCGGGGAGCTCGCGCCGGTGTTGCCGGTGCCGCGACCACGAACCGTGACCGGGACGCGGTGCTCGTTGGCGAGCTTCAGCACGACGCCGATGTCGTCCTCGACGCCCGGGCGGATGACCGCTTCGGGCATGAACGAGAGCCGCATGTTGTCGAACGACGCGGCGAAGCAGGTCGCTTCGTCCGTCAGGACTTTCTGCGGGCCGAGCCTGGCCAGGAGGGTCTGGGTGGCGGCGGGATGCGTCTTCACGAGGGAGCTCACGCCCGCCATCGTGCACCCTTAGCCCAGTTCGGCAAGCCACGCCGTCGCTTCGGCGTCGGACGGCATGCGCCAGTCGCCGCGCGGCGAGAGGGCGAGCGAGCCCACCTTGGGGCCGTCCGGCATGACCGAACGCTTGAACTGCTGGCTGAAGAAACGGTTCAGGAACGAGCGGAGCCAGTGGCGGATCTCCGTCTGGTCATATTTTCCGGCGAACGCGTGCTCGGCGATCCAGAGGACCTTCGAGGGGCGGAACCCGTTGCGGATGACGTGGTAGAGGAAGAAGTCGTGGAGCTCGTAGGGTCCGACCAGCATCTCCGTCTGCTGGGCGATCTCGCCGTCGGCCCCGGGCGGGAGCAGTTCCGGGCTGACCGGCGTCGCGACGATGTCCTCGAGGATGGTACGTTCGTGGCCGACATGGCGGGCGTGCGCGGCCCAGCCGACGAGGTGCTTCACCAAGGTCTTCGGCACGCCGATGTTCACGTGGTACATCGACATGTGGTCGGCGTTGAACGTGCACCAGCCGAGGGCGGCTTCCGAGAGGTCCCCGGTGCCGACGACGAAGCCGTGGCTCTGGTTGGCGACGTCCATCAGGATCTGCGTGCGTTCGCGGGCCTGGGCGTTCTCGAAGGTGACGTCATGCTTGCCGGCGGGATGCTGGATGTCGCGCAGGTGCTGCTCGACCGCCTCGTTGATCGGGATCTCGCGGGCGGTGATGCCGAGCGTCTCCATCAGGCGCATCGCGTTGACGCGGGTGCGGGCCGACGTGCCGGGGCCCGGCATCGTGAGGCCGATGATGCCTTTGCGATCGAGGCCGAGGCGGTTGAAGGCCTCGAGGGTGACGAGCAGGGCGAGGGTGGAATCAAGGCCGCCCGAGACGCCGATGACGACGTGCTTGAGGCCCGTGTGGCGGATGCGACGGGCGAGGCCCGTCGACTGGATCGCGAAGATCTCCTGGCAGTTCTCGTCGCGCCGGTGGGGGTCCGAAGGCACGAACGGATGCTGGCTGAAACGGCGGCGCAGCTTCGGCGTCTGTCCGGTCGGCGTGCCGAGCGTGAAGCCGATGACACGCGGGCGCACCGCGACGGGGGCTCCGAAGAAGGTGCTGTTGCGGCGGCGTTCGGCCGCGAGGCGGTCGACGTCGATCTGCGAGACGATCAGCGCGAGGTCGAAGCGGAAGCGTTCCGATTCGCCCAGCACGACGCCGTTCTCGGCGATGAGGCCGTGGCCGCTGTAGACGATGTCGGTGCTCGACTCGCCGGCGCCGGCTGCGGCGTAGACATACGCGGCGAGGCAGCGGGCGGACTGCGACTTGACCAGGTCGCGGCGGTAGGCGGCCTTGGTGAGCAGTTCGTCGCTGGCGGAGAGGTTGCAGAGCAGGGTGGCGCCGGCGAGGGCCTGGGCTCCGCTGGGAGGCTCGACCGCCCAGAGGTCTTCGCAGATCTCGATGCCGACCATGCAGTCCGGCATATCGGCGGCCTGGAAGAGTAGGTCGGTGCCGAAGGGGACCTTCTGGCCGAGGAGGTCGACTTCGGCGACCGGGGCGACCCGGGCGGAGGCGAACCAGCGCTGTTCGTAAAATTCGCCCGTGTTGGGGAGGTGGGTCTTGGGGACGACGCCGAGGATCTTCCCGCGGGAGACCGCTACGGCCACGTTGAACAGGCGTCCGTTGACCTCCAGGGGGGTTCCGACCAGGGCGGTGAGGCCTAGCTTGGCGGTGGCCTCGCAAACCTGCCCCAAGGCCTTTACGGCGCCGTTGAGGAGGGTGCGCTGGCCGAACAGGTCCCCGCAGCTGTAGCCCGTGAGGCAGAGTTCCGGCAGGACCACGATTTCGACCCCCTCTTGGGCGGCCTTTTCCAGGGCCTGGACGATCAGGGTCGCATTGGCCGCAGGGTCCCCCAGGCGGAGGGCCGGCGAGGCGGCCGCCACGGTCACAAAACCGTTCTGGTGGATGCGGTTGGACATCAAAGGACTGTTAACGGTCATGTTCACCGTTGACCGAAGGGGAGGCAACCCGAAAGGTCTGCCCATCCCTGTTAAAGGGGGCCATATGTCCGCTCAGCCGCTCAAAGAAGTCCGAATCTTTTCGCCTGCCACCGTGGCCAACGTGGCCTGCGGTTTCGACGTGCTTGGCTTCTGCATCGACGCCCCGGGCGACGAGATCGTGGCCCGTTTCTCGGCGACCCCCGGCCTCCGTATCACCAAGATCACCGGTGACGACGGCCGCCTGCCTCTCGACTCGAAGAAGAACACCGCCGGTGTCTCCGCCCATGCGCTGCTCCGCCACCTCGGCAAGAGCGACGTCGGCATCGAGATGGAGATCCACAAGAAGATGCCCTTCGGCAGCGGCCTCGGTTCCAGCGCCGCGAGCGCGGTCGGTGGCGCCTTCGTTGTCAACCGCCTCCTCGGCGAACCGCTGACGCGTCGTCAGCTCCTGCCTTTCGTGGTCGCTGGCGAAGCCGCGGCCGATGGCGCCTGGCACGCCGACAACGTCGGCCCGTGCCTCCTTGGGGGCATCACCCTCATCCGTTCCAACGCCGAGCTCGACGTCATGGACGTGCCCATCCCGGAGCGCCTCTGGGCCGCGGTCGTGCACCCGGACATCGTCGTGCTGACCAAGGTGGCGCGCGAGATCATGCCTCGTCAGATCCAGCTCGAGACCTCGACCCAGCAGAGCGGCAACCTCGGCGGCCTGCTGTGTGGCTTCTTCAAGAGCGACTACGCGCTCATCGGCCGCTCGCTCCACGACCTCATCGCCGAGCCGCATCGTCATCGCCTGATCCCTGAGTTCTATCGCGCCAAGGCCGCCGCCATGGCCGCCGGCGCCTTGGGCTTCTCGATCTCCGGCGCCGGCCCCAGCGTGTTCGCGCTCTGCGACGGCGAAGAGACCGCCCGCAAGGTCGCCGCCGCCGTCGCCGCCGTGTTCTCGTCGGTGCCGATCAAGGCCACGCCTTACGTCTCGCGCATCAATCCCAAGGGTGTCCATGTCCTCTCCGAATCCTAAGCTGGAATTCGTCTCCACCGCCGATGCCTCCTGTCGCGGCTCCCTGCGTGAGGTGCTCCTTTCCGCCATGCCCGCCAAGGGCGGCCTCTGGGTGCCGACGCATATCCCGCAGCTCGGGCCTGATTTCGTGGAGCGTCATCGCGACGCGACCTATGCCGACCTCGCCGAAGCCGTCGTCGCCCCCTATTTCGCCGATGTCCTCGGCCCGGCGGTACTCCGTGAACTTTGCCAGGAAGCCTTCAATTTCCCGGTGCCGCTCGTGCGTCCCGAGAAGCTCAAGGGCACGCCCGCCGAACGCATCGCCGTCCTAGAGCTCTTCCAAGGCCCCTCCGCGGCCTTCAAGGACTTCGCCGTGCGCACGCTGGTGCGCGTCACCGCGCGCGTCCTTGGCGACGAGTTTCCTCAGCTGACCGTCCTCGCCGCGACCTCCGGCGACACCGGCGCCGCCGTCACCGAGGCCTGCGCCGGCGTCCCCGGCGTCCGCGCGGTGGTCCTCTATCCGCGTATCGGCGTCAGCGGCGTGCAGGAGTCGCAGATCGCCCGCTCCCGTCCTGGCGTCGTCGCGCTTTCCGTCGACGGCACCTTCGATGATTGCCAGGCGATGGTGAAGCGCGCGTTGGCCGACGAATCCCTGCGCCGCCGCCGCCCGCTCCTGACGGCCAACTCGATCAACCCCGTCCGCCTGATCGCCCAGGTGCCTTTCGCCTTTCACGCGAAGCGTCTAATCGCGCCTGGACGCCGCATGGGCATCGTGGTGCCTTCGGGCAACCTCGGTAACGTGGGCGCCGTGCAGCTGGCCCGTCGCATGGGCCTGGATGTCGCCGCGCTCGTGGCCGCGACCAACACCAATTCCCCGCTGCCCGATCTCTTCGCCACCGGCGAGTATCGCCCGCGTCGCGCCACGCCCACTGCCTCCAACGCCATGGACATCGGCGACCCGAACAATCTCAGCCGCCTGCTGGCCTGGCGCGAGGGCGGCCCCTCCGTCAGCGCGGTCACCGTCGACGACAAGGCGACGATCGACGCCATGCGCCGCGTCCGTGATGCCAGCGGCTACGTCCTTTGCCCGCACACCGCCGTCGGCTGGAAGGCCGCCGAGGACCTGCTGGCCCGGGATGGTAGCAAACTCGATGACGTGATCGTCTTCGGCACTGCGCACCCGGCGAAGTTCCCTGATGTGTTGCAGGATGCCTTCGGCGACGCCAATGCCTCCCGTTTCCCGGGCGAGCTCCCGGCGCCTGCTCCGATCAGGATCGGCAACGATTTCGAGGCCGTCCGCAAGGTCCTCGAGTCCGAGGCCGGCTTCGGACGCTGACGCTTACTTCGACGAGCTGTCCGGATTGGGCTTCGCCGCGGTCTTCTTGATCGGGGTGGCCTGGTCGGCGGCCGGCGCCTTCACGGCGGGTGCCTGTTCGATCACGATGATGCAGCCCGAAAGGGCGAGGCAGGCGAGGGCGATGGTGGCGAGCAGGACGTTCTTCATGGGAACGAGGATGGGGCGGCTCGTCGTCTTGGCAAATCCGCAAAACAAAAAGGCCGCCCGTAGGCGGCCTTGGTCGGTCGGTCGGTCGGCCGGGGATTACTCCGTGTCCGACACCGCGAACGTGACGTTCGTGATGTTGGCCTTGGCGAGGCAATCGAGGACGTTGATCACGCGTTCGTAGCGGGCGTTCTCCTCGGCCTGCACCGTGATGAGCAGCTTCGTCTTGGACTGTTCGGCGGCCTGTCCCATCTGCTTCATCTGGTTGTAGAGGTTCTCGAGGAGCTTGTCGCCGGGGGCTCCGACGGAGTCTTCGTTCAGGGTGATCTCGCCCGACTCGCTGACGCCGATCGTGACCTCGTCGGGCAGTTCGGTCTCCTTGGAGGTCTCGGCGTTGCCGGGAAGGGTGGTCTTGAGCTCATGTTCGACCTTCACCGCTCCGGCCATGACCATGAAGAAGAGCATGATGACGAACACCACGTCGATCATCGGGGCGATCTGGAAGCCGGGGTTTACGTCGGCCTGTTGCTCGAGCTGTTTCATGGCTTATTCCTCGTGGTTGAGGCCTGAGAAGGCGATGTTGTCGATGCCGGCTTCGGCGCCCCATTCGAGGGCCTTCGAGATGTACTTCGCGTGGCACTCCTTGTCGGCGCGGATCAGCAGGCGGTACTTCTCGTTCGTGCCCTTGCGGTCGGCGAGTTCCTTGGCGATGCCTTCCTTGTCGTTCGGATCCAGCTCACGGTCGTCCAGCTTGTACTTGGCCTGGCCGGTGGTCTTGTCCCAGGAGATGTTGATGAGTCCCGCGGCGGCCTTGTCGTCGCGCTTCACGCCGTTGGCGGCGACCGGCAGCGCGATGTTCTTGTCGACCTTGAGCACCTGGGCCGACGTGATGGACATGAAGAAGATGAGCAGCACCAGGAGCACGTCGATCATCGGCGCGACCTGGAACTCCGGTTCCCCTTCTCCGCCTCCTCCTCCGCCTGCCATGGCTGTGCTGTTGGGTTAGGGGGTGGAAGGGCTTACGACTGGACGTTGGAAGACGCCGAGGCGTTCCAATCCGGCTTGGCGGCGTAGATCTCTTCGTCGCCGACCTTGCGACCTGCGACTTCGTCGTAGGGGAAGGCGCGGAAGAGGCTCGTCGCGATCTCGGTGATGTCGTGGATACCCTTGTTGATGCGGTTGGCCAGAAGGTAGTAGGAGATGAAGGCCGGGATCGCGATGAAGAGGCCGGACGCGGTGGCCACGAGCACTTCGCCGATGGCGCCGGCGAGCTGGGAAGGGTCGCCCACGCCGGAGGAGCCGAGCTTGTCGAACGCCTTCATCATGCCCGTCACCGTGCCGGTAAGGCCGATCATCGGGGTGCAGACGCCGATCACGGAGAGGTAGGAAGAGCGGCCCTTGAGTTCGCCCTGGATGCGCGTGATCTCGGAGATGATCGCTTCTTCGGTCATCGTCTTGCCATCCGGAGTGAAGGCGACGCCGGCGCGGACGACTTCGGCCACGGGGGAGCCGGCGGTCTTGGCGAAGGCATAGGCGCCGATGTAGTCACCCTTCTTGAAGAGTTCCTGGAGCTGGGTGACGTGTTCGGTCGGGTAGAGGGCGCCGGCGCGGGTGCGGAGGAAGCCGTCGACGATGAACCAGATCATGGCCACCGAGCAGAGGGTGATCGGGTACATGACCCAGCCGCCTTCATGGAACAGATCCATGAGGGTCTTGTCGCCGGACTTCTTGGCGACTTCTTCGGCGGCCGAGGCGGCCACGGTCATCAGGCCGAGGAAAGCGGCGCTGAGGGAGGTAGAACGGAGGTTCATCTTCATGATGATGGGGTGTAGGCGGTTTTTAGGTTAGGTTTTGGAAAGGGGCAAGGACTCACTTGTTGCCTTCGACCTTCTCTTCGTCGGCAAGCTTGGGTTTGGCCATGATGACGCCGTCAGGCAGGGGGCCGCCGGCGGCGATCTTCTTCTGGTCGGCCTCGGCCTTGGCGCGTTCTTCCTTGGGCAGCATCTTCTTGGCTTCTTCGGCCTCCTTGGAGACCGGATACGAGACGATGATGTCGTAGAGGTAGCGATTGGAGATCGCTTCGAGCTTCTGCTCGCGGAGCGCCGGGCTGTCCATGCCGCGGAACGAGCGGGCCGCGCCGAGCAGGGCCTTGGGGACGAGTTCGGCCTCGGAGCCGAAGAACACCGGGACGCGGAGGTAGGTGGTCATCGCGGCCTCGTACTTCTTCGAGGCGAGGAGCGAGTTGCCTTTGACGATGTGGAGGCGGGCCTGGAGTTCGGCGGTGTCGACCTTGGTCAGGAGCTCGGTGGATTCCTTGATGACGGCCTCATGGTCGCCCTTGCGGGCGCGCTGCATCAGGCGGGCCAGCTGGATCTGCGTGGCGACCTCGGGCTGCTTGGCGGCGTCTTCCTTCTCGAAGGCGGTGAGGAACGCTTCCGTGGCGGCGTCGTTCTCGAGGCGGTCGAGGGCGTCGAGCTTGACGACGGCGGCCTTGGCCCACCAGGAGCCGGGGACGTTCTTGATCGGCTCGAAGAACTTCAGCACCGCTTCGACGTTGTCGAGGGCCTTGGCGGGTTCGCCGCGGTTCACGTTGGCCTGCGCCTCCTTGAGGCGGGCGGGCAGGGGCCAGACCACTTCGGTGACCTCGGACAGCTTGCGGGTGAGGGTGACTTCGATGCCGCCTTGGTTGCTCACGCGGTCGATGGTGCCCTTGACCACGTTGATCGTGCCCTTCTTGGGGTCGACGACCGGCTTGGGCGGGATGGAGTTATCCATCTTGAACGGGTCGTTGATCTCCCAGCGTTCGCCTTTGAAGACGAAGGTCTGGGCCGAAGCTGAGGTCGCGGCGAGGAGCGCGAGGGCGGTGAAGAGGAGGGAGAGTCGCATGGGGTCAGAGTCCGAGGAGATAGGCTTTGGCTTCTTGGGCTTCGCGGGTGTCCTTGATGCGTTCCTTCTCGAGCATCTCCTTCAGGAGCTGCTTGGCGGCGTCCTTCTGGTTCAGCTTCGTGGCGAAGAGTTTCGCGGCGCCGAAATAGGAGCGGGCGGCCCAGACCTCGTATTTCTTCCAGGTTATGAAGCAGCGGCGGTAGTAGGCGACGGCTTCGGCGTAGCCTTTCTCGTCCGTGGCCTGGCGTTCGGCCATCAGGCCCAGCCAGTAGAGGGAGGCGGCGGTCTTTTCGCCGCGCCATTCCTTGGTCTTGGCGATCTCTTCGAACTCCTTCTTCGCCTCGGCGTACTTGGAGAGTTCGGCGAGGGAACGGGCGCGCGTAAAGCGGAGGTCGAGTTCCTTCGCCATCAGGATGTTGTTGTCGATCGCCTCGTTGCAGAACGAGAGGGCTTCGGCGTACTTCTTGTTCGCGAAGGCGATCTCGGCGAGGCCGGCGAAGCCGTAGTCGGCGTATTCCGAGGAACGGGAGTGCTCCAGGATGTAGCCGAAGTACTCGGACGCTTTCTTGTGGTCGCCCTTGGCGAGGAGGCTGTCGCCGACGAGCGCGAGGATCGTCGGATTGAGTTCCTCGGCCTTGTAGGTGGCGGCGATCTTCGCGAAGTTGGCGGCGGTCTTCTCCGGTTCGCGGGTGAAAACGGCGAGCTGTCCGAGGGCGAACAGGCCGCGCGCCTGGGCGATGAGGGAGTCGTGGTGGTCTTCGAGGCGGAGCAGCTTGGTCATCTCCTTCTCGGCGTCGGCGCTCGTGTAGGCGCCCAGCTCGGGCTTGGCGCCGGGCTTCACGCGCTTGATCTTGCGGGCCAGTTTCTCGGCCAGGAAGCCGGTGAGTTTCTCGGTGCCTTCCTGCGTGCGGTCGTTGATGGAGTCGGCGACGGCCTCGGAAAGGATCTTCAGGGCGCGCTTCTTCTGGTCGGCGATGGAGGACTGGCGCTTGGCTTCGACCTTCGCGAGTTCGGCTTCGAGGTCGGCGGAAAGCTTCTTCACCCCGGCCTTGGCGGCGTCGACGTCGGCCTTGACGACCTTGTCGCGACGTTCGAGCTCATCGACCTTCTTGCGCGCCTCGGCGAGCTGGGCGCTGAAGGCCTTGCGGATCTTCTCGGATTCGGCGGCGAATTCGGGCATGTCGCCCATGCGTTCGGTGGAGCGGATGACCTCGTAGAGATAGGTCATCGCCTTGGGATCGTTGTGATTCCAGTCGAAGATCTCCTTGAAGAGGTCACGCATGCGCTTGTGCTCGCCGCGGCCGGGGAGCAGCTTGCGCAGTTCGCCGAGGACGAACTCCAGGGCCTGCGGGTTGGTGCGGGCGCTCTTGGCGGCGGCTTCGTAAGCGTCGATGGCCTTGTTCGTGATGGCTTCCTTCTCCTTCTCGTACTTGGTGCGGATCTCGACGTACTTGGCCTTGTCGGAGGATTTGGCGTTGGCGCGGACGTCGAGGTCGGCGGCCTTGACCTTCTTGTCCACCTCGTCGGCGAGGCGGATATGGGCGTCGCCGATCAGCGTGTAGACCTCGGGCATCTGCGCGATGACGTCATCGGTGTTGGTCTTGGCGTAGTCCGCCAGCCAGGCTTCGCAGAGCTTGATGGTGCCTTCGATGTCGGGCGGATTGACGCCGAAACGGACGATGGCCTGACGGTAGCGGACGTCGGGGATGAACTGGCCCTTCGGGTATTCCTTCTCGTACTTGTCGAAGTCGACCTTGGTCTCCTTGTACTTACCCTGGAAGAACGAGCACAGCGCGTTCATGTAGAGCACCTGCTGGCGGACCGGCGAGCGTTCGTGCTTCTTGAGGAACTCCTCGAAGGCCTTCTGGGCCGGAGCCCAGTCGACCTGCGAGAAGAGGCATGCCGCGATGCGGAAATCGATCTCTTCCTCCACCTCGGGGGTGAGGGTCTTCACGTTGGCCTTGACCCACTTGTAGTGCTCGATGGCCTCGGGGAATTCTTCGCGTTCCTGGGAGATGTCGCCGAGGATCAGCGCGATGGCCGAGACCTGTTCGTCCTTCGGGAACTTGGAGATGAACTCCTTGCACTTCGCCTGGGCCTCGTTGTTGCGGCCGATGCGGCGCAGGGCGAGGATGTGGTAGTAGTAGGCGCCCGAGATGCGGCTGAAGCCGGGGCTGTTCTCGAAGATGTCGAGGAACGCGACGTGGGCTTCCCAGGGGCGCTTGAGTTCGAGCAGGCAGAGGCCGATGCGGTAGGAGATGAATGCGTCGTAGTCCTTGTTGGCGTTGAACTCTTCCTGGATCTTCTTGAACTGGGCGACTTCCTGCTTGGCCTTCTCGATGTTGGCGGCCTGTTCCGGGTTCGGCTTCGGGAAGTTCTTCGTCATCGTGTCCGCTTCGGCCTGCTTGGCCTCGATGGCGCGGCCGAAGGAGCTGCTCAGGTTGGCGCGGCGCAGCGTGCCTTGGTAGTTCTGGAGCGCCTGGCGGTAGAAGTCGGCGCGGAAGGCCTCGTCGGCGGCGGATTCGGCCGCGGCGAAGCGGGCGTCGCCGATCTCGAGGCGCTGGAAATTGGAGCGGACCACTTCGACGGGCGAACCGTTGCTCTTGGCGTCGATCTCGTTCTTCAGCTGGGTGGCTTCCTTGGTCAGCCCGAGCTTGGTGTACATCTCGACGAGCTTATAGGCGGCTTCGCGGCGCTCGGGGGTGTTGATGCCGTCGGCGGTCGCCTGCTTGAGGAGCGCGATGGCCTGGGCGTAAGCGGCCTTCTTGGCCTCGTCCGTGCCGCTCTTGGCGCGGTCGACGATGATCTGGGCGGAAAGGGTGAAGGCGTTGACGCGTTCTTCCGGACGGGCGAGGGTGTTGGTGCGGATCTTTTCGAGGCGCGTGAGGGCGAGCTCCCATTTGCCCTGCTTGGAGAGGGCTTCGATCAGCAGCAGCTCGGCCGTGCCGCGGCGGTTGTCGCCGTCGAAGAAGTCTTCGGTGCCCTTGGGGTATTTGTCCAGGAACGCCGTGAGTTCGGTCTGCGCGCGGGGCCAGTCCTTGATGAAGAAGTGGCAGAGCGCCTTGCGGAAGGTGACGACGGCCTTGAGCTTCAGTTCGACGTCGACGGCCTTGGCGTCGAGTTGCTCGTACTGCTCGAGCGCCTCCTTGTATTTCTTCTCTTCGAGACTCTTCTCGGCGGCCTTGTAGAGGATGGAGAGCGGGTCTTCCTGCTTCTCGGCGGCGGGCGCGGCCTTCTTGGTCTGCGCGCGGAGGACGCCGGCGACCGGGGTCACGGCGATCAGGACGGCGAGCAGGGCGGCCTTGGCCAATTTATACGTGCGGGACTCTTGGATAAGCATCGGGTGAGGGGAGCGTTAAGCTCCGCATCGGGGGTGCGTTGAAATTGCCCATACGCCCAAGGAATGCCAAGCAATAAGCCCCCCATGGACCCTTGCGGATTACCCCTTTCGGCCACCGGCGGGTGGCCGATGTGAATAACTCAGCCCCCGGGCTTGATGCCGGTGGCGAGGAGGGTCTCAAACCCCGGCTCCTTGACCTCCTTGGCCACTACCCGGACCTCGGATTGGCTGAAGCCAGCCTCCTCGATCCAGTCGTGCAGGTCGTTCTCTTTGAACCCGAGCCAGCGGTCGGCGTAAAGTTCGCGGGCCTTCTCGAAGCGATGGGCCCTGAGGTCGAGGATCAGGAGGCGTCCGCCTGGCTTGAGGATGCGGAAAGCCTCGGCGAGGGCCTGCCGAGGGTTCTCGGCGTGGTGCAGGGCTTGGCTAAGCAGGGCCAGGTCGATGCTGCGGTCCGCCAGCGGCACCTTCTCGATGTTGCCCAAGACATAGGTCAGGTTCCGCAGCTGCTCTTTTTTGGCTAAGGCCCGGCCGACCTGGACCATCCGGGGGGAGTTATCGACGCAGTGGACGCTTTCCGCCTGGCGGGCGAGCAGACGCGACAGCGTGCCGTCGCCGGCGCCGAGGTCGGCGATGCGCACGCGGGGCGTGAGCAGGAAGAGCATCTGGCCGATCGCTTCCCAGGAGCGACCCGGGCAGTAGTTGCGACCAAGGCGGTCGGCGACCAGGTTGAAGTGCTGTTCTGCCTTCTGGCGGCGTTTCTCGATGATGCGCTGCAGCGCGCGTTGGTCGGCGGCGGATTTCGGTTCGCGGGCGCTCGCCGCCAGGGCGGCTTCGACGATGCCGGCGACGCTCACGGGGAGGTCGCGGGCGAGGGCGTAGAACGATTTCTTCCCGTCACGTCGGTCGATCACCAACTGGGCCTTACGGAGCAAGGCCAGGTGGGTCGAGATGCGCGACTGGGGCAGCCCGAGGATATCCTGGAGTTCGCCGACCGCCAGCTCGCCGCGGTGCAGCAGATGGAGCATCCGTGACCGGGTCGGGTCGGCCAGCAGGCGCAGGGTTTCCCAAGGGTCGGACATGCGGGCAGGTTGGGCCACGTCGGTACCCTTGTCAAAAGAGGAAGCCCCGTTTCCGGGGCTTCTTCGTTACTGGCCTGTGGGCGGGGCGCTTAGCGCTTGTCGACCCAGCGGGAGATGCGGACGACGGTCCAGGACTCGGCCTTGCCGTTGATGTTGGTCGTGAACGTCTCGCCGGTCTTGTGATTGAGGAACTGCTTGGCCAGCGGGGAGATGTACGAGAGGATGTTCTGCTCCGGCTTGCCGTCCCAGGCGCCGAGCAGGTCGTAGGCGATCTCCGTCTGGTCGGAGCCGCGGCGGAGGACCACGCTGGAGCCGACGCTGATGGTGTCCGTGGTGGCTTCCTTGAAATCGGTGACCTTGGCCTTCTTCAGCAGCGCGTCGAGCTCGGCGCGGCGGGCGGAGAGGGTGTCGTGGTCCTGGCGGGCCATCTTATATTCGGAATTCTCCTTCAAGTCGCCGAGTTCCTTGGCGAGCTGGATGGCTTCCTTGACCGCGGGGAGGCGCACCTTGACGATGTCCTCGAGCTCGCGCTCCTTTTCTTCCTTGGAGGTCTTGGAGACGAGGAGTTCCTTCTCCTCGGCTTCGGAGCCGGAGTGCTTGGACTTGGCGAGGCGCTGGACGTGCGGCTCGATCTTCGCGAGGCGCGAGAGGAGGGCCTTCTTGGTCATCTCGTCGAAGCCCTGGCTGCTCATCATCGTGCGGGTGAGGTCGAAGATGGTCTCGCTGTCGGCCTTCTTGCCGGAAGCGGGGGCGAGGATGCTGGAGATGAGCTCCTTGTCCTTGATCAGTTCGTTGGCGAGCGGGATGCGGGCCGTGGAATTGGATTCGAGCGACTCGGTGTCGATCGAGGACAGGATGGCGCCGAGGAGCGAAGGATTGATGAGGCGTCCGACGATGTCGGCGTACTTCTTGGAGTCGCGGTTCTTGATGACCCAGATGATCACCGGAGCGCGGAGTTCGCGGGTCTCGAGCCACTGGGAGAAGCGGTCGGCGACGGCGCCGGCGAGTTCCTGGTCGCAGAGGTAGGCGATGGATTCGGAGACGAGCTTGGCGGAGCCGCTCTTCGTTCCGCCGATGTCGCGGTTGCGGAGCAGGTCGAAGGCGCGTTCGGACCAGTTGTCGCCGTGGTGGGCGCGGACGAGGTCGAGCAGGCTGCGGATCTTCTCGGTGGTGTGAGGAATGTTCAGCGCCACGAGGGCGAGGTCGCTCTCGGTGCAGAGGGCGATGATCTCGGAGGCGGTGGGGCTGACGGTCTCGACGTTCTCGACGGCGGAGCGGAAGAATTTGTCGCGGTTCCAGATGCCGCCGAGGATGGCCGGGAGGTTGTCGCGCTTGCGGGCGGTCTCGAGCTTCTTGATCTCCTTGGCGAGGTCGGCGGAGACCTTGTCGAGGTTGGCGGCGGTCGCGGCCGAGCGGGTCTCGGCGGCGGCGCTGGTGGCGAGCTCTTCCAGGAGGACGAGCTTACGTTCGAAGTTAGGGGCGCTTTCGTACTGGGCGAACAGGTCTTCGCCGAGGTCCTTGGGGGCTTCGAGGAGGGCGTAGAGGCCACCCTTACGTTCAGGGACGAGGATGGCGCGGTCTTTGCGGAGGGCGGCGCGGGCCTTGGTCCACCAAGCCTTGAAGGAGGTGGTGCGATCCTTGCCGGCGGGCAGGGAGGCGAAGTAGATGCGGTCGAGGTTGGCTTCGAGGGCGTAAGAGGTGCATTCGCCGGTCGGGTATTCGGCGAGCAGGGCCTTCACGATGCCGGCCGGGTCGTTGGCGACGAGGTTGGCGATCTCAGCCTTGGAGGAGTCGGCGTAGGCCTTGGCGACGACGCCGTTGGGGTTGATGACCTCGATTTTACCGAGGAAGAAGGCCGCATCCATGGTGTGGCCCTTCTTGTTCTGCTCAGGGAAGTCGACGGTCAGGCGCTTGGTGGCCTCGTCGTAGGTACGGATGACGCCGATACCCCAGGCTTGGTGGAGGCAGAAGGCCGGCTGACCCGTGGCGACCAAGTCGATGGCGGCCTGCAGGGAGTTGATTTTACCACCTTGTGGGTTGGGGGCCTTGTTGCTCATTGCAAAAGTGGGTTTTGGGCATAACAATTCTCA
>CANGRI010000015.1 GCA_947456525.1 Opitutia bacterium
CCCGCGGTGCCAGCGCCCACGACATCTTCGGCACGGCGGTGATCGTCGCCGCCCAGGCGGTCGACAAGTCCTACCTCTTCCCGAAGCTCAAGGACGGCCCCGCCGCCTGACCATGGCCACACGCAAGCGGTTCGCCGAGAACGTCCCCGGGCTGCTCCTGCGCCCGATGAACCTCGATACGCGACGGATCTTCGTCGCGGCGACGCGCATGAACGACGGCAAGACGACCACCTGCCTCGGCCTCACGGCCGCCTTGCAGGCGATGGGCCTCCACGTCGGCTACATCAAGCCGATTGCCCAGCGCGTGGTGATGTCCGGCGAAGACCAGGTCGATGAAGACACGCTCCTCATCGACGGGCTCTTCGACCTCGACATTCCGATCGCGGCGATGTCCCCGGTCGCCATCGGCCCGGACTTCACGAAGCAGTACCTCGAGAATCCTGATGAGATCGGACCTCAGCTGAAGGACCGCATCTGCCGCGCCTTCGACCGCACGGCCTACGGCAAGGACATCGTGGTCGTCGAAGGCTCCGGGCATGCCGGCGTAGGCTCCGTCTTCGGGGCCTCCAACGCCGATAACGCCCGCGTGCTGGGCTCGAAGGCGATCATCGTCGCCGCCGGCGGCATCGGTAAGCCGATCGACGAGATAGCCCTGAACAAGGCCCTCTTTGACAAGGCGGGCGTGGAAGTCGTTGGCGCGATCATCAACAAGGTCCTGCCCGACAAGATAGACTTCATCCGCGATTTCGCCGGCCGCGGCCTCCGCCGCCTCGGCGTCCCGCTCCTTGGCGTCGTGCCTCTGCAGGAGATGCTGGTCTACCCGAACCTCGACCAGGTGGCCGACGAGACGAAGGCCCGCTGGATTCACCAGCCCGAAGGCCTCCGCCGTGTCCGCCGCGTGGTCATCGGAGCGATGTCCGCCCGCCGTTGCGCCGAGTACCTGCGCACCCCCGGCACCCTCGTCATCGTCCCCGGCGACCGCGAAGACCTGCTCGAAGCCTTCCTCGCCGCCGCCGGCGCGAAGTCCCTCACGGGCGTGATCTTCTCCAACGGCCTGCTGCCCAACGACGACATCGTGCGTCGCATGAAGGAAGCCGGCATCCCGATGGCCGCCGTCGAGGCCGAATCCTTCGCGGTCACCGCGCGCATCAACAACATGTCGGTGAAGACGATGCGCCAGGACGCCGACAAGATTCCGGTCATCCGGAAGATGATCTCGGAATCCGTCGATATCCAGGGCCTGCTCCGCTCGCTCTGAGGCGTGCTCAGGCGTCCTGCTTGTCCGCGGTGATGCGTCCGTAGAGCCAGGCGATGCCGAAGAAGGCGACCGCGACGGCCCCGCAGGCCGCGACACGGCCCAAGAGGTCGGTGATGTCGTGCGAAAGGACACGGATCGTCGCGACGACCAGCCCAAGCAGCCCCAGCATGCGCAGCGAACGCGTCGCCAGCAGGTGGCCGATCGCGAACGTCAGCACGGAAGCCAACGCCCAGAACAGCGAGACCCCGGCGCCCGGCAGCTTCCAGAACAGGTCGAAGACGACCACGAAAAGCATGACGCCACCAAGGCATGCGCGCTGCACCGTCCCCCAGACGCCCTGGTCCTTGGTATGCACGACGAGCACATGAAGCAGGCAGGCCAGACCGAGCAGGACCAGCGGTGTCTGAGCGAGCCCGACTGATTGAACGACCGTCCAGGAGGCAAAGGCCTGGACGGAATGGCCGAACAGCGCACCCACGGCGAAGAGCGAGAGATCCGAAGGGCAGACCTCCAGACGACGCAGTCCCAGCGCAAGGGCGGCCAACAGCGCGCCACCGACGGACCAAGGCACGACGACCATCCAACGCGGGTAAGCGTGCCAATAGGCCGATGCGGTTTCCGCCTGCGGCACGAGCAGCAGACTAGCCGTATGCTGTACGAAGGCAAAGACGACGAGGGCCGACACGAACGCGAGAGCATGGCGCAGGAAACTTACCCCGGCTCCTTCGCGGCCGACCAGGCGCCAAAGCCCGATGACATTGATGACCACGACCAGGGCAGCCCAGAAAGCCGCCCAGATCGACGGAGTCAGATGGAAGACGGCCACGAAGGCCGTGTAGACGAAACACGGAGCCGCCGCCCAGAGGAGCGCCGGCCGGAAACGAAGGGCGGCGACCACGAGCAGCACCACCCAAGGCCAGCCGGTATCCGCCCGCGGGAGACGATCCTGGACCGAAAACGCGACGAGAGCCAGGCCAAGAACGCCGACGATGCGGCGGAACTGCTGATATCCGGACGCCCGTTCCCAATCCTCACGGAAAGCGAGCATGGCACCCAGGACGCCGATGCCGGCCAGCCCCATCCAAGGTTGCGCGGGAGGATGGTCGAGGAAGGCGTAGACGGCGACGCCGGCGAGGACTTCGGAAGCCCAGCGGACGAGTTCCGAGCGCGTGCGCGTACCGACGACCAAGGTCGCCGCCGCGGCCAGCACCCAGATCAGCCAGACGAGATGGGGTTCGACCATCCACGCCAGTCCGGCCCCGACGAAGCCGACGGCGGCCAAGAGCAGGACTTCGCTCACCAGATGATTCCGGCGATGCTCCACATAGCCGGCGATGCTCGCCACGGCGGCGATCAGGAGAGCCACGGTCGCGCGATCATTCTCGCCGCCACGCGCCAGGAAGAGCGTGAGGAACGCAGGGGCGAAGAAGCTGGCGAGCTGGAAAGCGGAGCGGGCATCGCGGCCAAGCAATACAGTGTCGTCCTTCACCAGACGCTCGCCCAGCCAAAGCACGAGGAAGGTGCCGAGGGCGACGAGCTGCAGGGGCAGATAATTCGCCTCCTTGCTCGGCATGGCGTCATACAGGAACAGCAGGCAACCCTGCGAACCGATCAGGCCGAGGACCCCCGCTGAACCCCACGGACCGCGCACCATCAGGATCACGCCGACCAGCGCGACCAAACCAGCGCCGATAGCCGTCGGCCAAGGCGCGGACCCGGTGCCGATGGAGAAATACACGGCCACCGCGGCGAACACGACGCCGAGCTGACCGAAGAGTTTGCTGCCCCTCCAGAGAGCCAGCCCTGCCACGACCAGCGCGACGGCGAACTGCACCGCTGCGGCCTGCGCCGGGTTATCGCAGACCCGCATCTTATCGAGGCCATAGGTGGCCCAGGCGGCGAACTGCCAGACGCCGAGACCGGCTGCGGCGAGCACTTCGCCGAGATCCTTACGCTTGGCCGTCAGACGCAGACCGCCCCAGAAAAGACCGGCGCCGACCAAGGCGACTTCAAGGACGCGCACGATGGGCGGAATCGTCGAACGGAGGTTAAGCCAGATTCCCAAGAAGACGACGGCGGCGACGGCCAGCAAGCCGCCGACACGCACGGCCCACCAGGCGCCGAGAGCGTATTCACCCTTAAGGTCGGCAGGCGGCATAAGGCCCAGGTCACGCAAACGGGCGAACAACGGATCCGGCTCCGGAGCGGCCGGCGGCGTTGCCGGCGAGACCTTGGCGGGTAACGGCGGAGGCACCATCGGAGCGGCTGCCGCGACGGGAGCCACCACGGGAGCCGGGACAGGTGCCACCACAGGTTCCACGGCTGGGGCGCGGGTGTCTGACGGCCTGGCGGAAGTGGCGATCGGCATACGGTCGGCGATCGTCATGAGCTGACGCTCCAGCGTCTTCACCTGGCTGATCAGGATGAAAAACCGCACCGGCAGGTAGATGATGAAGGCGAAGAAGGCGATTCCCGCGATCACCCCAAACAGGGTTTCAATGTCCATAGGAAGAATCTGACCAGGAAACGGCCCGATGCGAGAACTTGATAGGCGGATACCTATCGAAAAGACCGATGAGGCTCAGGCGACACGGGTCCCGCCCAACCAGACTCCGGCGACCTTCGGCACGCCCGCCGAGCCATCCCAATGCCAAGCCACCAAGTCAGCAGGCTTGCCGATGGTCATAACTCCCAGTCCCCCGACGAAACGACCCGGAACCGCCGTCATCAGGGCGATCGCCTCACCCAAGGGCAGGCCGACCTGATTCACCAGGACAGGAACGGCGGCGATCAATGGCAACGCCGCCCCGGCGAGGTAATTGCCCGTACCGTCATCAATCGCCAGGAAACCATCGGCCCGCAGTTCCACCTTGCCGCCGATCGACGTCTCATACTTTCCAGCGGACATTCCGCCTAACGCCACGGTATCGGAAACGACGAACGAACGCCCGGGCCCCTTGGACCGGAGCATGGCCTTGAGCTGTGCCGCCGTGAGATGATGTCCGTCGGCGATGAACATGGCCGTCAGGCGATCGTCCGCGAGCTGCGGCCAGAGGTGGTTATGCCGACGATTCAGCATCGCGTGGGAACCGTTGCCCAGGTGCGTGGAAAGGGTTGCTCCGGCTTCGACCGCGGCGGCGATCCGTGCGGAGTCCGCCGAGGTATGCCCGAGGGACACCATGACGCCGGACTTCACGAGATGCCGGACGTAAGCCGGTGACTCTGGCCAATGCGGGGAAAGCGTGATGAGTTTCACCAGGCCTCCGGCGGCCTGCTGCCACCGGTCGAACTCGGCGACGGAAGGCGGACGCACATCGGCCTCAGGGTGCGCGCCTCGCGGGCCGTCCTCGGGCGCGATATGCGGTCCCTCGACATGGATGCCGGCGATCATCGCGGCGACGTCGGGGTGGCGGGCGCAGGCCTCTCGGATCGCCTTCAGGGCTGCGAGCATGCGGGCTTCCGGTGCGGTGATGACCGTCGGCAGGAAAGTCGTGACGCCGACCTTGAGCAAGGCCTGGCAAAGATTTCGCACGGTAGCGACGTCGAGCGTCGGGCCGTTGAGGTCATGCCCGGCATAACCATTGACCTGCAGGTCGACGAAGCCGGCGCTGAGCCACTGCCTCTCGTTATGCTCAGCGAAATCGATCGCCTTGATCACGCCGCCTTCGGTCGTGACCGCGATACCCTTACCCGTCGAAGGGTCACGGCCAAGGATACGCTGAGAAGGGGCGACGGACACGGGTCAGCGGGTAAGTTCCGACGCGGCAGCCTCGTCGACGTAAAGCGTGCAATCTGCATGCCGCTGGACGATCGAAGCAGGACAGGCCGGCGTCACCGGACCTTCGACCGTACCCTTGACGGCGGCAGCCTTACGCTTGTCGGGGACGGACAGGATGATGCAAGAACTCTTCATGATCTGACGGATCGACATCGATACGGCCTGCTTCGGCACGTCATCGAAGGTCGGGAACCAGCCTTCGCCAAACTGCTGCTGGCGGCAGGCGTGATCGAGGTTCACCACGATATAAGGTACTTCGGTCGTGAAATCGGCGGGCGGGTCGTTGAACGCGAGGTGGGAATTCTCGCCGATGCCGGCGAAGCAGAGGTCGATTGGGCAGGCGGCGATCCGCTCGTTGAGTCGCTTGAGTTCGGCGGCCAGGTCCTTGGCGTCGCCGTCGACCGGGATGAAGTAAGGCTTGGCCGGGAGCAGGCTGACAAAGCGCTCACGCAGGTACTTACGGAAGCTGGCCCCGTGCGATTCCGGCAGGCCGACATACTCGTCCAGATGGAATACGGCGACCTTGGACCAATCGATGCCCGGCTCCTTGACGAGGCACTTCAGGGTCTCGAACTGGCTGGCGCCGGTGGCGACGATGACATGCGCGCGGCCTTTCTTGGCCAGGACTTCGCGGAGCACCTTGGCGCCGTGAGCGGAAGCGGCCTGGCCCATCGCGGCGGCATCTTTGAGTTTCGAGATTTTCATGAAACAGGGGTGAGCCCGAATCTGCCGTGGGAGGGAAAACGGGCAAGCGTCGAACCGCACGCATTTGGCAGGTATCAGCCAAATAAACCCGAGAGCCCTGCTTGTCCCCGGAGGAACGTCACGCTACGGCTATGCGTATGAACAAGGCCCACCCCGCCCTGCTGTCCCTATTGATCGCGCTGACGCTCGTCGGTGCCGATAAGCCGACTGCTTCCGGCCACGCCCCTGTACGCGACGAGGCCTGGATGAACGAACGGCCGGCCGACAACAAGAAGGTCTACAGCGGCCAGCAGCTCGATACCGTCGGCGAACTGGTGGACGTCCCGGGGCGCCTCCTGGCGATCGAGTTCGCCCGCGGCGGCAAGTTCCTCCTCGTGAAGACGACGACGGTCCTCGCGAGCCTCGACGCGGCGACGATGCAGGTCATCCATAAGGCCGACTACCCGATTGTCAAAGGAGGCGGCTCGATGCATGGCCTCGCGGTTGCGGCCGACGGCGCCAGCGTGCTTGTCTCCGGAGGACGCACCCACCTCTACCAGGCCAAGGTCGCGGAAGACGGCAAGATCACGTGGGGCGAGTCGATCGACGTCTCAGGCGGGGCCAAGAACGTGAATCCGCTGGGCATCGCGCTGACCCCTGACGGCAAGAAGGCCTTGGTGACCCTCTCGATGACGAACCAGCTCGCGATGGTCGACCTCACGAACCGCAAGGTGATCACCTCCATCGCCGTCGGCGTCTGCCCGTATGGCGTCGCCCTTTCCACCGACGGAAAAACCGCCTTCGTCTCCAACTTCGGCGGTAACGCCCCCGGAACGGAAGACCTCGCCGAGGCCTCCGGCGGCACGCTGGTCGCGGTCGACAAACGCACGATCGCCCTCCGCGGCACCCTGAGTTTCGTCGACGTCGGCGCGTCCTCCTTACGCGAGACCGGAAGGACCGTCGTCGGCCTCCACCCTTCCGAAGTCCTCCTCGATGCGGCTCGCCACCGCTTGTTCGTCGCCAACGTCGGCGGCGACAGCGTGAGCGTCGTCGATACGTCGACGCACAAGGTCACGCAGACCCTGGATACGAAACCCGACCATGACCTGCCCTGGGGCATGCTCACCGACGGACTCGCCCTCTCCGCGGACGGAAAGATGCTTTACGCCGCCAACGCGGGCATCAATGCGATCGTCTGCCTCGACCTGCTGACTGCTAATTCCGAGCCGAGGCTCATCCCTTCCGGCTGGTATCCTGGCGCCGTGCGCGTCCGCGATGGCCAGCTCTTCGTGGGCAATGTCCGCAACGGCGTCCAGAAGGTGGCGATTCCGACCTCGGCGAAGACCGTGGCCGAATACGACGCACGCGCCCGCGCCGCCGCTCACCTCGCCCACGCCCTCCGTTACGCCAAAGGCCCGCTGACGACCACCGCCACGGCGGCGCCGGTGCCCGTGCCGGCCGAAGTCGGCCAGCCTTCGTCGATCAAGCACGTCGTCTACATCATCAAGGAGAACCGCACCTTCGACCAGGTCTTCGGCGACATGAGCCGCGGCAACGCCGAGCCGAAGCTCGTCCTCTTCCCGCGCGACGTGACCCCGAACCACCACGCGATCGCCGAGCGCTGGCCGCTGCTCGACAACTACTACTGCAACGGCGTGAACTCGTCCGACGGACACGCCTGGGCCAACCAAGGCATCGTCGGGCCCTATCGCGAAAAAGACCGCGTCGGCTACCGCTGCGCCTACGATTTCGGGACGGATTCGCTGTTCTTCGCCGGCTGCGGCTTCATCTGGGACCATGCCCTGCTCCACGGGCGGTCCTTCCGTAACTACGGCGAGATGGACAAGCTGACGAAGCTCCAAGGGAAGACCTATGACGACTTCTACACCGACCGTCAGAACGGTGGCGGCAAGACGGCCTTCACCACGACCTTCTTCGTCGACGCCCTCCGCCGCTACAGCTGCCCGGGCTACCCTGGCTGGGACATGGCAATCCCCGACCAGACGCGCGCCGACCACTTCCTGAAGGACCTTGCGGAACTGGAGAAGAAAGGGACGTTCCCCGACCTGACGATCATCTACCTGCCCAACGACCACACCGCCGGCGAGCTGACCGCGAAGTCCTACGTGGCGGACAATGACCTCGCCCTCGGGCGCGTCATCGAAGGCCTCTCGAAAAGCCGCTTCTGGAAGGACATGGCGATCTTCGTCAATGAGGACGACCCGCAGACCGGCGGCGACCACGTCGACGGCCACCGCTCTTTCTGCCTCGTCGTCAGCCCTTATGCCAAGAAGGGCGCGCTCATCAGCAAGTTCTACAACCAGACCTCGGTGCTCCACACGATGTCCCGCATCCTCGGCATCCCGCCGATGAACCAGGTGGTCGCGGCCTCGCCGACGATGGAGGACTGCTTCACGACCCAGGCCGACCTCACGCCTTATACGAGCCTGACGCCCAAGCAGAAGCTCAACGAGAAGCGCCCGGCGGCGGCCAAAAAGACCGGCTTCTGGCCGCCCTTCCCCGTCGGTGACGATCGCCTGACCGCGCAGTTCGAAGCGCTGGATTTCACCCAGCCGGACCGCATCGACGACGACACCCTCAACCGAGCGATCTGGGCGCAGACCCGCCCGGGCGAGCGCTATCCCCGCGAGTTCATGGGCGCGCATGGCAAAGGGCTCAAGACCCTAGGCCTGCAGCTCGACCCCACGGCGGATGACGATGACGACGAGTAAGGCCCGCCGCCCTTAGCCGACGAAGTTCATCCCGCGCATCGTGCCCGTGGACGAGGCGAACTTATCGGCGTCGATGCCCATGCGCTGGAGCATCGAGACGAAGAGGTTCGGCAACGGGTAATTGTGCTCCGTGTCGAACACATGGTGCTGGCCGTGGTTGAAACCGCCGCCCATGAACAGGGTCGGCAGGTTCGTCGTCGTGTGGGCGCTGGCGTTGCCGAGATTGCTGCCGTAGAGGATCATCGTGCGATCAAGGAGCGGCGCACCGTCTTCCTTCGAAGCCTTGAGGTCTTCCATGAGCTTCGCGAGCAGGCGCATATGCATGCTGTCGATGTCCTTGAGCTGCGAGAGCTTCTTGGCCGACTTACCGTGGTGCGAAAGGCTATGGTAACCGTCGGTCGTCGTATGGACGTGGTCGATGTCGAGCGCGGGTGTGTTGACGCTGTCCAGCATGAGGGTCACCGCGCGCGAGGAGTCCGTCTCGAAACAGAGGCGGGCCATGTCGTACATCAGCCGGACCTTGTCCATGTACTCCTTGGGGCTGCTCGGATCGAGCGGCGCGGAAGTCTTGGCGACGGGGCGGGGCTTCTTCTCCCATTCCTTCGACATCTGCATGCGCTGTTCGAGTTCGCGGACGCTGGTGAAGTACTGGTCGAGGCGGTCGCGGTCCTGCGCGCCCATCGCGCGTCGGAGCTCGCCGGCCTGGCCGCCTACGGCGTCCAGGATGCTCTGGCCTAGCTGCAGACGACGCTCCTGAGCCTGCACCTCGGCGGCGGAACCGCCCATGAACATCTTGCGGAAGACTTCGGAGGCCTTCTCTTCCGTCGGGATCATGACGCCGCCGGCCGTCCAGGAAAGGCTGCGGGAGCCGCGGGCGCAGTTCACGCCCAAGGTCATCGACGGGAACCGGGTCAGGTGGCCGATGCGTTCGGCCATGAACTGGTCGAGGGAGATCGTATTGCGGAAGCCGCCGCTGCTGGGATGCGGAGCCGCCGTCAGGAAGCAGTTGTCGGCCGGATGACCGCCGTCGACGTCGGGGTGCGAGACGCCCGAGAAAACGCTGAAGTCCTTGCGGTGCGCCTGCAGCAGCTCGAGGTAAGGCGAGGCCTTGTAGTCCTTGCCCTTGCCCGTCGGAAAGAAGTAATCAGGGACCAGGCCGAGATTATTGCAGATTCCCAGCATGCGGCGGGGCTTGGCCGTCGCCGGAGCCGCGGCCGCGAAGGCAGGGGTCATCGCGTCGAGCATCGGCAAGGCCAGCAGCACGCCGGTGCCCGCGAGGAAGCGGCGGCGGGAGACGGCACGCTTGAACGCGACGTATGGCGTGTTGGCCGGACTGAGGGACGGGGAAGACATCGGGGTAAGATTATTTGTTAAGGAAAAGGTCGCTGGAAACAAGCCCGTGGACGAGATCGCGGACGCCGTAATGGCCGTCCTTGGCCTGTTCGAGGATCGCCTCGACCTTGGGACGATCGGAGAAGCCGACGGGGGCGCCGGTGGCGTAGACCGTCAGTTGTCCGACGATGTTACGCGCCAGCTGACGGTCTTCGGCGGCGACGATCTTCTTGAATTCGCGGATGTCCTTGAACTTCTTGCCGTCGAGTTCGCCGTAGGCCTCGACCGGCAAGGCGTTATGGAAGGCATACTTCTGGCCGTTCTTGCCGATGCCGACCTCGGGGGTCTTGCCGTCGAGGGCGCGATAGCGGTCACGGAAGCCGCCCATGACGTCGAAGTTCTCCAAGGCGAAGCCGGGCGGGTCGATCTTGGTGTGGCAGGCGGAACAGGACTCGAGCTTGCGGTGCTTCTCGAGCTGCTGACGGATCGTGGTGGCGCCACGCGTATCAGGCTCGACGGCCGGCACGCTGACGGGAGGGGGCGGCGGCTTGCGGCCGAGCACGCGTTCCATGATCCACGCGCCGCGGGTCACGGGCGAAGTCGTGGTGCCGTTGGCGGTCACCTTCAGCACCGCGGCCTGCGTCATGAAACCGCCGCGCACGCTGTCCTTGGGCAAAGCGACCTTCTGGAGCTTGGCTCCCGCCACGGGGGGGAGCTGATAGAGCGCCGCCAGGCGTTCGTTCACGAACACGAAATCGGCGTCGACGATGTTGCGGGCGGGCAAGTTGCCGCGGATGAGTTCGGCGAAGGTGGCACGACTTTCGTCGCGGGCCGATTCGACGAGATGGTCGTCGAGATAGTAATCAGGATAAAGCAGGTTGTCCGGGTCGTTGGCACCAGCCTTGCGCAGATCGAGCCAATAGTCGGTGAACGTGTCGACGAAGCGCGAAGAACGAGGGTCTGCCAGCAAGCGCTCGGTCTGCTCGCGCAGGACCTTCGGCTCATGCAGCGTGCCGGCCGCAGCCAGCGAACGGAGCTGGGCATCCGGCGGGGAATTCCACAGGAAGTAAGCCAGACGGGCGGCCAAGGCGTGATCGTCGAGGCGGCCGGGCTTCTCCTGCAGGTAGAGATACGAAGGCGAGCAGAGCACGGCGGTATAGCCGGCGAGCATGGCCTCGGCGAACGTGCTGCCCGACTTCATAGCGCCGAGAACGACGGACAGGAAGCGCACTTCCTCCTGCGCGGAAACGGGCGAGCGGTATGCCTGCTTCACGAAACGGCGCAGCAACCGCTCGGCTTCCTTAGGAGCATCCGCGGCCTCGACGTCATAGCGGAGCGGCGAACCGACCGCGCGCTTCGGTGACAGCTTGTCGAACAGCACGGCATACGGAGCAGACGGCCACTCGGGAGCCAGGGGGCCTTCGACCTCGATCCAGCGCATCACGAGGCCCGGCTGGCCTTCGGGCGTCGCGAGAGGATTCTGCGCGCGGCTGGCGCCCGGACGGGAACGATAGAAGCGCACGGTGTCGATCTGGATGGTCTCGCCTGCCTTGAGGACGACATCGAGTTCGTTGACGGTCACCTCGGGATTGAAGTCGACGTTGCCGATGCGGCGCAGGATGCGCGGATGCGTCAAGGCATAGACCGTGACCGGCTCCGGACGATGGCCCTTGGAGATGTCATCGAGGTCGGGGATGTACCAGCGCGCCGGGCCCTTGCCGGTGGCCTTGCCGGGGCCGACCCAGACGGAATGCCCGCACAGCTTGAGCTTATAACGTCCGTCGGCCGGAGCGTGGAACGTGCCGAAGTTAGGCTCCACCGGCTCATAGGCGCCATGCACGACGCCCACGCCCTCCTCATCGCGGAGCTTGGGATCCGACTTGCCGACGGTGATCTTGGCATCGCCGCGACGGACGTCCGGCTGGCCGGCGAACCCGAGCGTCGGAAAGGTCGCGCGCTCGGGCGAAGTGTTGAACTCCGAGAACTTCATCTTGCCGGTATAACTGCCCTGCTGGCGGGCGTAATAGCGCTTAGGAGACGCATCGGGCTTCTCGACCGAGGAAAGGAAGGCCGACTTCAGGCCGGCTTCGGCGGCCGTGAGGTATCGCTGCAGCTGCACATGCGAGACGTCGAGCGCCTGACCGGTCTTGTTGAAGCGGAAGGCGTCCGTGTCTTCGGGCAGGATCTCCTTCAGGTCCAGCCAAGGAGCCTGCAGGAGGTCGCGCACGGCGTTCTCGTATTCGAAGCGGTTCATGCGGCGCTCGACTGCCCGCCCCTGCGAAGCGAAGCGGGCGGATTCCTGGCGGACGAGGAGAGCGGAAAGGTCGGCGAGATAGGCGGATTGCTGAGCGGCATCCGGACGAGCCTTCTTCTTCGGGGGCATCTCGCCGCTCGCGGTACGGTCGAAGACCTTGACCCAGGCGTCGAAGGACTTCGCGTCGGACAGATCGGACTTCAAGGCGGTCAGGTCGAGCCCGCCCTTCTTCGTGTCGGCGTCGTGGCATTCGACGCAGTTCTTCTCCACGAACGGCGGCAGGACGCCGAAGGAAGCCAAGGGCGAGAGGAATAGACCGAGCAGGACGAATCGGAAAAGCATGAAAGGCAGCCATTAAGACAGCCGAACCGAGCAAGGGTTGCCAAGGTAAACCACCCAGCAATGGGCACTTTTGCCGAGAATTAAGCCCCAAACGTCGGGGATTGTGGCAACCTGCGATTACCCCTGCCCTGCGGCATGCTCTCCGTCATCCGTTCCGCCGCCTTGGTCGGCGTCGAAGCCGTCCCCGTGGAGATCGAGGTCAACTCCGGCGAGATGGGCGAATTCGGACTCTGGTTGGTCGGCCTGCCGGATGCCGCGGTCAAGGAATCGGAAGAGCGGGTTCAATCGGCGCTTCAGAACAGCGGCCTCCGCCTACCGGAGACCCGCACCACGATCAACCTGGCTCCAGGCGACCTGAAGAAGGAAGGCGCGATCTACGACCTGCCCATCGCACTCGGCATCGCGGCGTCGACGGGTCAGCTCGACCGCGCGTTCCTGAAGCACTACCTCATCGCCGGCGAACTCGGCCTCAGCGGCGCGACGCGTCCCGTCCGCGGCGGCGTGGCGATGGCGATCCTGGCCAGGAAATCCGGGCTACGTGGCGTCATCCTGCCGCGCGCCTCCGCCGAGGAGGCCGCATTGGTCGGAGGAATCGAGGCCATTCCGGCGGACACGCTCGATGGCGCGCTCCGCTTCCTCACCGGTGAGCGCAAAGTCGAGCCGCTGGCTCCGCCGCAGTTCGCGGACGCCTACGCGGCCGACGGCCAACCTGACTTCTCCGAAGTGAAGGGGCAGGCGGCCATCCGGCGCGCGGTGGAAGTCGCGGCCGCGGGCGGACATAACCTCCTGATGATCGGGCCACCCGGCTCCGGGAAATCGCTCATCGCGAAACGGATCCCCACGATTCTGCCGCAGCCGGACGCGGAAGAGTTCCTCGAGATCCTCGGCGTGCATTCGGCGGCTGGCACGGGGCTGACGGACGCACGACACGGCTGGCGGCGCCCCTTTCGTTCACCCCATCATACCATCAGCGACATCGGCCTCATCGGCGGCGGCGCCATCCCCGGCCCGGGCGAAGTCTCGCTCGCGCACCTCGGCGTGCTGTTCCTCGACGAGCTGCCGGAGTTCCGTCGCTCCGCCCTAGAAGTCCTGCGACAACCGCTCGAGGACGGGCAAGTGACCGTCTCGCGTGCGGCGGCCAAGGTCACCCTGCCCTCGCGGCTGATGCTCGTCGCCGCGATGAACCCCTGTCCTTGCGGCCATCTCGGCGACCGACGACGCGAATGCCGTTGCTCGCCGATGCAGGTGCGGAAATACCGCGGCAAGATCTCCGGGCCGCTCCTCGACCGCATCGACATCCAGATCGAGGCGCCGGCCTTGACGCTTGAAGAACTCCGCGACGCCGCGCCCGGCGAGCCCTCCGCCGCCATCCGTGGACGCGTAGAGGCGGCGCGGGCGAAGCAACGCCTCCGCTTCGGCAGCCGGACCGGCGGTTGCAATGCGCTGCTGGGCGGACGTGAGCTCCGCGAATGCTGCCTGCTGGAGCAGGCCCAGGGCGACCTGCTGCAGCAGGCGATGGAAAAACTCGGCCTTTCCGCCCGGGCCTACGACCGTATCCTCCGCGTCGCGCGCACGATTGCCGATCTCGCAGGGGCCGAACGCATCGCCACCGCCCACCTCCTGGAAGCGATTCACTACCGGTCGCTGGACCGTTCCTAAAAACGCTCGCCCGCCACCGGGAAATGCCTCCAATGGGGTTCTCCCCATGAAAACCCTGCACAAGCTCGGGCTCGTCTGCCTGCTCGCCCTCCTGGCCCTGCCGCTCGGCGCCGCCGAGAAGATCCGCGTCCTGATCATCGACGGACGCAACAATCACGACTGGGCCCGCACGACCGAGTCCTGCAAGGCGACCCTCGAAGCGACAGGCCTCTTCAAGGTCGACGTCTCGACCGCCCCTGCCGCCTTCGCCAAGGCGAAGCCGGGCAAGCCCAAGGCTGGCGACGCCGCCGCCAAGAAAGCCTTCGACGCCGCGATGAAGGAATGGAACGCCGAAGAATCCGCGTTCAACAAGGCCCACGCCGCCGAATGGGAACAGTGGGTCCCGAAGTTCGGCGACTATCAGGTCATCGTGAACAACTATAACGGCCAGGAATGGGGCGGCGCCATGAAGGACGCCTTCACCGAGTTCGTGCTGAACGGCGGCGGCCTGGTCAACGTCCACGCGGCCAACAACGCCTTCGCCGGCTGGGACAACTTCAACGAGATGATCTGCGCCGGCTGGCGCGGCGCCACCTTCGGCAACCGCATCGCCGTCGACGACAAGACCGGCCATGCCGTCGCCCTTGTCGACGCCGACGAGAAGATCACCACGAAGGGCTTCGGCTCCGGCCACGGCTCCAAGCACGCCTACACGCTCAAGACCCGCGACGGCACGCACCCGATCATGCAGGGCCTCCCGGCCGAATGGCTCCATGCCACGGATGAACTCTACGGCCGCATGCGCGGCAGCGCCGACCACATGCACGTGCTCTCAAGCTCCTACTCCAAGCCCGAAGCCGGCGGCACCGACATGCACGAACCGATGGTCTGGTACGCCCCCTTCAACAAAGGACGCGTCGTCACGACTTCCATGGGTCACCTCTGGGTCGGCGACACCTCCTTCGACGCCCTGCATTGCGTCGGCTTCCAGACCATCCTCGCCCGCTCCACCGAATGGGCCGCCACCGGCAAGGTCACCCTGCCCGTCCCGGAAGGCTTCCCGACCCTCGACAAGACGAGCGTCATCGAGCCGTCCAAGGTCGTCTGGAAGAAGTAAGCCTCTTCCGTCCTAACCGACGAAGGCCCGCCATTGCGCGGGCCTTCTGCTTTTCAGGCGAAGCGGCGCATCGCCACGCCGACCGTCGCGCAGATCTGTTCCGGCGAAAGACTTATGCTGACGTGCAGGCACTGCTCGGTCGCGAGGTTCGGTCGTTCCAGCGTGGCGAGCTGGCTGCCGAGCAGGCCGGGCGGCATGAAGTGGCCCTTGCGCGCGTCGAGGCGGGCCTGCAGGAGCTCCTGGCTGCCGTCGAGGAAGACGAAGAAGAGGTCGGCGTCCCCTTCGCGGAGTCGGTCTCGGTAGGCCTTCTTGAGGGCGGAGCACGTCACGACCATTGCTTCGCCGTGGGCCTTGCCCTCGGCGAGACGCGCGGCCATCGCGGCGAGCCAGCCGGCCCGGTCGGCGTCGGTCAGCGGCGTGCCCGCGCTCATCTTCGCGATGTTTTCCGGCGGATGAAAAGCGTCGGCTTCGATCAACGTCGCGCCGGTGCGCTGCGCGTACATCTCCGCCACGGTGCTCTTGCCGCAGCCGGAGACGCCCATGAAGACGAGGTTAGGATGGGCCATGGCCGCTCAGAGATTGATCGTGCGGCCTTCGCGGAAAGACTGGTCCGCCGCGGCGACGATGCGCATCGAGTTCACGGCGTCTTCCATGTGCGCGGTGAGGTCGATGTCTTCGCGGATGGCCTTCTCGAAATAAGCCTGCTCCCGCTCGCAGAGCCCGTCATGGCCGGGGTCGGCTTCGGTCGGGACGAGCTGGTCGGGCTTGGCGAACTTGCCGTCCGCTCCGAGCGCCGCGTGGTGCACCTTCAGCGCCTGCGCGCCGGTATGTCCGTCGACGTCGGCCGAATTGCCTTCCTGCGAACCCTTGCCGGCCACGATGGTCACGGAACCCTTAGGGCCCACGACATCCTTCACGAAGAAAGCCTCTTCGGACATCATCGGACCCCAGCCGGCCTCGTACCAGCCGACGGAGCCGTCGGCGAACGTCACCTGGAGCTGACCGTAATTGACCATGCCCGCGGGCAGTTCGTCGGACAAGCGGGCGCCGATACCGGAGACCCGGACCGGCCGGCTACCGGTCATGAGGCACATCACGTCCACGTAATGGACGCCACAGTCGACGATGGGGCTACACGTCTGCATCAGCGCGCGATGGGTCTTCCAGTTCTCGCCGGAACTCTGCTGGTTGAGGTTCATGCGCATGACGAGCGGCTTGCCGAGCGTCTGCACGGTCTTGATGAACTGGGTCCAGGCCGGGTGGTGGCGCAGGATGTAACCGATGACGACCTTGCGCTTCGCGGCCTTGGCCTTGGCGACGATCTGCTCGGCCTCGGCGACGGACACGGCCAGGGGCTTCTCGACGAAGACGTGGCAACCGGCCTCGAGGGCGGCGACGGCGTATTCGGCGTGGGTGTCGGGGTAGCTCGAGATCGAGACCGCATCAGGCTTGGTCGCCTTCAGCGCGGCATGGAAGTCTCCGAACTCCTCATATCCGCCGCCGAGCTCGGCGTTGAGCTTGGCACGGGAATCGGCGGAACGGGTGACAAGGCCGACGATCCGGAAGCCAGGGAGCTTATGGTAAGCGAGGGCGTGCGAACGGCCCATATGGCCGGCGCCGACGCATAGGACTCGGATGGGGGTCTGGCTCATGCGTCGAGCATCACCCTTCCTCCCTCCGCTTCAAGTCGGGACAAGGCGATGCTCCGAAATTATTCGACCGATTACTTCGGTAACGCCTGATTGAAGCCCTTCGCCTTCTGGGCGTCGAGCAAGGCCTTGAGTCGGGCCGCCACATCAGGGTGTTCGGCGATGACGTTCTTGCGCTCGCCCGGATCGTCCTGCAGGTCGAAGAGCCGGTCGTTGGCCGCGTTGAGGTTCTCGACCTCATCGTTCTGCTCGGTACGGTCGACGACCGCGGGTGACTTGCCACGGCGATGTCCGATGCCGGGGACGAACTTCCAGCGGGCATCGCGATAGGACAGCTGCAAAGCCTGCGTGCTTGAGATGACATGGTCGCGGCCGGCGCCGCCGAGGAAGGCGGCGGAGACATCGACGCCGTCGATCTTCAGGAGCTCCGCGGGATCGCCGCCGGCGAGCCGGGTGAACGTCGCCGCGAAATCGACCTGCGAGACCATCGCATCGGAGACCTTGCCGGCGGGCGTCCGGCCCGGCCAGCGGGCGATGAGGCTCACGCGCGTGCCTCCTTCGAGGATGCTGTATTTGCCGCCATGGAAGGGGCCGGCCGGAAGATGACCGGCCTTGGCGTTCAACTCCACGGCTTGGTCCTTGTAGCCGTCATCGAGCACCGGCCCGTTGTCGGAGGACATGACCACGAGCGTCTCGCCGGTCAGCCCATGCTTCTCGAGTTCGGCCAGGATGCGGCCGCACTGTTCGTCGAACGCGACGACGGCGTCGCCACGCGGGCCCAACGGGGTCTTGCCGAGGAAGCGGGGGTTCGGCAGGCGCGGGACGTGGCATTCATGCGCGGCGTAATAGAGGAAGAACGGCTTGTCCTTGTTGGCCGCGATGAAACCGCAGGCCTTGTCGCAGAACGTGTCGCCCAGCGTCTCGTCATTCCAGATCGCCGACTTCCCGCCCTTCATCCAGCCGAGTCGGCCGACGCCGTTGACCAGCGCCATGTTATGTCCGTGCGACCAATCCATCTTCAGCTTCGCGCGTTCGGCGGGCGACGTGAGGTCGGGGTCGCCCGGATAGGGCTTCTTGTAATTCACTTCGATCGGATCCTGCGTATCGAGTCCGACCACGCGGCCGTTCTCGACGAAGACCGTCGGGACGCGGTCGCCCGTGGCGGCCATGATGAACGAATAGCCGAAGCCGATCTCGTTGGGTGAAGGCGCGATCGGCTTGTTCCAATCCACCACGCCGGCGCCGAGGCCCAGATGCCACTTGCCGACCACGCCGGTCGCGTACCCCAGCTTGGCGAGGCTCGCCGGGAGCGTCGGGCGGCCCGGCTTGATGATCATCGTCGCGTCGCCGGGCAGCACGCCGGTGCCCTTGCGGCGCCACGCATATTCGCCGGTGAGCAAGGAGTAACGTGAAGGCGTGCAGGTCGCCGCGACGCAGTAACCATCGGTGAAGCGGGTGCCTTGGGCGGCGAGGCGATCGAGGTTCGGCGTCGGGATGACCTTGGCTCCGTAGCAGCCGAGATCCCCCCAGCCGATGTCGTCCGCATAGAGCAGCACGATGTTGGGGGGCCGCTTATCGGCCGCGACGAGCGTGATTCCGCAGAACAGGGCAACCAGGGGCAGGAGGCGCATGGGCAAGCTGTAAGCCTGCGACCGAGGGAAATAAAGCCGACAGATGGAACGGCGGCACCCCTTGCTTGCCAAAAGCTCCTTTAACGCCCAATCAGAAGCGAACATGCGTTTCGCCAAATACCACGCCCTCGGCAACGACTACCTCGTCCTCGAGCCGAAGGACTGCCCCGCCCTCTTTTCGCCCGAAGCCATCCGCAAGGTCTGCCACCGCCACTTCGGCCTGGGTTCCGACGGCATCCTCTACGGACCGATCGAACGCACCGACGGCACCTTCGGGCTCCGCATCCTGAATCCCGACGGCTCCGAGGCCGAGAAGTCGGGCAACGGTATCCGCATCTTCTGCCGCCACCTCCTCGAGACCAAGCGCATCAAGGAAGGCCAGGAGTTCCGCCTGCATACCCTCGGCGGCATCGTCCGCTGCGAAGTCTTCGACGGCGGCAACCGCATCCGCGTCGAGATGGGCAAGGTCTCCTTCCGCGCGCCCGTCATCCCGCACGTCGGCGCCGACCGCGATGTCCTCGGCGAAGAGATCACCGTCCTCGGCAAGACCTTCAAGTATTGGGCCGCCACCGTCGGCAATCCGCACTGCGTGATCCCCGTCGACGACCTCACGCCCGACCTCGCCAAGACCTACGGCCCGCACCTCGAGGTACACCCCAATTTCCCGAACCGCACCAACGTGCAGTTCATGAAGATCATCGACCGCAATAACGTGCGGATCGAGATCTGGGAGCGCGGCGCCGGCTACACGATGGCTTCCGGCTCCTCCTCTTCGGCTTCGGCCGCCGTGGCCCGCAAAATGGGCCTGGTTGACGCGGATTTGACGGTAAATATGCCCGGAGGGCAGATTATCATTGGCATCGGCGATGATTATTCCATCGTGATGACAGGCCCGACGACCCCCGTAGGCATCTTCGAGATGCACCCAGGAGTCCCGGTCCAAGACGTCGCCGTCTAAGGCGATACGTCTTCCCACCAGGTTTTCCCTCCTTTGGCGCGTCCTTTCGGACGACGCTTTTCACCGCACACCCTCACCATGGCGCCGCGTCAGCCGTTGCCCAACATCTCCGAAGACGATCTCGTCGATCTCGCGGGCGGAGCGACCGTGCTCCTCGCCAAGGAGCTGGTGGCCAAGGGCAAGGTCAAGAAGGCCCTCTGGACTCCCCCCGTCGCGGAAGCCTTGGTCGATGACGGCACCGAATCCCGCGAAGCCCGCTGGAACCTCCGCTCGGTCACCTTCCAGCGCAACGAATGCGGCTGCGAAGTCTCGGTCGGCCGGAGGAAGCTCTGCGTGCATTCCGTGGCGGCCTACCTCGTGCTCGCCACCAAGGAAGGCTACCTCAAGGCCGAGACGGCGCCGCCGCCGAAGCCCGCCGGCCCGCCGGGGAAAACGGCGACGACGGCCACGACCAAGGAAAAGACGGCGGACACTAAGAAGGAAAAGTCAAAGGAAGCGGAGACGACCCCGGCAGGACCCCGGCTCAAATCCCTCACTCTCTCGGAGAAACGCGGCACGCCCATCGAGGTGCGCTTCATCATCCCGCCCAACATCGTCACCGCCGCCGCGCGCGACGAGATCATCTGCCGCCTCGAGCTCCGCGTCGACGGCGCCCAGGTCGCGCCCGAGAACCTCGATCGTAGCAAGGCCTGGACCATCGAAGCCGACACGGTCTTCTTCCTGGCGATCCTGGAGAACCTCTGCCACGGCAAGCTGCAGGGTATCCTTCCCCTCACCCGCCGCCACCTGCGCCAGCTCCTCGCCATCGGCAAGGGCCTGAAGATCTTCCGCATGGCCAACGCGCCGGAAACCGCCCTCACCTGGGACGGCGACCAGCTCGACAAGGTCCACGAACACCTCGACGAACCCGTCGCCACGCCGCAGACCAACGCCGCGGGCGAAGCCCCCGACGACGGCCCCGAAGAGCAGGAAGTCCGTTCGCAGGAACGCGGCCGCGACGACCGCCCGTGGGTCGACGGCTCGATGAAGTGGCTGCGCATCCGCCTGCCTCAGCAGTCTTCCGGCCCGGTCGCCGAACTCCGCGACGTGCTCCAGCGCAGCGGCTTCACGCTCGAGACCACGACCCGCGAATGGTACCTCGCCGGCACGATCCAGGTGCTCAACTTCCTCGCCCGCCATCACAAGCTGCTGATGACGGACAACGGCGCGTTCTTCACCCACAACCTCTCGCATTCGCTCCGCAACGTCGACCTCGCCAAGGCGAAGTGCGACGCCGCCGAGGAGAACGACGGCTTCCGCTTCGCCATCGGCATCGACCCCGAGGGCAAATCCCCGAAGGTCATCCAGGAGGCCCTCTCCAGCGGCCGCATGTTCTTCTACACCGACCAGGGCCCGCGCCTCATCACGCCGGAGCTCATGGAGTCGATCCGCAACGCCCAGCGCCGCATCACCGGCGAGGCGAAGCGCGACGTGGACCTGGACCTCAACCTGAAGATCGGGTACGCCGACCTCGCGAGCGCCGACGCCATCGCCGAGGAACTGCAGGCCGCCTTCGCGCCGCCCGAGACCTGGAGCAAGCGCTCCTCCGCGATCCGCAACCTTTCCAAGCTGCAGCCCGCGCCCATCCGCGAGGAGCTCGGCAAGATGCTCCGCATCTACCAGCAGGTCGGCGTGGCCTGGCTCTGGCATATCCATAACAATTCCCTCGGCGGCCTCCTGGCCGACGAGATGGGCCTCGGCAAGACCGTGCAGGCGCTGGCGTTCATGGAAGCCCTGCGTCAGCATCGGCCCGAAGACGGCCCCTGTCTCGTCGTCTGCCCCGCCTCGCTCGTCGAGAACTGGCGCCGCGAAGCCCGCCGCTTCACGCCCTCGCTCAAGGTCCTCGCCCACCACGGCCAGAACCGCTTCACCGCGCAGGAATACCTGCAGCGCTTCGACCTGGTCATCACGTCCTACGGCACGCTGACCCGCGACATCGCGGCCTTCTCCCTCATCACGTGGGGCGCCGCGATCTGCGACGAAGGCCAGAACATCAAGAACGCCCGCGCCCAGGCCGCCAAGGCGGTGAAGCAGCTCATCGCCAAAGGCCGCTACATCCTCACCGGTACGCCGGTCGAGAACTCCCTGGAAGACCTGCGCTCGCTCTTCGGCTTCCTGATGCCGGGCTACCTGCCCAAGCCCGAGGAACGCGTCCAGGCCGAGGAACGCAAATGGCACGACGACCGCCTGCTGCAGATGGCCGCGCCGTACATTCTCCGCCGTTCCAAGGTCGCCGTCGCGCCCGAACTGCCCGCCAAGATCGAGCAGATCGTCTACTGCGACTTCGAGGACAACCAGAAGAAGATCTACGACGAGATCCTCGAATCCACGCGCCAGGAGATCTTCGAGATGGAGATGGGCGGCGCCACGCAGGCCCGCATCCAGATGGCGGCGTTCAACCAGCTCCTCCGTCTCCGCCAGATCTGCGCCGATCCGCGCATCCTCGACCCGAAGATGGAGGAAGCCGATTCCGCCAAGCTCCAGGCCTTCCTCGAACTCGTCGAGGAATCCAAGGACGCCGGCCACCGCATGCTGGTCTTCTCGACCTTCGTCACGGCGCTCCAGCTCCTCAAGGAAGCCCTCGAGGACCGCGACATCCCCTACTGCTACCTCGACGGCTCCACCAAGGACCGCCAAGGCGTCTGCGATACGTTCAACTCGACGCCGTCCATCCCGGTCATGCTCATGTCGCTCAAGGCTGGCGGCACGGGCCTCAACCTCACGGGCGCCGACACCGTCATCCACTTCGACCCCTGGTGGAATCCGGCCGCCGAAGCCCAGGCCACGGACCGCGCCCACCGCATCGGCCAGACCCGCACCGTCACGAGCATCAAGCTGATCGCGGCGGGCACCATCGAAGAACGCGTCATGGAGCTCCAAAAGTCCAAGTCTGAGATGTTGCGTAAGCTCCTGACCGAATCAGACTCCGTGTCGTCCGGCCTCAGCCTTGACGTGATCAAGGACCTCCTTCGCAAGGACTAACCCCATGCTTTCCAACCTCCTTCGCCGCAATCGCCCCCGCAGCGAGATGTCCTTCCTCGAGCACATCGAGGACCTGCGCACCTCCCTGATGCGGGTCCTGGGCGTCTTCGCCATCGGCGTGGCCATCGCGCTGGTGTTCTACAAGGAGATCCCCCAGCTGCTGCAGCTGCCGCTGGAGTGGGCCAAGCAGATCGACCCCGAAGGCATGTCCCAGCCTTCCGTCCAGGGCGACCTCCTCTTCCTCGGCGTCCTGTCCATCCCCTCGTGGCTCGTGAGCGTGCCCGCCGTTTCGACGCAGCTCCAGGAAACCCAGTTCATGGGTGTCTGGTCCGTGCTGATGTACGCGGCGATCGCCGCCGGCATCGCCATCGCCTCGCCGGTGTTCCTCTACGAGGTCGTCCGTTTCGTCGGCCCTGCCCTCAACAAGAAGGAGCGGCGCGGCCTGATCCCGTTCTGCGCCGCCGGGCTGGTGCTTTTCCTGATCGGGGCCGCCTTGGCCTTCTTCTGGCTCACGCCGATGTCCATCGTGGTCGTGCACCACGTCGCCCACGGCATGGACATCCGGATCAACTGGCAGGCGTCGGACTATTACTCGCTCGTGGTGATGATGTCGCTGCTCACGGGACTCTGCTTCCAGTTCCCGCTCGCGCTGATCATCATCATGTGGCTCGAGATCGTCCGCCCGATGACGCTGCTGAAAGCCTGGAGGGGCATGTTCGCCGGCATCACGATCGGGGCCATCCTCATCACCCCGATCGGCGACTTCATCTCGCTGGCCATCCTGGTCGCCGCCCTCTTCGGCCTCTATCTGATCGCGATCTTCGTGGGCTCGGTGATCGTCCGTCGCAAACGCATCGCCCGAGGCGACAAGCCTAACCCCGAGGACGACGACCTCCCCGAGGACGAGGACGACGATGAGACGGACGAGGACGATGCCCGCCCTAAGCGCCAGAAGCCGGTGACCCCTTCCGACAGCAGCCCGGCCCCGGCCAAGCCTAAGTCCACGCCGCCTCCGGCCGAAGGCGACCTTTCCTCCCTCGACTAATCCCACATGAACATGCGCCTGCTCCTCGCCCTCCTGGCATCCGCGCTCTCCGTTTCGGCGCAGACTACCGCGTTCGGCACCAAGACCGCCGATGCCGCGCCGGCCGCAGCACCCGCGACCGCTCCCGCCGCCGGCGCCCCGGCCGCCACCGCTCCAGCCGCCACCGCGACGGCTCCCGCGACGAAGCCCAAGGCTGCCGACGACGAGGTCGACAACTCCGTCGTGATCACGCCGTTCCGCGCACTGACCCCTCCTGACGCGAAGACGACCCGCACCTTCCAGCTCTCGAAGATGAACAAGCTGGGCTTCACGGAGACGTCGAAGGAGCTGCAGCGCCTCTTCTCGGCTTTCGCCACGCAGCGTATCGTCGACGGCTCCCCCAACGGCTCGAGCAAGGCCACGGGCTATCTCGCCTCGATCAACTACTCCCTCATCCAGGACCTGGGTGACAACCGCTTCCTCGCCAAGGCCGCCTGGCCCGCCGCCGGCCCCAACGAAGTCCTCGCCGCCGGCGTCGACACGATGGCCATCCTCCTCCTCGACAAACCCGCCAAGGTCGGCGACACGGGCAAGATCTCGGGCATGCATGTCGGCACGGTCGCCCTCCTCTTCACCGCCAACTATCCGCCCCTCGTCGGCAAGCGCTTCACGCTCCGTCGCGAGGCCTTCGTCGAATGCGCCACGCTCGAGGACACCCCGGCCGCGCTCCAGAAATTCGTCGAAGAGGTCAACGCCGGCGCGGACCTCAGCGTCACGACCAACGAACAGGTCCCCTGCAAGAAGTGCGGCGGCCTGGGCTTCACCCGCGAAGCCCAGAAGGGCCAGCTGCTGGACAAGCGCATCCCTTGCGCCGATTGCGCCAGCAGCGGCAAGGTGATCATCTCGGTCGAGACGAAGTTCGCCCCGTAAGCCGCCTGGGCGGCTTTACCGCATCCTGCGCTTGCGCAGGGCCTTTTTCACCTGCACATTGCGGCGTGTCCACCCCGCTGCACGCCGGCCTTGAAGCCCACTTCGCTGCGCTCGAGAAATTCCTCGCGGCGCAGGAACTCGCGTTCGAACCGGAAGTGCGTCCGATGGTCAGGGACGTGCTCGCGCACCCGGGCAAGCGACTGCGACCCCTGCTCGCCTTCGGCGCGGGCGCCGGCGGCCCTCCGCCCGTAGCCCTCGTGCGCGGCGCCGGCATCATCGAGCTGGTCCACCTCGCCACGCTCGTCCATGACGACGTCCTGGACGGCGCCGACACCCGCCATGGCAGCGACACCCCGAACCGCACCCACGGCGCCCACGCCGCGGTCCTTTTCGGCGACGCCCTATTCGCCCATGCGCTCGTGCTCGCCGCCGACCACCCCACCCCCGACCTCTGCCGCATCGTGGCCCGCGCCTCCCGCGAAGTCTGCTCGGGCGAAGTCTGCCAGACGTTCTCGCGCGGCCAGGACGACCTTTCGCTGGAAGACTACTACCGCCACATCCGCCTGAAGACGGCCGAACTCTTCGAAGGCGCCTGCCATGCCGGCGCGCTGCTCGCCGGCCGCCCCCCGGAACACGTGACGGCCTGCTCCGTCTTCGGCCGTCATCTCGGCATCGCCTACCAGATCTACGACGACCTGGTCGACCTGCTCCAGGACGACACGAAGGCGGGCAAGACGCTCGGTACCGACGCCGCCAGCGGCAAGCTGACGCTGCCGATGCTGCTCGAACGCGACCTCTCCGGCAAAGGCTTCCTGACCGCGCTCCGCGCCGGCGGCGACGCCCGCAAGCTCATCTCGGCCCCCGCTTGGCGCGAATCCTTTCGCCGCCTCGACGCCGAGATCGCCGCCGCCGAACAGGCCCTCGAACCGATCGCCGGATCGCCCTCGCCTTACTTCCTGCTCCGCCTCACGGCCTTCCTACGCGAAGCCGCCGCCCGGCTGACGCCGAAAGCATGAGGATCTTCCGGACGACGCCCTCGGAACGCCTGGCGCTGGCCTTCGTGCTCGGCTGCCTCGGCGTGGCCGCGGGCCTGCTGCTGATCTGGCGCTCCCTCTGATCAGGGTAGGAACCGCGCCGGGTCGAAACCGCGGGCCTTCAGGGCCACGCGCATGTCCTCGACGCTGATCTTGTCGCCCGGCTTGACGCCGAAGTGACCGAACCAACCCGCGCGCATCTCGACGGTGAAACGGACCTGGTCGCTCGTCGAGGCGGTGGTCTCCGTGTCGCCGGCGGTCATGGTCTTGACCTCGAGCACGGTGCCGTCACGCGCCACGAAAGCGATGTCGAGGTCGAGCGGAGTGTCCTTCATCCAGAAACGCATCTGGGTCTCGGCATCATACATGAAGGCCATGCCCTCCTCGTCATTGAGCTTGGTGACCCCCATGAGTCCGCGGGCCTTCTCGAGGTCGGTGGCGGCGATGCGCAGCTGGGACAGCACCATGCCCATGCGGACGGGGAAGCGGGCCTCGACGCCGAGCTCGGCGGCAGGCGCAGAAACCTTGGTCTGATTGTCGCAGGCGACGAGCGCCAAGACGACCGAGAAGAAGAACGACCGAATCATGCCATGCAGTGTTCCTGCGATTGCCTCGGAGGCAAGATTCGCTTGCTTCGAGCACATGGAACGAGACCCGCAGGCCCACTGGCTCGAGACCGAGACGGCCCTGCACTACGCCCGGGCGGCCGTGCGGGTCGGGCTCTGGGCCTCAGAACACGCCCTGATCGAGAAACACTTCCTGAAATCCCATCGCATCCTCGAACTGGGCTGCGGCGGCGGCCGCGTGGCCTTGGGCTTGCTCCGATCGGGCTACGCCGACGTCACCGCGACGGACTTCTCGCCGATCATGGTGAGCCTCGCCCGGGCCGTCTTGGCCGACCACGACGAATCCTGGGAGAAGATCGTCGAACAACAGGATGCCACCGCCCTCACCTATCCGGAGGCGTCCTTCGACCGCGCGATCTTCGCCTTCAACGGATTGATGTGCCTGCCCAGCCGGGACCATCGTCTCGCGACCCTCCGTTCGATCCATCGCGTGCTGAAACCCGGCGGCATCCTTCTCTTCACGGCCTCCGACCGCGAGAAAGGCGCCAACGCCGCCTACTGGGCCAAGGAAGAGCGCCCCGCCGACGTCATCCCAGGCGACCGTTGGCACGAGAGCGACACGTCACCGGTCTTCATCCACAGCAGCACCGAAGCGGAGACCCGTGGCGAGCTGGCGGAAACGGGGTACACGATCCTCGAATGCCCGCTGAGCACGGAAGTCGCGTCCGACGGCCCGCTGGTAAGAGAATTCGCCGGGGAGACCCGTTTCTACGTCGCCAGAAAGGCTTGAGGGAACTGCCTCTCGGAGGTCTTGTCGGACTTCCCATGTCCGTCTTCCGTCCGCTCCTCGTCCTCCTGCTCCTCAACCGACTTTCCGCGGCGCATGAGCTGCGCGTCTCCCCGCAGGGCAACGATGACTGGTCCGGACGTCTCCCCGAGCCCAACGCCACCCACACCGACGGCCCGCTCGCCACGCTGAACGGCGCCCGCCTGGCCGTACGCAAGCTTCCCCGTCCGCTCACCGAGCCCGTCCGCGTGATCTTCGCGGCCGGCACCTACCGCATCACCGAGGCCGTCGCCTTCGACCAGAGGGACTCCGGCGAAGCCGAAAAACCCATCACCTACGAGGCTGCCCCAGGCGCCGAGGTGCGCATCTCCGGCGCGGCGCCCCTTCCGGGCTTCATCCCCGACAAGTACGGCAAGTGGACGCTCCAGACGCCCGAAGGAACCGAGCGTTTCGAACAGCTCTGGGTCGAAGACCATCGCGCCACGCGCGCCCGTTCTAAGAATCCGGGCACGCATTTCGTCCGTTCGGTCGAAGAAGAAAAGAATCTCTCCGGCGGCACCGGCGGAGGCGGAAGCGGCTACTTCGAGCAGACCATCAAGGTGGACCCGAAGGAAATCACGCCCTTCACCGAGGTCCGCGAAAGCGAAGCCCAGGACGCCGTCGTCACCTTCTACCACAAGTGGGACAGCACCCGCAGTCGCGTCGAGTCGGCCAACGCCGCCGATGGCACGTTGAAGGTCCGCGGCCCCGCCCAGAAGGCCAACACGGCGTTCGACCACCTCACGGGCATGGTCGTGGAGAACATGCTGTCGTTGCTCGACGAGCCCGGCGAATGGTTCCTGAGCCGCCAAGGCCTCCTCACCTACATGCCGATGAAGGGCGAGACGCCGCTCCGCACCCACGCCTGCTATCCTGTCGCGGAAAAGCTGCTGACCCTGACGGGTAAGCCTGACGCAAAACTCTCCAACGTCACCTTCCGCGGCCTGAAATTCAGCCATGCCAAAGGAGTGCCTTCGCTGGCGATCTCCGTGCCCAACCAGGCCGCGGTCCGCACGGTCGACGGCGTGATCACGCTCGAACATGCCCGACAGGTGGCCTTCGTCGGCTGCGAACTCTCGCACATCGGCAGTTACGGCTTCTCCCTGCGCCAAGGCTGCCGCGAAGTGACCATCGAGAAATGCCTGATCACCGACCTCGGCGCCGGCGGGATCAAGGTCGGCACGCTGGACAACGAGGCGAAGCCGGAAAACCACGTCAGCCACAACCGGGTGCATGATAACATCATCCGCGACGGCGGAATCTTCTTCCCCTGCGCCGTCGGCGTCTGGATCGGCAGTTCTTCCGACAACGAGGTCACCCACAACGAGATCTCGGACTTCTTCTACTCCGCCGTCTCCGTCGGCTGGCGCTGGGGCTACGCGCCCAGCAACGCCAAGCGCAACAAGGTCGAATGGAACCACCTCCACCATCTCGGCAAAGGCCTCCTGAGCGACATGGGTGGCGTCTACACGCTCGGCCCCTCCGAAGGCACCTCGGTCAGCCACAACCTCATCCATGACGTGATCTGCCTGCAATACGGTGGCTGGGGTCTCTACACCGACGAAGGCAGCACCGGCGTGACGATGGAAGGCAACGTGACCTACAACACGACGGACGGCGGCTTCCACCAGCATTACGGCAAGGACAACGTCATCCGGAACAACGTCTTCGCCTTCTCCGAGGAGCATCAGGTGAAGCGTTCGCGCGCCGAGGACCACCTTTCGTTCACGTTCGAGAAGAACATACTGGTCTACGACCGCGGCGACCTGCTGGGCGGAGTCTGGACCGGGACGACCGCGAACTTCCTCAATAAGGACAACCTCTATTGGGATTACTCCGCCCGACCCGTGACGTTCACCGACAAGAAGCTGCCCTTGGCCGAATGGCAGAAGCAGGGCCAGGACCTCGGCTCGGTCGTCGGCGACCCGCTCTTCGAAGACCCGGCCAAGCATGACTTCCGCCTCAAGACGGGCTCACCGGCGCTCGCCCTCGGCATTAAGTCCATCGACACCGCCGAGATGGGCGTCCTGCGCGATGACCCCGTCTGGCGTAAGCTCGCCGACACCTTCGAACGCGGGCCCGAGATGATGCGACCCGCCCGCCCGGAAGCGCCGCCCCTGAATATCCGCCAAGGCTTCGAAGGACGCATCGTCGACCAACAGCGCCCCTTCCCCCACGCCACCCCGGCGTTGACGATGTTCAACAGCGGGCCCGGCAAACCGCGCGTCAGCCTCGGCGACGCCCTGCGCCTGGTCGCGACCAAGCATGCCGAAGGCAAGCAGTCGCTGCTTTTCCAGGACGCCCCGGGCCTGCCCGCCGCCTACTACCCGATGATTTCCTTCCATCCGCACCATCAGGCCGGCACCTCGACCGTGAGCTTCGCGCTCTACCTGGAACCGAAGGCGATCTTCATCCATGAGTGGCGCACGAAAGGAAATCCCTATCGTACCGGTCCCGTGCTGCACATCGAGAACGGTCGCCTTACCGGCGTCAAAGGCCTCGATACCATCGTGCCGCTCCAGAAGTGGATCCGCTTCGAGCTCTCCGCCGTCATCGGCGATGCCGTCACGGGCCGCTGGAACCTGAAAGTCACCCCGGAAGGCGAAGCGACCAAGGAATTCAAGGACCTACCCTGCCGTCATAAGGACATGAAGACGCTCGACTGGGTCGGCTTCATCAGCAACGCGAACGAGAAGACCGAGTTCTACCTCGACGACCTCGCGATCCTGACCGACGACCCCGCCCGCTGATCACTTCGCGGGCTTGGGGTTTTCCTTGAAGAACCGGACGATCAGTTCGGTGGAACCCTTCGCGTACTCGTGGCCGCCTCCGTGGATCGCGGTCACGAGCGGCGCGCCCTTGGCCGAAGCGTAGATCGTCGCGTCGAGGACGCCCTCCTTGGCCCAGGGCTTGCCCTCATCGGAGCAGCTGTTGAAGCGGCGGACCGCGGCGAAGGTCGCCTCCTGCCAGGCGAACTTGACGAGTGGGTCCTTCTGTCCCGCGACATGGATCACGGGCATGGGAGGCAGTTCCCTCGTTTCGCCGCGGAGCCCGCCGGCGACGGAGCCGATGGCCGCGATGACCTCGGAACGGGCCTGCCAGAGGAGATAGCTGAAGGCCGCTCCGTTGGAATGGCCCATCGAGAAGACCCTCTGAGCGTCGACCGGGCGCTCTTTCTTGAGGTCGGCCAGGATGGCGTCGA
>CANGRI010000016.1 GCA_947456525.1 Opitutia bacterium
ATCTCGGCGACGCGCTGCGTGGCGGCGGCCTTGTCGAACGGCGTCTTGGTGAAAGGCAGAGAGACGCGGACATACTGCGCGCCGAGGACCTTGGCGACGGCCGCGACCTCGTCGGTCTTCTTGAGCACGTCGTTGTAAGGCGCGCCGTAGGAGGAGCAGGAGATACCGCGGGCGTCCATGAGCTCGCGGATCTTCGTCGGCTCCTGACCGAAGAGGTTGGACATCTCGATGTCGGTGATGCCGAGGCGCTTCACGAGGTCGAAAGTGCCGGGCATGTCGGCCTTGAACTCATTGCGGAACGTGTAGGAGACCACGCCCGGCGTGCGGTCGAGCAACGGCGCCGCCACGGCGGTGGCGACGGAGAAGAGGAGGGCGAGGAGGCGGAGCATCGTGGGGTGAATAGAGGGCTAGAGGGCCTGAGGCAAGGAGGCGGATGTAAGAAAGGTATTGGCGGTTAGCGGTTGGCGGTTGGAATGACTAGGGAGCCAAAGATTTCCGGGCGTGAGATGGCCTTCACCGACCCGGAGCTGCAACCCGCAACTTCCCGACGTGATTGATCCTGTCCGCCAACCGCTAACCGCTAACCGCCACCACCTACTTTTTATGCTTCTCGAGGATTTTCTTCAACTCCGCCGGGTCGGCGCCGGGGCGGAGGCGGCGCAGGATGACTTCGAGGTCGCGGGTGCCGCGGGCTAAGGTCGGTTCGATGCCCGTGCCTTCGCCATAGTCGTTCCAGGTGGCGACTTGCACGATGGGTGCGCCGCTCTTCAGCGCTTGGTCGAAGGATTCCGAGAAGGTCAGGCCTTCGCGATAGTCGATGGAGCCATAGCTCTTGCCGACGCCCGCTTGCGCGTAGAAATCCCGATACCCCGGAAAGGTCACGGCGGCGAAAAGTCGTCGGTCCTTGGTCTCGCGGGCGTAGAGGTCCGAGAGTTCTTTGGTCCAGGTTTCCGTCGTCACGGCTTTGCCCTGGCTGACGGGCACCCAGGCGAACGCGCCGTCGATACCGGGTCGGCGGCTCAGGTGGGGCAGGGCGAAGGTGAGCGGATCGCTTTTCAGTTCCGTACGAATCCCGGACCATTCCGCTTCGGAGAGGAACTGCGGTCCGAAGAGGAACAGCACGGGACGTCCCGAAAGGCGGACGTAGGCCGGATCATTGAGCCAATGCTGGTCGACCCAGGAGAACGAAGCGGCGACCTTCGCCACGGCCTGGTCGCGCGTGAACTGCTTGGCCTGCATGAAACGATGGCCGGGGTTATCTTCGACGCAGACCGCGAACTTGAGGCCGGCTTTCTTGAGTTCGGCGATCAGCAGCCCGGTATTACGGTGGATCATCTCGTAGTCCGCAAAGCCATCCTGGCCGTTCCAGTCGATGATGGCGCCGTCGACCCCGGAAGCCTTCATCAAGGCGACTTGCGTCGCGATGACGGCCGGATCGGACGAGTCGTAGGCTCCCAGCGTCGGACGCTGATGGGTGGCGAGTTCGCTATGGTCGGCGTCGGTCTTTCCCATGGTCCAATGCCAGCCCCAATGGCCGCTGACCGGCTTGCTCTCGAACCAAGGCATCACATGGACGAGGACCAGGGGGCGCTCCGACGGCGGGGTGGCGCAGGAGCAAAGCAGCCACCCTGAGAGGGCTGCGATCAGGATGCCTGCGAGACGCATGGGCGCAGTAGACCGAGGTCCTGCGACCCCTTCAACCCCCAAGCAGGAGACCCCGGGGACATCGAAATATCCCCGGGGTCTTTAAATTGGTCGGGCAGGAGAGATTTGAACTCTCAGCCTCTGCTACCCGAAAGCAGCGCTCTACCAGATTGAGCCACTGCCCGACACGAGTCATAAGCATAGACCAATCCGGGGGGATGTTTTCAAACTTATTCCGCCGAAAAATACCGCCAACCCGCCCGAAGGCTCAGATTCAGGCCTTTTGTTCGATGGCCGCGGCCTGCCGGGTCAGGGCTGAAACCAGGGCTTCCAAGGGCGAGTTTTTCTTGTCCTTGGCGGTCACCAGGAGGAGCTGCGTGGCGATGGAGGGGGTCGAGATCGGGATGAAGGCGCAGCCGGCGTGCGGCAGCTTGGAAGCATGCAAGGGCGCGATCCCCACGCCTTCGCCGTTGGCGATACCGGCGAACATCAGGGGCAGGGTGTCGGCGTCCTTGACGGAGGCCGGTCGAAAGCCCGCCTTGCGGCAGCAGTCCTCAAGGAAGGCGCGGCGTCCCGGGAAGAAGGCGTCGGATAGCGACAGCCACTTCTCTTTGCCAAGGGCGGCAAGCCGAAGCGATTTGGCGCCAGCGGCGGCGTGGGAGGTCGGCACGACCGCGGCCATCCGGTTGCGGAGGAGGTCGACGCAGCGGAAACGACGTTGATCGCGCGGATCCAGGTTGGCCAGGATCGCCGCGTCCAGTTCGCCGGCGCGCAGGCGTTCGATCTGCCCTTGGGGCGGCAGGTCGAAGAGGCTCACCTGCGTGCGCGGATGCGTCTTCATGAAATCACGGGTGGCCGGCGCCACCAGGTCGTCCAGGAAGGCCCCGATGAAGCCGAGCCGAAGGGTGCGTTGCTCGCCGCCGAACTGTTCGCCGACCTGCTGGGCCGCGGCTTCGAGGTCGCACAGGATGCGCTGGGCGCGGGGCAGGAAGAAGCGTCCCGCGGCGGACAGGCTGATCCGTTGACGGCTGCGGAGGAAGAGGGCGACGCCGAGCTCGTCTTCCAGCAGGGCGATCTGGCGGCTGAGGGCCGGCTGCGAGACGCGGAGTTTCTCGGCGGCGCGGGAGATGCCCATCTCTTCGGCGGCGGCCACGAAATAGCGCAGCTGGTGGACTTGCATGCCGTCATGATGGTCGTCGGGATGGGCCGACTCAAGCCAGTTCATAACCTTTGGTTATGATATTGGTAAGCAAGTGGTATTGGACGGCCGGCGGGTTCCGTGTGATAATGGTCGGGATGAAACTCACGGTCCGCCGCTCCCACGAACGAGGCTTCGCCGACCACGGCTGGCTGGTGGCCCGCCACAGCTTCAGTTTCGCCGACTATTACGATCCGGCTCACATGGCCTTCCGGTCCCTTCGGGTCATCAACCAGGACCTGGTGGCTCCGGGCATGGGCTTCCCGACCCATGGCCACAAGGACATGGAGATCTTCACGTACGTCCTCGAGGGCGCCATCGAGCACAAGGACAGCATGGGGAATCATGCGCAGCTGAAGCCCGGCCAGATCCAGGTGATGAGCGCCGGCTCCGGCGTGAAGCACAGCGAGTTCAATCCCTCGAAGACCGAGCGCCTGCATCTCATCCAGGTCTGGATCATGCCCGACCGCGCCAATCTCAAGCCGCGTTACGCCGAATGGACGCCCACGCCCGAGCAGCTCGCGGCGCCGAAGGTGCTCATCATCTCGAACGACGGCCGCGAAGGCTCCGCGCACATCAGCCAGGACGCCGACGTCTATCGCGTGAAGACGAGCTCCGCCGGGACGGTTTCGCATGCGCTGCGTCAGGGCAGGGGACTCTGGTTCCAGCTGATCGGCGGCGACGTCGAGGTCGGCGGCGTGAAACTTTCGCCCGGCGATGCGGTCAGCGCCGAAGACGCCGGTGTTTTCGCCTTCAAGTCCGCCGGCCCGATCGAAGCCCTGCTCTTCGACCTCGCCTGATCAATTCTTATATCCCCCCCCCCCCCCCTCCATACTCCAAACTCAATACTCTCATCTTATGTCCACCCCCCACATCCCTCAGAAGTCTCCCATCCCCGTGCTCGTCGAAGCCGGCAAGACCTACTACTGGTGCTCTTGCGGCCACAGCAAGACGCAGCCGTTCTGCGACGGCGCCCATAAGGGTTCCGCCTTCACGCCGGTGCCCTACAAGGCCGAAGCCAATGGCGCGGTCTACTTCTGCGCCTGCAAGCATTCCAAGAAGGGCGCCCTCTGCGATGGTTCCCACAAGGCCCTCTGAACTTAGCCCTTTCATCCGACCTCATTTAGGCTAACCTGCCTTTGCTATGAAAAAAATCCCCTCCATCGCGGCCATCCTCCTCGGTCTGGCCTTCGTGTTCTTCGGCGTCCATTTCTGGGCCCATTTCGGTTTCGTGCCGAAGCCGGAGCACTCCCCTGAGGCCGGTGCCATGATCGGCGCCATGTATGCCTCCGGCTACCTGACCTTCGTCAAGGTGCTCGAAGTCCTCGGCGGCATCCTGCTGATCGTGCCCCGCACCCGCGTCTGGGGCCTGTTCATCATCGGACCGATCCTGATCAATATCCTGGCGATCTGCATCTTCCTCGACCACCAGACGCCCGGCCTCGTGATCGGCCTCGTGGCTCTCGGTCTGATCGTTACCTGGTCCAAGCTCTGCGCCCTCTGCTGCGTCGCTTCCTGTCAGGCCAGCTGCTGCAAGAAGGAAGGCTCCGAAGGCTCCTGCTGCTCGTCCGATAAGTCCGCCTCGACGGGTTGCTGCGGCGGCAACAAGTAAGCCGTCCCGGCCTCTCGAACTAGCCCCCGACCTCGGGGGCTTTTTTGTGCCTAAAATACAACTTCGGGTGACAGGTGACGGCCCCGGTGGTCAGCCTTTCGGGTGTCAGCCGCTCGGCAGTCAGCTCTTGGAGGCCGGGCGCCAGCTCCCGATGGCCGAACGGCTGATTCCTGAACTCCCGATGCCTGTGCCCGTCACCCGTCACCATGTCTTTCCCTAGCCAACTGGTCCACTGATCAACGGGTCAACTCGTGATGTCACGTGTCCCCGTGTCACCTTGCCCACGTGCCCCTGCGTGACTCCGTCACGCCTTACTTCGTCGCTGGCTGCGGCGCGGCTTTCGCCTTGGCTGCGCCGAGGGCGATGATCTTCTCCATCATGCTGAAAAGCTTGGTGGTATCCCACTTGGCGGTGAGGGTCACCTGGTTGCCGGCCGTCTCGACCGGCTGGATGCCGGCGAGGAGCTCGCCGAGGATGGCTTTGATGGCCTTGTCTTCTTCGCTCTGCGGCTTCGTCGGGTCGCCGGCGAGCATCATCGGCGCCATGGCGAGCATGCCTTGGGCCTGTTGGGCCATCGGGGCGGCCTTCTCCTTGGAGGTGAAGAACGCGCTCAACTTCATCACCTGGTTGCTGCCGTTCTCGCCCATCGCGAAGACGGCTCCTTGGAAGCCGCTGTTGGTGAGCTCAGGGTTGGGCGGAAGCTTGGCGGCGTTCACGCTGACGACGGCGTAGGCATGGCCGGTGGCGTTCACCTGCGGGCGTAGCGAAGGGTGCAGGGCATAGGAGGCGCCTTGGCCCTTGAGCGTGGCCATGATGCGGACGGCTTCCTTGGGCTGGGCGATCACGAGCGTGCTGTCATCGAGGTCGAAGACGCCGATGGGCTCCGATGCGGGCGCACCGGCGGGGGGCGCGGGGAAATCCTTGGCCGCCTTGGCGAGGTCTTCGCTCAGGGACGAAAGAAGCTCCCGGCCATCCCATCCCTTGGTCGCGCCGGCCTGGAGGGTGCTTACCTTCTTCGCTTCGGCGTGCGCCGAAAGTTTTTTGCCATCATGGCGAGCGTGGACGATGAGGCCGCCGCTCAGCTTGCCGGTGGCGTCGAGGGAAACCCCTCCGGCGATCCGGTTGTCCGGAGACTCGAGGTCGATGCCCGTCGCGAGCTTGATGGCCTCCTGCATTTCCTTGCTGCTCTTGTGGCCGGGTTCGAGTCCGGCGATGGTCTTCTCCATACGCGCCTTGAAGTCCTTGGCTTCGGGCGAATCGCTGATCTTCAGGCCGCGCGTGCCGCTCGTGGCGAAGGTGATCGCGTAGTCGGCGGGGACGCCCTTGAAGTCGAAATCCTGGGCGGGCAGGACGGCGGAGGCGAGGGTCAGGGCGAGGCAGGAGAGGAGTCGCATGGGCGGAATAAACCCCGCCGCCTAGGCCGAGGTCAATCCCTCGCTATGGGTAGGGGGTATAGAAAATATCGATAGTTATAAAAGAAGCGGAGGGGGCAGGGACGGCTCTCCGAGCCGTCCGTTCTAGGAAGCGATTCATCTCTCAAAGGGAGACCGGAAACCGGGATTAATCCTGCGGGCTTGGGTAGGGATAACCGGCCCGGTTATCCGTGGGCGCGCGGGCCGCACGCCCCTACCTCCATGCCCCCAGCCAACTCTCCGGTCTCCCTCTGCTGCCCCCTTTGTACTCGGCCTCTGGTAGGGACGGCTCTCCGAGCCGTCCGTTCGCAGACGGACGAGCGCATCTCTGTCGAGATAGGTCGCTCGCTTTGGTTAACGGCGGGCTCGGAGAGCCACGCCCTACCATTACGCCCCTTGTCCCCGTGTCACCTTGCCCACGTGACCCCTGCGTGACTCCGTCACGCCTTACTTCTTCGCCTTCGCCGGAGGCGCCACCTTGATCGGGTGTTCCTTGAGAATCTCCTCGGTGGTATAGAAGTTGATGCGCTCCTGGGTGGCTTCACGGACCTTCTTCACGGTGTCGGGCGAGACGAGCTTGCCGTTGTTGCCGAACGAGATACGGACGTAACTGAGCACGGCCGCGGCTTCCTCGTCGTTGAGCAGTCCGCCGAACCCCATCATCGGCGGCACGCCCTTGGTGGGGTCGAAACTCTGCTTGCTGACGGTGATCGGGCCCCAGAGCCCCTTGAGCAGGATCTTGGTGATGCGCTCGTCGTCGTCGATCCAGTTGCTCTTCGCGAGGGGCGGGTAGATGTTCTGGATGCCTTTGCCGTCCGACTGGTGGCAGGTGGCGCAATGGGCGTCGCGGAAGTAGATCTCGCGGCCGAGCATGAAGACCTTCTCCTCGGCGGCCGTGAGCTTGCGCGCGGGTTTCGAATTCGTGCCGGCCTCGGGCACGGGCTCGCCGATCTTGAGCTTGCCGGCGAAGTAGTCGGCGGCGGCCTGGTTGCCGTCGAGATTCAGCTGGCCGGCGACCTTGAGGGCTTCGACGTCGTCCTTGAGCGTGTAGCTGAGGGCGTAGTGGAGGACGGGTCCGATCCAGCGGTCGACGGGCTTGCGGAAGGCTTCGACGGCGATCTTGGCGCCTTCGGCGTTGTCGAGCCAGGTGGCGGCGACGATCGCGGTCAGGCGGACGCGTGGGTGCTCGTCGCGGACGGCCTGGTTGAGCAGTTCTACGTGGTTCGGGATCTGCCAATAGGAGTAGCGGATGACATCGACCGCGGCGGCCCTGGCCTCGAAGTGAGAGGCTTTCATGAGCTGCTGGATGAGCGAGACGTCGGGTTTGTTCTGCGCCCACGTGGCCCATAGGGCCTCGCAGAGGTGGTGTTCGTAGGCGGGGTCCTTGGGGTCGAGCTTGGCGACCCAGGCCTTGACGGCAGGAAGCACTTCGGCCGGCGCGTGGCCGCGGAGTTCGCGGCGGGTGCGGTAACGGGTGCGGTATTCGGGTTCCTTGAGGTTCTCGAGGAGCTCGGCCACGGAGGCACCATCGACCTTGGCGGGCTTCACGAGCGGACGCTCGGGGTAGGTGATGCGGTAGATGCGGCCGTGCTCGTGGTCGCGGTTCGGATCGCGGGCGTTATGCTGCATGTGCCCGATCAACGGGTTGTGCCAGTCGAGGAAGTAGAGCGAGCCGTCCGGGGCGAATTCTAGGTCGACCGGACGGAAGTTACCGTCGGTGGACGTGAGCAGGTCGCCGTTGGCCTTGCCGACGAAACCGGCGCCGTCGTCATGCTTCGTGCCGAAGCTGATGCCGAGGAAGCCGATGGTGTTGCAGGTCATGAAGTCGCCCTGCTGCGCGTCGGGGAAGTGGCGGGAGGAGACGAACTCGGCGCCGGAGCTGGGGCGGGAGCGCTTGGGGACGAACTGCTCGACCTTGATCTGCTCGATGCCGTAGGGCATCTTCGACGAGAGCGGCAAGGCCCACCAGTTCTCGCCCGGCGAAGCGTCGGAGACGAACGGCTGTTCCCAATAGTCAAAGGAATAGCCCCAGGGGTTGGAGACGTCGAACTGCTGGCGCTCCAGCCGGTAGGACTTCGGGTCGAAGCGCCACACGCCGCCGTCGTTGCAGCGGCGGGGTCCGTAGGGGGTCTCCACCTGGCTGTGGAGGAAGCGTCCTTCGAGCAGGTAGAACGCGCCAGAAGCGTCCGAGCAATAGGCCGAGATCGCGTGGTGCGAGTCGTGGGAGTCGAAACCGTGCAGGATCAGCTCCATGCGGTCCGCCTTGCCGTCCTTGTCGTCGTCGATGAGCAACGCGAGGTTCGGTTCCTCGGAGACGTAGACGCCTTCGGGCGTGATCTCGAAGCCGATCGGGATGTGGAGGTGGTCGGCGAAGACCGTCTGCTTGTCGGCCTTGCCGTCGCCGTCGGTATCTTCGAGGATGATGATCTTATCGTTGGGCATCGCGTCGCCCGGGCGGTACGCAGGGTAGGTCGGCGTCGTGGCGACCCAGAGGCGACCTTTGGCGTCGAAGGACATCTGCACGGGCTTCTTCAGGTCCGGGAATTTCTCCTCGGATGCGAAGAGCGAGACTTTGTAGCCCGGGGCGAGGGTCATCTTGCCGATGGCGGCCTCTCCCGAAAGGAATTCGGTCGGGTTGCCGTTCTTCTCGCTGGGTTTGAAGTTGGAGGGTACGGGCGGGAGGACGAGCGTCTTGGAGTCGTCGACGGCGAGGTCGGTGCGCTTGCCTTGGACGAGGCCGTGGATGAGCTCGTCGCGGACGGCGGTCATCTGGCGGCTCTTGAGGACCTCGTCGGGGTAGTTCTGCGGTCCGAACGGATTGTAGCGCTGTCCGTGGGTGTGCACGCCGTTGATGATCGAGTAATCCGTGTTCCACATGTAGTCCTTCATCTTCACGGCGGCGTTGACCAACGATTCGTCGGCTTTGGATGCGCGGGGCGTGACGCCGAAGAGTCCGTCGGCGAGGAGTTTGGCCATCTCGCGGTAGCCGAGGTCGGTCGGGGCGAAGCCGTTGATGGTGTAGGGAGTCTTGCTGTGGCCGTAGGCGGCGAGGGTGGGGTGGAAGAGGTCGACGTAGGTGAGGCCGTGCTTCTTGGCGACACGCTCCATGGCCGCGACGTAGAGGGCGAGGTTGGCGTTTTCCTTCACGCCGTCAGGGAGGTCGCGCTGGGCGGAGAGGTTCTCGAAGCCGATGGGCGAGACGAGGACGAGGCGCGGGGCGCTCTTGCCGTTGTAGGCCCGGGAGAGCGAGTGGACGACGAAGGCGTCGAGCTCGGCTTCGTAGTTGGCGGCGCGGGCGGGCCCGTCGAAGGATTCGTTATAGCCGAAGAAGGCGACGATGGTGTCGGCCTTCAGGTGGAACAGCCACTGGTCCGGCGTGGAGAAGAATCCTTTGCCGTTATGCTGCGCGTATTCGGGATGGAACTTCTCGCCGCCGGGGAAGGCCCACTGGCTGGCGCGGGCGGGGTGCGGGCGGAAGGCGGGGGTGTCGCCCGAACGGCCCATGTTGCGCACGATGAGGTTCTGTTCGGGGAAGCGTAGCTGCAGCTCGGTCTCTAGACGGCCATAGTAAGTGTCGCGTTCGGCGAAGCCGTTGCCGATGAAGACCACATGCTCGCCAAGGGCGGGCGGAGCGACCTGCTGAGATCGCTGCGCCGTCGCGGCCGGCGGGTTCTCGGCGGGAGCATGCGGGGTCGGCGAGCCCTTGCTGTTGTCTGGCCAGTTTGCGGCGTTCGCCTTGGCTTCCTTGGTCTTGAGCCGGGTGTAGTCGGTCGGGCCAGGGAGGTCGGCGGCGACGGCGGCGGCGGTCAAGGTCGCGATGAGCAGGAGGAAGGCGCGGTGCTTCATGGGGAAGGGATGCCGGCATATTTATACGCCGACGCGACGGTTATCCAGCCTGTCTTGAAGACGGGCTCCCCTGTTTTCGCTCAATTACGGACTCAGGACTTCCAGGTCGCCTTCAGCGAGGCCCAGACCCGGCCGATCAGGAAGACGCAGGCGACGAGCACGACGACGTGACCGACGGTCCAATACCATTGGACCTTGGGGTCGGCGGCATGCAGCAGGCCGAAGATGCAGAAGGCTCCGGCGAACGACAGGAACAGCATGCGTACGCCGAGCAGGATGAGCATCATCGTCTTCATGCGCCGAACTTGGCCGCGCCATCCGACTCCGTCAAGGATGGCTCGCTGGATGGAGGACTGAGTCGATGGCTGCGTAGAGGGCTGAACGGAGGGCTGGGTTGATGACTGCGTCGATGGCAGAGGACTGAATCGATGACAGAATGGAAAATCCGCCACCCGCCAACTGGGGCTGCCACCCGCGCAAAGGGAAACCGGAGACCGGAATGTATGCTGCGGACATATATCCCCAGCCAATCATCCGGTCTCCCAATGCTGCCCCCCTTTGAGTTCTGTATTCCTTGTCAACGTGTCAACTTGCCAGCCTGCCAGCTAGTGGTGGTCTGGCCAACCGGCCAACTGATCAACGGGTCAACGCGCGTGTGCGCCGTGTCCCCATGCTCACATGCCCCCGCGAAGGCCCCGCCTTCGCTCACTTCATCAGATAGGCGAAGAAGTCGCGAAGGTCCTTGTCCGACATCCCGGCGAGCAGGCCTTCGGGCATGACCGAGGTCGGGCTGGCGATGAGCGAGGCGACCTTGTCTTCCTTGATCTTGGTACGATTGCCGGCGAGGTCGCGCAGGACGATTTCTCCTCCTTCGCGTCGTTCGAGGATGCCGTTGGCGACGGAACCGTCCTTGAGTCGCACGTCGTACGACCCGAAGCCTTCGCGGATCTCGAGGCTGGGGTAGACGATGTTAAGCACCCAGAAATCGAGGCTGGTCCGGTCATATCCGGTGAGGTCCGGGCCGACGTTGCCGCCTTCGCCCTTCAAGGCATGGCAGTTCGAGCAGCGGGCGAGGAAGTTGGCCCTACCTCTGGTGGCGTCGCCTTCGCCGGCGCGCATGACGAGCCTGAGGCGGGCGACTTCGCGATCCTTCTCGGGAGTCAGTCCGGTCACGAGGAGCGGTCTCCAGAGTCGGTCGACAGCCGCGGTCACGTCGGGAAGGTTCTGGCGGAGCAGGGCGCGGGCGATGTCGGCGGTGACGTGCGGAGCGGGGATCTTGCCGCTGTCGATGGCCGCGACCATGAGCTGGGCCCAGGTCGGCCGATCCGCCAAGGTGCGCAACGCGAGGTCCCTCAGCGCATCATCGGAGGCGATGGAGCGTTCGTAGTTGTCGATGATCGCTTTCGGAATCCGCACGTCGTCGTAGCGGGAAAGTGCCGTCAGGAGGGGTTTCTTACTTCCGCCGTTCGTGGCGACGAGTAGCTTGATGAGCGGATCGATGGCTTCGGGGCGCTGGGTCAATGACAGTGCGTCAGCGAGTGCGCTGCGACGACGAGCCGTGGTCTTTTTTTCGGAAAGTTCCTTCAGCGTGTCGGCGATGGCCGCCTTGTTGCCCGCCTTGAGCTCGGCGAGCGGGACGGGTTTGTCGCCTGATTTTGCTAATTGATGGTCGAGCGCGTCACGCAGCCTGACGGGCATCGGCGGAAGGTCTCCGGAATCCAGTTCGGCCAGCACGCCGCCGAGAAGTTTTTCGCCCGTCTCAGGCGCGCAGAGGGCGAGCACCTCTGCCGCGTCGGCCAAGGCCGCTTCGTTCCCGTCATGGGCGAGGCGGCGGCCGATCCGTTCGGCTAAGGTTTCGCTGAACACCGGCGAGGCGACTAAAGCCGGCGTCGTGCGAAGGAACGAAAGCGCCGCGGTGCGTTCGGAGGATGTCCCTAGATGGGCTTCGAGCGCCCACCAGGTGAGCAGCGGGAGGTGGCCGGACTCGTCGGCTTCGCCCAGGGCGGCTCCCAGCAATGGCAAGGCCTCCACGGGCATGCGCTTGGCGGAGGCGAGGATCTGGGCGCGGACTTCGAGGTGGGTCTCCTGTTTCGCCGCGGCGATCTGCTTGGCGTTCGGGGTCGCCTTACGTTCGCCGAGCATCTTCCAACTCCATCGGCGGACGTACGGGTCGGCGTGGCTGACCGGCGGTTCGGCGACCTCGCCGAGCAGGTCCAGCGCCCAGAGGGCTTCGAGCGCCTGCGGGCCGTCGAGCATCGCCCGCAGGGCGGGTGTCGCGTCCTTCAGCTGTCGCCAGCCGATTTCGAGGACGGCCTGTTTGCGGAACCAGGCGTTACGATGGGCGAGCAGGCCGACGAGCTCCTGGGTCGGCGCCTTGGAGAGGTCGAAGGGCTTGAGGCCGACTTTCTGATCCTCGGGGCGCAGGCGGTAAAGCCGTCCGCGGACCTTGTCCCAGTCGTCAACGGGATTCACGTGGCTGAGTCGGGTGTCGTACCAGTCGGCCATGAAGACGCCGCCGTCGGGACCGACGCCGATCCACACGGGGCGGAACCAGCGGTCGCTGCTGGCGATGAGGTCGTCTTCGTCGACCGTCCGGAAAGTCGACCCCTGCGGGATGAGGCGGCTGACGTAAGACTTGTTGGCGAGGGAATTGGGTGCGAGGACCTTGCCGTCGTATTCGGCGCCGAGCAGGCCGCCTTCGTAGATGACGAAGGCCTGCGGGAAGCGGCGCTTGTCGCCGGTGCTGGCCATGTGCTCGAACCAGCCGTAGGCGTAGGGGTTCGTGAGCGGCCCGTGCTTGCCCCAGTTCTTCACGCCATAGGAGCCGAACTCATAATGCATGCCGCGGGTGTCTCCGTAGTTTGAGCCCGAGAAGACACGTCCTTTGCGTTCGATGTTGAGGCTGTAGGTGTTGCCGCCGCCTTCGGCGTAGATCTCGAAGGTCTTCTTTGCGGGATGGAAACGCCAGATGCATTGACCTGCCCAAGCGGTGCGCTTGCCGCCGGGCACGCCGACGTTGCCGGTCGTGGTGCTGCCGTTCGCGCCGTAAAGCCAGCCGTCGATGTTGAACTGTAGGCTGGTCGCGGTGCTGTGGGTGTCCTGCAGGCCGAAGCCGCTGAGCTCGACAGAAGGATCGCCGACCGGCAGGCCGTCCTTCATCGCATAGCTGAGCAGGTAGGGCGGGTTGAGCACCCAGAGGCGTCCGTTGCCCGCGACCGCCGCGGTGGTGATATTCAGGCCTTTCAGGACGTCGGTCTGCTTGTCGTAGACGCCGTCGCCGTCGGTGTCCTCGAGGACGCTGATGATGTCGGTCCCTTTTTCGCCGCTGGGCGGAGGCAAGGGGACTTTATCGAACTGCGCGCGCAGGTGCTGGTCGTAGCTCACGACCTTGAGGCCGGCGGGGAAGGGGTACTGCCGGTACTGCACGACCCAGAGGCGCCCTTGCGAATCCCAGCTGACGTGGATGGGCTGGGTGATGGCCGGTTCGGAGGCGATGAGGTCGACGGTCAGGCCTTTGCGCGGCGTGAATTTCTTCAGCGCCTCGGCCGGCGTCGACGGCGGGGTGTCGTCCGCCTGCACGCCGCGTCCTTTGAAGGCTTTGGCCATCTCGAGCACCTTGGCGTTGTCCGTGGGCGGAGCATCGGCGGCCATCAGGCCGACGGAAAGAAGGAGAATCAGGGCAGGGGAACGCATGCTCACTTCAGGGTCAGCGTGATACGACGCAGGTCCATGACGCTTTTGCCGGGGATGTCGGTGGCGCGGAGCCTGAGCTCACCTTTGCCTGCTTCGAACTTCACTTCGCCGAGGGTCATGGTCTGGAAGGGTTTCATCAGCGATTCGCCATGCGCGTCGCGCGGGACGACGTCCTGGTCAGTGATGAGCTGCGGTTCCCAGCCTGCGACGACCTTGCCTTTGAGGATCGTGCCTTCGAAGGAGAGTTCGAGCGTCGAGCCGACGTCCGCGACGGGGCAGGTGTAGTCCAAGGTGACGACGTAGGTGCCGGCGGTCACGACCTCGACGTTCCAGACGGCGGAGTCGGTAGGCTTGGTCCAGTTCACGAAGTACGAGGAGTTCGGCGCCTTGGCGCTGCGCCGCATCTCGCCGCGTGGCTCACCATCGCGGGCGGGCAGCATGGTGATCGGGAACTCCCGGAAACCGACCGATAGCGGCCGAGGGTCGACGGCGTTGCCGGGACCTTTGGCACCTTTGCCCTTGCCGCCCGTGGCGGGCGCGATGCCCATCTCCTTCCGCCAGGCGGTCGCTTCGGTGGCGAGCTGTCGGGCAAGTTCGGGTTGCCGTTTCTGGATGGGGGCGGTCTGGCCGGGGTCGGCGACCATGTCGTAGAGGTTGCCCGCGTTGTCCAGGCGATGGGTCTCGGTGCGCACGCTGACATTGTTGCCCCAGGTATTGAAGAGGTGGCGCGGCGCCCAGTCGGCATCGGTTCCCTTGAGGAGCAGCGGAGCGAGGTCGCGCCCATCGAGCGGCTTATCGCCGACTCGCTTAACGCCGGCGAGGCTGTGCAGCGTCGGACTGAGGTCGATGGCCCCGGCGATGGGCTTCACCTGCGAATCGGCCGCGATCTTGCCGGGCCAGCGGATGAACAGCGGGGAGCGCACGCCGCCTTCGTCGGTCATGCCTTTCTTACCTTTCATGCCGCCGTTCCAGCGCGAGGTGTTCGGTCCGTTGTCCGAGAAGTAGACGACGATGGTGTCCTCCTCGAGGTTCAGTTCCTTGAGCTTGGCGAGGATGCGACCGACGTTGCGATCCTGGTTCTCCAGCATGGCCCACACGCAACGGGTCGCATCCGCTTCCTCGTCCTTCGGATTGGTCGCGGCCTGGGTGATGGGCTTGTCCTTGAAACGGGCCCAGTCCTGCGGCGGGACCGAGAAGGGCGAGTGGGGCGTGGTGAAGGGCACGTAGCAGAGGAAGGGCTTGCCCTTGTTGCGGTCGATGAACTGGAGGGCCTTGTCGGTCAGGACGTCGACGATGTAGCCCTTGGAGGGCTTCATGACGCCGTTGTGCTCGAGGGGCGCCTCGAAGTATTCGCCCCAGTGACCGGAAGTATAGCCCCAGAAGGTGTCGAAGCCGCGCGCGAGCGGATGGTACGGCCACTGGCTGCCGTTATGCCACTTGCCGAAGATGCCGGTGACATAGCCGGCTGCCTTGAAGGAATCGGCGAAGGTCTTTTCGTCGAGGTTCATGCGCTCCTGTCCGGTGGACACGCCGTAGACGCCGAGGCGGCGGTGGTAGCGGCCGGTCAGGAATTCGGAGCGGGTCGGCGAGCAGACCGGCTGGACGAAGAAACGGTCGAAGCGCGCTCCGGCCTTGGCGAGCGCATCGATGTGGGGCGTGGAGAGCTGGTGGTTGCCGTTGAAGGAGTAGTCTCCCCATCCGGCGTCGTCGGCCAGCAGTACGACCACGTTGGGCTGAGTCGCGGCGGTAAGGCGAACGACGGCGAGAAGCAGGCAGGCCAGGACGAGGCGCATGGGGTTGATCGGAAGATGGATGATGGAAGTGGGGGGATAAAGGATGAAAGGCGGAGTGGATGGCTGAATCGATGACCGAGGGCTGAATCTATGACACAAACATCTAAGCACTCCTGCCACTCGCCACCGGGCGCTGCCACCCGCCACCCGAAACGATTTACCCACTCAAAGGGAAACCAGAGACCGGAATTAATGCTGCGGGTATAACTCATTTCAGGTGACGGGTGACGGCCACGGTGGTCAGCCTTTCGGGTGCCAGCTGTTCAGCCTTCAGCCGCCGGAGCCAGGAGCCCGCTACCGATACCTGAATGGCTGAATCCTGAACTCCCGATGCCTGTGTCCGTCACCCGTCACCTGAAAATGTATCCCCCAGCCAATCATCCGGTCCCCCTATGGTGCCCCCTTTGAGTGCTGTGTTGATCCCGTCGTTGAGTGTTTCCTGCCCCAAACAAAAAGACCGGGCACCTTTCGGCCCCGGCCTCTCTTTTCGGTTCCCCGTGTCCCCTTGCCCACGTGCCCCCGCGAAGGCTCCGCCTTCGTTTACTTCCTGAACCAGGCGTGTTCCTTGTCGCCGCCGCTCAGGACGTAGGCCACGAGGTCGAGGATCTCTTCCTGCGTGAGCATGTTGAGGAGCATGGGCGGCATGGGCGAGACCTTGCTCAGCTCGATGCTCTTCACTTCCTTGCGGTCGATGGAGACCTGCTGCGAGGGGTCCGAGAGGTCGGTGTTGATGCTCACGCGGTCGCCGTTGAGGTTGACGACGACGCCGGTGAAGGACTCGCCGTTGTTCTTGGTGACGATGACCGGCGCGAACTGCTCGTTGATCACCTTGCTGGGGTTGATGATCTGGTCGAGGAAGTCGTGCGGGCTATAGCGGCCGCCGGCCTGGGTGAGGTCGGGGCCGGTCATGCCGCCGGCGTTGCCGAAGCGGTGGCACGTGAAGCAGGCGGCGGCGCTGAACACCTTCTTGCCCTGGTCGAAGTCGCGGGCCTTGAGGCCGGTCTTGGTCGCGGCGCTGAGTTCCTCGAGCGTCCAGTTCTTCGGGGTGCGGCCCGCGAACATGGCGCCGACGTTCTCGTAGGCCGACTTCACGGGCGGGTTCTTGGCGAGCGCGATGAGCTTCTCGTGCTGGGCCAGCTCCGCGGGCGTGAACGTCGCGAGGGTATCGTTACGGATGAACTCGACGAACTTGCCGAAGCTCGAGCCGCCGCGGTAGTTGGCGGCCTTGACGAACCAGTTGAGCTGGGCTTCGCGGAGGGCAGGCGTCCAGCCGGCCTTGAGCAGGCGCAGGCTGCGCATGATCTCCATCTCGGGCTCCTGGCTGCCGGCGTTGGCGACGAGCGTCATGGCCTTGGCGGCGAGGTTCGGCGACTGCAGGTAGCCGAGGGTCTCGGTGAGGAGCCAGTTGAGTTCGAAGTCGGCCGCGGGGTAGGCGGCGTCGTACTGGGCGACGATGGCGGCGATGGCGGCGGCGTCAGGGTTGCCGAAGCGGTGCAGCACGATTTCGGTCAGGCGGAGGTGCAGGAGTTTCTGCTCCTTGGTGAGTGCGGCGAAGTCGGTGGCACGCAGCGAGGCGAAGAGGCGGTCGCGCAGGGCGGCCTGCTGGGCGGTCGGCTCGGCGCTGGTCGGCGCGACGCCGGTGCGCGGGTCGGGCTTGGCGGCGCGGGTGGTGTGGTAGGGGCACTGGGCGGCCTGACGGGCCAGCGCCAGCAGGGCTTCGAGACGGGCGGTGACTTCCTTCTCGGCGAAGGCGCGTTCGCTCCAGCCGGCGTAGGGCTGGTGCTCGAGCACGACTCGGGCGGAGAAGCGCAGCCAGCGGTCCGGCGAGGAGAGGTAGGGCCAGGCGGCATCCGCGGCGGCGGGGTCCTGATGGCCGTGGAACTTCTCAAGCGCCTTGCGGGCGACGACTTCGGGGGACGGCGCCGGGGCCTGATGCTGCACGGGTGCGGTGGATTCATTGCCGACGTAAGTCACGCGGTAGAGGCCGGACTGCACCTTGCGTCCGCCGATGGCGAAGTACATCGCGCCGTCCTGCGGGTGGATCAGGATGTCGGTGACGGGCAGCGGGGCGCCCTGCAGGAAATCCTGCTTGGTCGCGGCGTAGCTCGCGCCCTTGGCCTTGAGGTCGACGGCGTAGATCTTGCCCCAGCTCCAATCGAGGATGAACAGGGACTCCTGGTACTTGGCCGGGAACTTGGCGCCGTAGCCGAACGCGATGCCGGTGGGCGAGCCAGGGCCGATGTTCAAGGTGGCGGGAAGGTTGTCCGGGTAGAACTCGGCATACTTGCCGGCGCCGTTGCGCCAGCCGTATTCGCCGCCGCTGATGACGTGGTTGACGCGTGTCGGGCGATACCAGGAGGTGTTGAAGTCGTACTCCATGTCGGCGTCGTACGTGAAGAGGTCGCCTTCGTGGTTGAGCGCGCCGCCGTAGATGTTGCGGAAACCGCTCGCGAAGGTCTCGAAGGTCTTCCCGTCCTTGCTGATGCGGTAGACGATGCCGCCGGGAGCGAGCACGTGGCGGTTGTGGCCGCGGCCGTCCGGCATGCGGGGTAGCAGATGGTCGTCGCCCCAGAGCGGCGCGACGGGCGAGGTGGCCACGGTCTCGGTCTTCACGGCGTTGTTGCCGCAGATGAGGTAGAAGCCGTTCTGGTCGGGCGTCACGACGACCTTGTGGACGCCGTGGTCGCTGCCGGCATCGAACTCGCGCAGGACCTCGGCCTTGTCGAGGAGGTCGTCGCCGTCGCTGTCGCTGATCCGGTAGAAGCCGCTCGGGGCTTTCTTTTCGTAGTCGTTCACGCCGGCGTAAAGGGCGCCGAACGCCCAGACCATGCCGTTGATGGCGCGCACGTTGACGGGCATCTTCTTCACGTCTTCGGCCTTGAGCGGCTGGCCGGCCGCCGGGGCGGGGAAGCGGTAGAGGTCACCGTACTGGTCGCTGGCGTAGATGCGGCCCTTGTCGTCGGCGCAGAGCGCCACCCACGAGCCCTGGGCTTCGCCGGGGACGGAGTAGAGGAGCTCCACCTTGAAGCCTTCGGGTGCCTTGATGCGGTCGACGGGCGTGGCCTTGTTTTCGCCGATGGCCTTGCCGGTGTTGGGATCGGCTGGCTTCTTCGCCGGGGCCTTGGCTTTGGCCTTTGCCTTGGGCGCTTCCTTGGGAGCGTCGGCGGCGAGCTGGAGGAACGCCTTGGTGGCAGGCTTCACGACGGGCTCGGCTTTCTTGGCCGGAGCCTTCTTCTTGGGCGCAGGCTTTTCGATCTTCTGCGCGTCGCTGGGGATGGGGTTCTTTTCGAGGGAGAGGAGCGGGGTTTCCGGCAGTTCCTTCAGGAGGACGTCCTTGAACTGCACGGTCATGGCGGGGCCGCGGTGGAGCTGGAGGGCGAGGATGCCTTCGAGCGCGCGATGCTGGGAGTCATGGTCGACGAGGTCGATGGCGACCTTGCCGTCTACCTTCTGGACGATGTGGTTGCCCTCGGCGATGATGGCGTAGTCGTGCCACTCGGAATAGTTGACCTTCACGGGGTCGTGTTCCGCGGCGAGCCACTTGCCGCCCTTTTCGTCGACGATCACGCTCTGGCCGTTCTCGACGAGGATGCCGCGTCCGCGCTCTTCGTAGATCTGGCCGTTGTAACCGACGTTCGGATGGACGTCGCACTGATAACCGCCGACGGCCCACTTGCCGACCTCGGGGAGTTCCTTGCTGCGGTACTGGATGCCGGAGTTGCTGGCGGAGCACTTGATCTTGGCGCGCAGTTCGAAGTTCTTCACGACGCCGCCGCGCCAGACGAGGAACTGGTTGTAGGCCAGGGTTTCCGGTCCCTTGGTCTTGCCGGTCAGGCAGCCGTCCTCGACGGACCATAGCTCAGGGTTGCCATCCCAGCCGGAGAGGGACTTGCCGTCGAAGATCGGCTTGAAGCCATCCTGGGCGGCGAGAGGGGAAAGGGCGGCCAGCAGGAAAGCCAGCAGCGCAGAGAGGGGGTTTCTCATGGGGCAGTTGTTGTCTATGCCCCTTGGACACCCGTCAACCGCACTTGTTCAAATGGAGGGAAATGGAGCCGAAATACATAGAGTATCGAGGTAGGGTCGGGACCGCGTCACGACATAGTGCCCCTTGCTGAATGGAGGACTGCGTTGAGGACTGCATGGAGGACTGAATGGATAACCCCGCCAATCATCAGGTCCCCCGTCTCCCTTTGAGTTCTTAATTCTGCATCGGGTAGGGCTGGCCATCCTTGGCCGGCCGCCGCTCTCTGCTTTCCCAACCGCCAACCGCTAACCGCTAATACCCAATGCTAAGGTGACGGGTGCCAGCCATGGTGATCAGCCTTTCGGGTGTCAGCCGTTCAGCCTTCAGCCGCCCGAAGCCGGATGCCAGCTCCCGATGGCCGAATGACCGACCCCTGAACTCCCGATGCCCGTACCCGTCACCCGCCACCTTGAAATGTATATCCTCAGCCAATCATCCGGTTCCCCTATGCTGCCCCCTCTGAGTTCTGCCTCCCAGGTTTCCGGTCTCCCCTTGAGCGATGTCTCTCCCCGTGTCCACGTGTCACCATGCCCGCTTGCCCCCTCGCGCTCCGTCGCGCGCACCTTTGCTCTACCTCTTCCTGTTCCACCAAGCCTCTGAGCCTCCGGGCCTCTAGTCTGCCTTCCCCTTACTCCAACGTGACCACCGCCGCGCTGCCGGCGGGCAGCACGATCGTCGGGGCGGCGCCTGAGGCAGTGATGGTCTCGGATGCCTTGGCCGTCCATCTGCCGTCCGCTGTCGTCTCAGCCCCCGCCAAGGTGATCCCGGTCTTGGCGTCGGCCGAAGGAGCCCTCAGGCGGACGACGCTGCCCTTGCCGCGTCCGGCCGCGAGGTGCGCGACGACGTCCCGGTTCAGGTCCTTGTTGGTCAGGACGACGCGCACCTTGCCGTCGGCCCCGAGCGTCGCGTGCGCGGTGACGTTCGCCGCGCACTTCACGACGGCCGGCAGGATCCGGCCTCCGCTCGCTTCCTTGAACGCCAGCATGGCGTAATAGAGAGGATGGACGACATAGCGGTTCTCGGTCTTTGACCAGGAGATCGGCGAATAGCTGGCAGGCTTGAGGTTGCAGTGGAAGTTGATGCCGTCGGCGCCGTGCTCGGCGACGGAGAAGAGGAAGTCGGTCGCCCACAGCGCGGCGACGAAGGTGTCGCTGACGCCGGCGCGTCCGCCGTTGGACACCGAATTGCATTCGGCTAGGCGATAGCGCATGCCGGCGGCCTTCGCGGCGGCGCGATGTTCGTCCACCATGGTCATGTCCTTGGCCATGGTGGCGGGGAGCAGGAGGTTCGCCACGTCCGGGAAGTTGGCCGACTTGGGATTGGTCGAGCCGCCGGAGAGGGCGTACAGGTGCGAGGTGCCGACCTCGAGCTGGCCCTTGAGACCGCCGACGGCGTCTTCGAACCAATGGTCGGTGCGGCGCGCGGTGGCGGGGCCGGCGAGGATGATCCCGGGGTTACGGGCGCGGACGACCTTGATGGCCGCGGCGGCCTCGGGCAGGTAGGCGGGGCAATCATAGCCTTTCTTCCGCAGGTCGTGGTTGGCGTACAGGTTGGGTTCGTTGCCGACTTCGAACGCAAGCACGGACGTCGCACCGATCTTCAATGCATACGCCGCTTCTTCGGCTGATGATTCGGGGTGGTTGCCGGCGAGATTGATGCCATGCAGGCACTTCCAATCGGTCGCCTTCAGGAAGCCGTAAAGGTCGTCGAGCGTGGCGCGTCCGATCACGGCGAGGCCGGTGGACTTGTCCAGCGACGCCGCGGCGTCCGCCTGCCAGCGGGTGAGTTCGACTTTGTTCCCGCCGAGTCGCAACGTGCCTTGGCCAAGGTTACGGTGCAGGTTGACCAGGACGCTGTTGCCCGGCTTGAAGTGCGGTTCGACGAGGGCGTTCTTCTCGTAGCTGATACCCAGGAAGTCCGCGGGGATCGCGAGGCCGGGTTTGGTGGCGTCGATGACGACGGTGGCCGGGACGCTTTCGGCCGCGGCCAGGGAGATGCCGCAGAGCAAGGCGACCGTTCGGAGGAGGGCAGTCATGGGTGCGAGGAGGCTAGGGCGGATGGGGGCGGTAGGAAGGCATAAAAAAGGCGGACCTTGCGGGCCGCCTTTTCATAGGATCGTCGTCGGGCTTACTTGCCCATCTTGATGAATTCCTCGCGGGTGAGGAAGCCGTCCTTGTCCTTGTCGAACTTGGTGAAGTTCTCGGCGGCATGGGCCGGGTCCTTCTGCTTGTCCATGAACTCTTCCTTGGAGAGCTTGCCGTCCTTGTTGACGTCGCGTCGGTCGAACATCGCGCCGCGGTCCTTCGCGGCGTCGGCCGGGGCGACGATCTTGGGCGCGGTGGCGTCCTCGTCCTTGTTCTTCGCTTCGATATCGACGAGGTTCTTCTTTCCCTTGGCGATCTTCTTGGCGTTGGGGTCGGCGGCCGGGATGGGCGGAGGCAGGAATTTGGAGAGGCGCTCGATGACTTCCTTGTTCTCGGGCTTGTTGGCGAGGTTCTCGGGTTCGGTCGGGGCGTTGACTTCGTCGTAGAGCTCGGTGTCGACGATCTTGTTGTCCGCCAGGCTGCGCCAGAGGGTCAGGCGCCAGCGGTCGTCGCGGATGCTGTAACCCATGACGTCGCGCTTCGCGGTGCCCTTGGCGCCGTCCTTTTTGTTCAGGCCGGCGGTCTTGGGGTACTGGCTGATGGCGACCGGTTTCACGGTGACGGCGGGATTCTCGAGCACGGGCTTGAGGCTGACGCCGTCGACATCGGGCTTCGGCAGGCCGCAGAGGTCGGCGAGGGTAGGGTAGACGTCCACGAATTCGACGAGCGAGCTGCTCTTCTGGCCGGCGGTCTTCTGGCCCGGGAAGCTGAAGATCAGCGGGACGCGCGTATCGATCTCGAAGTTGGTGTGCTTGCCCCATTCTTCGTGGTCGCCGAGCTTCCATCCGTGGTCGCCCCAGAGGACGATGACGGTGTTGTCGGCGATGCCTTCCTTCTCGAGGGCGTCGAGGACGATGCCGAGGTTTGCGTCGGTGTAGCTGATGGCGGCGTAGTAGCCGTGACGGACCTGCGCAGCGAAGGCCGGCGGCAAGGGCGTGCGGGCCAGTTTCTTATCCTTGGGCGGGACGTTGGTGTAGGCGCGGAATTCGCCGCTGTCATTGTCGCCGACGTAGGCCGGGGCGCCGACGGGGAAGGGGCTGGCGGTGTCCGGGATCTTGGCCGGGTCGTAGAGGTCCCAATATTTCTTGGGCGAGACGAACGGGAGGTGCGGCTTGGAAAGTCCGACGGCGAGGAAGAAGGGCTGACCTTTCTTGTGCAGTTCGGCGATGGTCTGGGCGGCGAGGCGCGAGGTCTTGCCGTCGGTGTAGAAGTCGTCGGCGACATCGCCGGCTTCGAAGGCGACGCCCTTGCCCTTGCCCTTGGCGTCTTCCTTGACGACGTCGGCCGGGGTCGGGTCCTTGGCGTAGATCGGCGCCTTGGGCGTCATCCACGGCGTCGACCAGGTGGCTTCGTCGTCGAAGCCGCCATGGTAGATCTTGCCCATGCCTTGGGAGAAGTAGCCGTTCTCTTTGAAGTACTGGCCGATGGTCTTGACGTTCGGGAGCGCGACGCGGAAGTGCGTCTCGAGGTCCCACACGCGCGTGGCGTCCGGACGCTTGCCGGTCATGATCGAGGCGCGCGACGGGCTGCACACGGCCTGCTGGCAGTAGGCACGGGTGAAGACCATGCCGCGCTTGGCCAGGCGATCGAAGTTCGGGGTCTTGATGACGGGGTTGCCGTAGCAGCCGAGCTCGGGACGCAGGTCGTCGACCGCGATGAAGAGCACGTTGGGCTTCTTGGCGTCCGCGCCATGGAGCGAGATGGCCAACAGGCCGAGCGAAAGGAAGGCAAGGGGACGCATGGGGGTACGACATAACAACCCCCGTATGGCCCCAAGGTTGCAGTGATTCGTGGTGTATCGAGGTAGGGTCGGGACCGCGTCACGACATAGCTGTTGCCGGACTATTCTCTGGTGTCGGGTGGCAGCCCCGGGTGGCTGGTGGCGGGATTGAATCCTCTCAAAAGGAGACCGGAAACCGGGATGTTAGCTGCGGGTATGATTCATTGTGGGTGACGGGTGACGGCCACGGTGGTCAGCCTTTCGGGTGTCAGCCGTTCGGCCTTCAGCCGCCGGAGGCCGGGTGCCCGCTCCCGATGGCCGAAATGCCGACTCCTGAACTCCCGATGCCCATGCCCGTCACCCGTCACCGACTCTTTCTGCCTTTGCTTCGCAGCCGTTCACCATGCCAGCAGAACCCCGCGCTTGAGCGCTGTATCCTATGCCCACCGGTCAACTTGCCAGCCGGCCAGCTAGTTTGCCTTGTTCTGATCAACCGAGCCTCCGTGCCTCTCTCGCTTTCGCGGCGGGCCCTTTGCCTCCCTTGCCAGCATGTCAACTTACCAACTTGCCAGCTAGTTATCCGTTCAGGCCAACTGGCCCACTGATCAACCGATCAACCAGCATGCGCCCCATGTCGCCTTGCCCACATGCCCCCTCGCTGACGCTTAGCGGTCGGCGGCGATGAGCTCCCACCCCTTGCGGTACGGCTTGGTCAGCAGGGCTTCGGCCTCTTGCTTGCCGGCGAACTTCATGGCGGCGGCGTCCCAGTCCAGCTTCACGCCGGAGAAACGGGAGGCGACGTTGCCGAGCTGGACGGCTTCCGTCAGCGGGCCGGCGTACGCGAAGTTATCCGTGGTCTCGTGACCGTCGACGATGGCGTCGAGCCACGCATGGTAATGGCTCGAGCCTTCGATGAAGTCGGCGAGGTCGACGGCGACCTTGACCGTGGGCTTGTCCTTGGCGCGGGCTCGGCGCGCGAGTTCGCCGGGATTGAGGTTCTTGCCGAACTTCTCCTCGGGGAAGAGCTGCGGCGCGGCCACGTGGGGGAGCATCATGACGCCGTGTTCGCCGATGAAGATCGAGCCGGCGTTGGCCAGCTTCTTGCCGGCGGGCATCTGCGCGAGCGCGAGGTCCGGGAGGCGGCCGCCGTCATACCAGGTGACCTTGAGGGTATCGCCCTTGGTGTATTCGGTGCTGGCGAAGGTCCATTCGATGGTCTGCTCGCGGCACCAGGTCTGCGGGTTGGCGCCGAGGCTGTCCGCCTTGACACTGAGCGGGTTGCCGAGCCTGAGCGCGGTGAAGACGGGGTCCAGCAGGTGGCAGCCGAAGTCGCCCATGGTGCCGCTGCCGAAGTCCACCCAGTCGCGCCAGTTGAAGGGGTGGTAGACGGTCGGCGCATAGTCGCGCGCTTGCGCGCAGCCGAGCCAGAGGTCCCAGCTCACGCCAGCCGGCACGGGGCCCGGCGCCGGGGCGGAGGTCAGGTTGGTGTAGCGGTTTCCGGTGTTCGGATGCCACGTGTGCACGGCGAGAATCTTGCCGATGCGTCCCGACTGGATGAGGTGGACGCCGGTGCGATACTCCTTGGCGGAATGGATCTGGTTGCCCATCTGGGTACGCACCTTGGACTTCGCGGCCTGGAGTCGCAGCTGACGCGCTTCCCAGACGGTGTGGGTGAGCGGCTTCTGGCAGTAGACGTGCTTGCCCAGCCGCATGGCGGTGATGGTGGGCAGGGCATGCATGTGGTCCGGCGTGGAGACCGTGACGGCGTCGAAATCGTCGCCGAGCTTACCGAACATCTCGCGCCAGTCGGCGAAGTGGGTCACGCCGGGATGGTGCTTGTCGATCTTGGCGAAGCGGCCGGCGTCGATGTCGCAGAAGCCGACGAAACGTGCCTTGGCGTGCGAGGCGACTTCGTTGATGTCCGATTCGCCCTTGCCGTCGACGCCGATGGCGGCGATCTGGACCTGGGAGTTCAGGTTCCGGGCGCGGACGACGGCGGGAAAGGCGAGCGTGGCCAAGGCGGCGGTGCGCAGGAAATTTCGACGGGTGAGCGACATGGCTGGGATGGGGTGAGGGGATTAAGGAATCCGGCGTCTTCGAGGCAATCCGCCGATATGACATTTATCTGCTCTTTATTTCTCGTTTTCAGGCCTGTGTCCGTTTTCTGTGTGCGCTCGCACATGCCCTCGAAGTCTTTCCCTTTCCTGTTGCTCGCCGCCTCTCTGCCGTTGGCTGTTTCCGCCGCCAACCTTCCGGAGCCTTCGGCCTATGATAAGCTCTGGGATCACGCGGTGCTGATCAAGGGGGCGCCGACGACACGTTCCAGGAGCTCCGCTTCATCGGTCGCGAGCAGTTCGACTGGTATTGCTTCGGCAACGGCGAACAAGACCGCACGGGCTGGGGCAACCGCCGTTCCCGCCTCGGCCTGAAAGGGCAGTTCCTGCGCGATTGGTATTTCTCCACGGAGTTCGACTTCAACGTCGGTTCCCCTCATCCGCTCTTCAATAAGGTGACGGACGCCTACGTGAAGTGGTCCCCCGGACCGGAGACGGCTTGGACGATCGGTCGCCAAGGCGTCCGCTTCACGCTCGACGGTTCGACGTCCTCGCTGGTGCTGCCGACGATCGACCGCAGTTTCATCTCCTATAACATCGGGCTCATCGAGGAATCCATCCCCGGCATCAGCTTCGAGGGCGACCGCGGCAAATGGTTCTATCGCACGGGCGTCTTCACCGCTGGCGCCGCCGATCCGTATTTCGGTAAGATGAACGCCGGCCTGCTGGGTCTGGTCTCGACGGGTTGGCACTTCGACGAGCAATGGGGCCTGCAGAAGGCCTTCGTCCGCGCCGACTACCTGCTGCTCGGCGACGACCCGCAGAACGGCACGGGCACGCCGCAGATGTTCTGCCGCAACAACCAGCAGGCGCTTTCCCTCAATGGCCAGTTCTCGCAAGGGCCCTGGACGCTCAACGTCGACCTGTGCGCCTCGCAGGGGCAGGGCACGCAGTCCGACCTGAAGGGCCTGGAGTTCGAACCGATCTACGACCTGAACCCGGATTGGCAGCTGGTGTTCCGCTACACCTACCTCGAAAGCAAGTTGAACAACGGCGTCTTCATGACCCGCTACGAAAGCTGGGTCACCGCCGGCCGCGGCGACCAGTATCAGGAATATTACCTCGGCCTGAACCGCTATTTCTACGGCCATAAGCTCAAGTGGATGCTCGCCGTCGAACACGCCCGCATGCGCGACCGCGCGGCCGACGGCGGGGCCTATAATGGCTGGGGCCTCACCAGCGGCTTCCGTGTGAGTTGGTAAACGCGCCCAGAGGGCGCGTGGGGGTCTGCTGGGTAGGGGCAGCACCGCGTGCTGCCCTAGTTGACGCTGCCTTGGGTAGGGATGCGATGACATCGCATCCGCAAAGATATTCATTTCGGGTGACGGGTGACAGCCACGGTAGTTAGCCTTTTAGGAATCAGCCGTTCAGCCTTCAGCCGCCGGAAGCCGGGTGCCAGCTCCCGATGGCCCAGTGGCCGACCCCAGAACTCCCGACACCTGTGCCCGTCACCCGTCACCTGAATCGCTGGCGCTCTCCTGCCCTCGTGTCCTCAGGTCCTCCGGCCCTCGATTGCTCCCCTTGTCAACGTGTCAACTTGCCCACGTGCCCCCTCGCGGCTTCGCCGCATTCACCTTTGCACAGGAGCTTCGCTCCGATTTGCACCTTTGCACGGCGTCTTTTCTCTCTTGTCAACTGGCCAACAGGTCAACCGATCAACTCGTTTGCTCGCGGCCTTTGGCCGCGCGCTCACTCTCCCGCCGCGGTCTTCAACCTCACCTGCGCTTTGTTCAATTCGCCGACCGTACCGGCGTAATCCAACCGGGCCTGGATGAGATCCTGCTGCGACTGCAAGGCTTCCAGGACGATGCCGACGGCGAACTCCTTGCGGCCAAGCGAGAGCTTGTAGCCCTGCTCGGCCGAGCGGACGCCTTCTTCGGTGATTTTGAGCTGCTGACCGAGATAGGTGGCGTGCGCCTGCGCCTCGACGACCTGACGGACGACTTCGTCGCGCGTCTTGGTCTCAGCGAGCTGCGCCTGACGAAGGCGGGCTTCGGCCCCAGACGTACGTGCTCCGTCAAAGAGTCCACCGGCTCCCAGCTTCCAGCTGAGGGTGACATAAGTGTCCGTGCTGTTCGCGAAATCACGACGAGCTGAACTGGTGCTGCCACCTAAGCCGCCGGCGAACACTTGCGCACCGAGGGTGGGATAGAGTGGCGCATACTTGGCGGCGTCGTCCTGATGCTGCGCGGCGTCGTGCAAGGCGCCAGCTTCCATGAGCTCGGGTCGCTTCGCGAGCGCACCCTTCACGAGTTCATCCAACTTGCGGCGACCATCGACCAAGGTGAGAGGCAGCGGGCGGTCGTCCGCGGGCATGAGGCCTTCGGTGATCTTGAGGCGGAGCAGTTGCGCCAGTCGGGCGGCATCCGCGCGACGCTGGTCCTGCGCCTGACGCAGACGGAGTTCGAGTCGGCTGACCTGAGCGAACGCGCGGATCTCGTCGCCCTTGAAGGCGAGTCCGAGCTGCACGGCTTTGCCGATCTGCGCATGGTAATCCTTCGAAGCCTTCACGGAATCCTCGAGGAGGGAGACGGCGTGGTGGGACTTGGTGAGATCGAAGTAGGCGAGGGTGGCCTGCAGGACGGTCTGCTGACGCTGCGCGGCGAGTCCATGTTCGGCTGCTTGGGCGGTCTGCTTGGCGGCGAGTCGGCGATACACGGCTTCACCGAGGTCAAGGGACAGGAACAAGGTCGCTCCGGCGGTCACGGATTCTTTGCCGACCTCCGTGACGGGGCCGGCGAAGCTCTGCGCCTGGCCGGTGTGGTTGCGATAGCCGACGCCGGGCGAGATCGTCGGGAAGAGGGCCCAGGTGCTGCTGTCGGCCGCGGCGCGGGCTTCGCGCAACTTCGCTTCGGCGATCTCGACGTCGATGCCCTGCGCCCCGGCGAGCTTGAGCACGGTGGGGAGATCGATGGGTTCGCCGCGCATGGCTTCCTGCGCCACGGCGCCAAGTGTCGTCGCCACCAAGGCGAACAGTAGGCTGCGGGAGCGCATCACTTGGCGAGGGTGACGGCCTGTCCGTCGGTGAGGGTGGCGGTGCCGACGACGAGGATGTCTTCGTTCGGCTTCACGCCGTCGAGGACCTCGAGGTTCACGCCGTCGTTGAAGCCGGCCTTGAGCACGCGCCGGCGAGCCTTGCCGCCTTCGTTGACGTAAGCGGTGGCGACGGCCTTCTCCATGATGATGGCGGTCAAGGGCAGCAGGGAGGTCGCCTTGTGCGTTTCGATGCCGAGTTTGACGTTGGCGTACATGCCGGGCTTGAGCACGCCGCCCACGTTGGCGAGCTCGGCTTCGATCAGCATGGTCTTGCTGGGATTGTCCAGGACACCGGCCACGCGCGTGAGCTTGGCTTCGAAGGGCTTCGCACCTGCGGCTTCGGCGAGCACGGCCACGGACTGGCCGACGGCGACGAGGCCAGCTTCGGACTCAGGCAGCGCGGCCTGGATGCGCACGGTGGCGGCATCAGTCAGCACGAACAGCGCAGCCTGACCGGAGCCTCCGCCGGTCGCGGCGGGCACGAATGCGCCTTTGTCCACGGAGCGGCGGCTGACGGTCCCGGCGAAGGGCGCCTTGATCTTGGCGAAGCCGAGCAGGGTGGCGTTGCGCTCCTGCTGGGCCTTGGCGACGGCGAGCTTGGCCTGGGCGCTGTCGACCTGTTGGCGGGGTACGAGGTCCGGCGCCTGCTTGAAGGCATCTTGGGTGCGTTTGAATTCGAGCTCGGCGAGCACGAGCTCGGCGCGCGTCCTGGCTTCGTCGGCGACGATCTCGGGTACTTCGAGCTCGGCGAGGACGGCGCCGGCTTCGACGCGGTCGCCGATGTCGGCATGCAAGGCCTTCACGTAACCGCCGACCTTGGCGTACAGCGCGACCTGCTGGTTGGGGCGGACTTCGCCGAGCAGCTGGACGCTGCGCGTGATGTCGCCGGTCTTGAGCCGGACGACGGGGAAGTCGGCGGCCTGCAGGGTGAGGGCGCTCAGGAAGAGCGCGAGGAGCTTAGGAGACGGCATGGTCTTTGTGGTAATGGGTGCTTTGGGTATCGTCGGGGTCGA
>CANGRI010000017.1 GCA_947456525.1 Opitutia bacterium
GAAGGGCGAAGCGGTCCCGACGCTGAAGTTGATCTAACAGGGCTAGAGCTAGGGCCTGGGCTAGGGCTAGGTAATATTGGTAAGGACAGCACCACGTGCTGTCCTTTTTTGTGCCCCAGCCAATCATCCGGTCTCCGGTTTCCCTTTGAGCGCCCGTCATCTCTTCCCGCCACCTGCCACCCGGGGCCGCCACCCGCCACCTGAGAATGGATTCAATCGCTCTGCCATCTGTCCTCTGTCATCGATTCAGTCCTCCACTCAGTCCTCAACGCAGCCCTCCACTCAGTCCTCTCTTCACCCCTATACTCGATACTCCATACTCTGATTCAGCCTACCCCAACCCCTACCCCTCTCCGCTTCGCTCCGCTCCTCTTTACTCCCTTTACCCTCCCTCCCCCTCCCTTGACCAAACACCCCCATGGAATTCAAAAACGTCACCGCCGTCGCCAAAGCCAACGTCTACTTCGATGGCAAGGTCGTCTCCCACACGATCCTCACCGCCGATGGCGCCAAGAAGACCGTCGGCCTGATCTACGCGGGCACCTACCACTTCGGCACCGACAAGGCCGAGATCATGGAGATCACCGACGGCTCGTGCGTCGTGGTCCAGGACGGTTCCAAGGAAGAGAAGACCTACGGGGCGGGCACCCACTTCTACGTGGCCCCGAAGTCCGGCTTCACGATCACCGTGCAGTCCGGCATCTGCCAGTATATCTGCAGCTTCATCGGTTAATCTGACCCGTCGGAGCGGCCGGGGCTTGCCAACGGGCAAGCCTCCCCGAACCTGTGGGCATGTCCGAGCCGACCAGCATGCTGCCCAACATCCCCGCGCCCATCGCGCGCGAGAAGCCATGGGTGCAGCTCAAGACCTTCACCTCCAAGCCCGCGATCTTCCGCTCGATGGTGGGCGAGGTGTCGCCGGACGCGCGTCAGGGCGACGTGGTCACGGCCTACGACAAGCAGGGCTCCTTCATCGGCTACGGTTTCTGGAACGCCGGCGCCCCCATCGCCCTCCGCATCCTGAAGGCCACCCCGGGCAAGCCCGATGACGCCTGGTTCGAACAGGCCATCCGCCGCGCCGCCGCCCTCCGTAAGGATGTCCTGAAGCTCGACGCCGACACGGACGCCTACCGCGTGGTCAACGCCGACTCCGACTTCCTCTCCGGCCTGATCGTCGACCGCTTGGGCGACGTCCTCTCGATCGAAGTCTCGTCGTATGCGGTCATGCGCCGCCTCCCCCGCTGGATCCCCATCCTGCACGACGCCGTCGGCACCAAGCGCGAGATCGTCCAAGTAGATTCGCATGTCGCTCGTATTGAAGGGATTATGCCTACCGACGTCCCGAAGTCGGCCGTCCGCTTCGTGAAGATCAAGGAGTTCGGCATGATCCAGGAGGTCGACTTCGCCGAAGGCCACAAGACCGGCTTCTTCTGCGACCAGCGCGACAACCGTCGCCGCTTCGGCGCCCTCGCCAAAGGCCTCAAAGTCCTCGATTTGTGCTGTTATTCCGGGGGTTTCTCCATCGCCGCTAAGCTTGCGGGCGCCACGGAAGTCACCGGCGTCGACTTGGACGAAAAGGCCATCGAAATGGCCAAGCGGAACATGAATCTGAACAACGTCCGCATCGACTTCGTGCATTCGGACGCCTTTACCTGGATTCGCCAGATGCAGAAGAATGGCAAGACCTGGGATCTGGTCCTTTGCGACCCCCCTAAGTTCGTCGATAGTCGTGACGAAGAGTTTGAGGCAGAAGGACTTAAGAAATATAATGACCTCAACGTCCTTGCCATGCAGCTGGTCGCCCCGGGTGGCCTTTTTGTGACTTGCTCCTGCTCCGGTCTGGTCTCGCCCGATGCGTTCGAAGACCTGGTCAGCAAGGCCGCCCACAGGTACCAGAAGCGCCTCCAGATCTTCGATCGCACCGGCCCGGGTGGGGACCACCCCAACGCCTCCAACCACCCCGAGGGACGCTACCTCAAGGTGCTTTGGAGCCGGATGGCCTAATTCAGTTTCTCAGATTAGACAGTTTTGACGTATCCCAGGAGCGTCATGTCTGCCTATTTTTATGCATTAAAGTGCTTTAATCTGGTTACTTTAAATGACCAAATACGCTCTTATGATTTTTCATAGGGGTTTCACCCTACTCGCTCCAATCTGCTAAATATCCCACCATCAATAAGATAAATATGAAAACGCGCCGATAAGACTGGGCAGCTCGGAACAATTCGTGCTAAAAACTTATTAACAGACAGTGCCACGTTCTTCCCAAAGGCCGCCCTTCTGGGCTTTCCGGCGTTCGCCGAGGGGGAAATCTGCCCATCTGACCAAGGTCGCGACGGGAACGATGCTGGCGATGCTGCTCACGGCCGGCTCCGCCGAGGGCGCCAACTACACCTGGACCGGCGCGACGAACACGACGTGGGACACGACGGCGACCAACTGGTCCGGCGGAGCCAGCCCTTGGAGCTCAGTGAACGGTGCGAGCAACGCCGCCATCTTCAATTCCGCCGCGACGGTCTCGGTCTCGGGCGCCTACGCGAATGCGGTCACGTTCAACGCGAACACGACCCTCAACAGCGGCACGCTGACGCTCTCGGGCGGTTCGCCTACGCTGACCGTCGGAACAGGTTTCACGGCGACGATCAACTCGATCCTGTCGGGCGCTTCGATCACCAAGAGCGGCGCCGGCATCCTCCTGCTGACGAACGCGAGCAACACGCTCACGGGCACGACCACGCTCAGCGCCGGCACGATCCAGGTCGGCGGCAACAACGTCCTCGGTTCCGCCGGCCTGTCGATGGCGTCCGGCACGACGCTTTCGGGCAACAACGCGACGGCGCGTTCGCTCTCCAACGCGCTTACGCTCAGTTCTTCCGCGACGCTCGGCGACGCCGTCAACAACGGCGTCCTGACCATCAGCGGCACGGTCGCCACGGGTGCTTCCTCACTCTCGCTCACGACGGCGTCGGACGTCGTCCTGAGCGGTGCGGCCACGGGAACGGGCGGCTTGATCAAGCTCGGCAGCGGCAAGCTCACGCTCTCGTCTGGCTCCAATAATTACGGCGCCACGACCGTCACCGCCGGCACGCTCTCGGCGGGCTCGACGAACGCCTTCGGCAGCGGCACGACGCTCACGGTCAACGGGGGCAACCTGGACGCCGCGAGCGCGGTCAGCATCAACAATGTCCTGACGCTGTCGTCGGACTTCACCTTCGTCGGCACGGCGAACCTCACGCAGACCACGGGCGCGATCACGCTCGGCGCGAACCGCACGATCACGGTGTCCGCCAACACGCTCGCGCTCGGCGGCGTCATCGGCGGCAGCGGCTTCTCGCTCACCAAGGCCGGCGCCGGCACGCTCACGCTTTCCGGCGCCAACACCTACTCCGGCGGGCTCACCCTCTCCGCCGGCACGCTCAGCCTCGGCAACGCCGCGGCGCTCGGCACAGGGACGTTCACGATCACCGGCGGAGCGCTCGACGCCTCCGCCGGCGGACTGACCGCCACCAACGCAGTCGCGCTGAACGGCGACTTCACGTTCGTCGGTACCAACGCGCTCACGCTCTCCGGCGCGGCAACGCTCGGCGCCTCCCGCACGCTCACGGTCACCGCCGGCAATCTCACCCTCAGCGGCGGCGTCACCGGCACAAGCTTCGCCCTGTCCAAGGCCGGCGCCGGCACGCTGACGCTCTCCGGCGCCAACACTTATACCGGCGCGACGAACGTCAACGCCGGCACCCTTTCCGCGGCCGCCGGTTCGCTCGCGACCACGAGTGCGCTCGTCGTCAACGGCGGCGCTCTCTCCGCCGTCGATTACAACGCCGCGGCGACGCTTTCCGTCGGCGCGGCCGGCGCGGCTACCATCTCTGGCACAGACCTGTCGCTCGCCGGCGTCACCAACGCCGACGCGACGGCGAACAGCCTCAACTTCACCGGCGCCACGGGGACGATCACCCTGGCCTCGCTTGGCGGCGCCGGCTCCACGCGCTTCGGCAGCAACGCCGTCGTCACCGGGGGCATCTCGACGGGCACCGTCAGCGTGATCGGCACGCTGGCTTCCGACATCAGCGGCGGCACGGTCTCCGTCGGCGGCGTGGCCACCCTGGGCACGGTCTCCGGCGGCACGCTCAACCTCAACGGAGCGACGTCCACGATCGCCACCCTGAACGGCGGCGCCATCGCGCTCGGCACGACCGCGCTCACGGTTTCGGCCGGCACGACCGCCGGAAGCATCTCGGGAGCCAACGGCAGCCTGACCAAGGACACGGCCGGCACCCTCACCCTCTCTGGCGCCAACACCTACGGCGGAGCGACCAACGTCTCCGCCGGCACGCTCGCGACCACGGGGAACGGACGACTACCGACGACGTCCGACCTGACCGTCGCCTCCGGCGCGACGCTTTCGATCGGCGGCACCGAGACGGTCAAGAGCCTCGCGAACAGCGGCACGGTCAATCTCAGCGGCGCCGGCTCCAATCTCTCCCTCGGCGCGACGACCGGCACGCTCTCCGGGACGGTCTCCGGCGTAGGCGGCCTGACCAAGTCCGGCGCCGGCACCCTCACGCTCGACGCCGCCGGCACGTTCTCGTATTCCGGCACGACGACGGTCAACGCCGGCACCCTTGCGTTCGGCGTCGCCAACCAGCTCGGCTCCGCCAACGCCTTCACGGTCGGCGGCGGCACGCTCACTCTCGGCGCCTTCGACCAGACGACCGGCACGGTCACGTTCTCTTCGGGCAGCCTGACCGGCACCACCGGCGTGCTCAGCGCGACGGCGATCAACGTCACGGCGACCTCCGCGGTCTCGCTCGGCGCGCTGATCGGCGGCTCAGGCTCGCTGACGATGAGCGGCGTGGGCGGCACGCTGACCGTCTCCGGCGCGAACACCGGTTTCTCCGGCGCGACGAACGTCTCGGCCGGCACGCTCAAGGGTTCCAACGTCGACGCCTTCGGCACGAGCGCGATCACGGTCTCCGGCGGCACGTTCGACCTGAACGCCCTCGCGCTCGCGAACACCTTCACGCTCTCCGGCGGCACGCTGACGGGCGGCTCCGTCGACCTCGCCAAGGTCACGCTCAACAGCGGCACGGTCTCGGCCACGCTCACCGGCGGCGTGCTCTCGAAAGCCACGGCCGGCTCGGTGACGCTTTCCGCCGCGAACACCTTCACGGGCGGGACGACGCTGTCCGCCGGCACGCTCGTCCTCGGCGTCGCCAACGCCCTGCCGGGCGACCTCGCCGTCACCGGCGGCACGCTCAACCTCTCTTTTTATAACAACGCCGCGGGCGCCGTGACGTTCACGTCCGGCTCGATCACCGGCACGACCGGCGAGCTCCGCGCGACGTCCTTCGCCGCCGACAACACCATGACCCAGACGGTCTCCGGCATCCTGGGCGGATCGGGGAACGTCACGAAGACGGGCGCGGGCACGCTCAACCTGACCGGCGCGAACACCTTCACCGGCACGACGACCGTCTCCGGCGGCACGCTCGTCGCTTCGGCCGGCTCCCTCGCGAACACGACGGAGATCGCCGTCAACGGCGCGACGCTCACCGCCGTCAACTACAACGCGACGGCCACGCTCGCCGTCGATGCGACAGGTTCGGCGACGATCTCCGGCACGGGCCTCTCCCTCGCCGGCGTCACCAACGCGGGGACGACCGCCTTTTCCGGCGCCACCGGCACGATCACCCTGGCCTCGCTCGCCGGCGCGGGCACCACCACCTTCTCGTCCGCGGCTACCATCACCGGCGGCCTGAGCGTCGGGACGGTCTCCGCCGCAGGCCTGCTGTCTTCGACGATCTCCGGCGGCACGGTCTCCGCCGGCTCGCTCAATTCGACGTCCGTCACCGGCGGCGCGACCACCGTCACCAGCGGCGCGACGGTCACGACCCTCAACGGCGGCACCCTGACCGTCGGCGGCGTCGCCACGATCACGACGCTCACTTCGGGCACCGCCAACCTCAACGGTGCGACGGCATCCGTCACGACCCTCAACGGCGGCGCCGTCGCCCTCGGAACGACCGCGCTCACGGTGACGGCCGGCACGAGTTCCGGCGCGATCACCGGCTCCGGCGGCAGCCTCACGAAGACCGGCGTAGGCACGCTCACCCTCTCGGGCAGCAATACCTACGGCGGCGCGACCACCGTCTCTGGCGGCACGTTGGCCACGTCGGCCGGCTCCTTGGCCGGGACGACGTCGATCGCCGTCAACGGCGCGGCCCTCACCGCCGTCGACTACAATTCGGCGGCCACGCTCTCGCTCAACGCCACCGGCACGGCGACCGTCTCCGGCACGGGTCTGACGCTCGGCGGCGTCACCAACGCCAACACGACGGCCAGCAGCCTGAACTTCACCGGCGCCTCAGGCACGATCACCCTCGCCTCGCTCTCCGGCGCAGGCTCGACGCGCTTCGGCAGCGCCGGAACGATCACGAACGGCGGCATCTCTGCCGGCACCGTCACCGCCGTCGGCCTGCTGACTTCCGCGATCTCGGGCGGCACGGTCTCCGCGGGCTCGCTCTCCGCCTCGTCCGTCACCGGCGGCACGACGACCGTCACCGGCGCAGCGAGCATCACGACCTTCAACGTCGGCACGGTCACCGTTGGCGGAGTCGCCACGATCGGCACGCTCACCGCCGGCACGGCGAACCTGAACGGCGCGACGGCGGGCGTCGCGACGCTCAACGGCGGCGCCGTCGTCCTCGGCACGACAGCGCTCACGGTCTCGGCCGGCTCGAGCTCGGGCGTCATCTCCGGAGCAAGCGGCAGCCTGACGAAGGATACCGCCGGGACCCTCACCCTTTCGGCGGCCAATACCTACGGCGGCGGCACGACCGTCACGGCCGGCACGCTCACCGCCGGAAACGCCGCGGCCTTCGGCGGGGGCGCCATCGCCGTCAACGGCGGCACGCTCAACCTCAATAGCCTGACGCTCACGAACTCGCTGACCGTCGGCGGCGGCACGCTCAGCGGCGGCACCATCCCGGTCGCGCAGGTCACCGGCGTCAGCGGAACCATCTCCGCCATCCTCTCCGGCACGGGCGGCCTCACGAAGAACGCCGCCGGCACCCTCACGCTGTCCGGCGCCAACACCTACTCCGGCGGCACGACCGTCTCCGCCGGCACCCTGACCGCGGGCTCCGCGACGGCGCTCCAGCGAGCCATCACCGTCAGCGGCATCGGCACGCTCGACCTGACTTCCTTCAACACCTCGGTCGGCGCGCTCACGCTCTCCGGCGGCACGGTCACCGGCACCACGGGCATCCTGACCGCGACCTCGATCGCCGTGACCGCGACGGGCAGCGCCTCGATCGACGCCGTCCTGACCGGTGCCGGCACCCTCACGATGAGCGGGGCGGGCGGCACCCTCACCGTGTCGCGCGCGAACGCGGGCTTCAGCGGCGCGACCTCGGTCACCGCCGGCACGCTGAAGGCGGGCGATAATTCCGCGTTCGGCTCGGCGACCATCGCCGTCAGCGGCACCGGCGTGCTGGACTTCAACGGCAAGAGCCTGGGCAACAGCATCACCGTCACCGGCGGGGGCTCGCTCATCGGCGGCGTCAACCTCAACGCCTCGCTGCTGACGCTCACCAGCGGGACGATCGGCTCCACGCTCGGTTCCGGCACACTGACCATGAACAGCGCCGGCGCCATGACGCTCACGGGCGCCAACACCTACTCCGGCGGCACGGTCCTCACCACCGGCACCCTCCAAGCCGGCAACGACGCGGCCTTCGGCACTGGCACGATCTCGGCCGCCGCCGGCGCCATCTCCAGCGACGGGACCACGGCGCGCACGCTCGCGAACAACCTCAGCCTGACGGGCGACCTCACGCTCGGCAACGCGACCAACAACGGCGCCCTCGACTTCACCGGCACGGTCAACTTCACCGGCACCACGCGCACGCTGACCGTCGCCTCCGCCGTCACGCTCGACGGGATCGTCAGCAACGGCGGCCTCACCAAGGCCGGCGCCGGCACGCTCACCCTCAACGCCGCGAACACCTACGCCGGCGGCACCACCGTCTCCGCGGGCACGCTGGTCCAAGGACGGGCCAACGCCCTCGGCGACGTGGCCAACCTCCTGACCGTCGGCGCCGGCGCGACCGTCGACCTGAAGGGCTTCGCCCTGACCGTCTCAGGCCTCGCCAACGTCTCCGGGGCAGGCGGCACGGTGACAGACACCGGCGCGACCGCCACGCTCACCCTCGACGGCACGGTCGACAAGACCTTCGCCGGTTCCCTGACCGGCTCGCTGGCCCTCAGCAAGGTCGGGACCTTCAAGCAGACGCTCACCGGCGCCGGGACGTTCACCGGCGGCACGACGATCACCGCCGGCACGATCGAGCTCGGCGCGGTCAACGCCCTGGGCGGCGACATCACCGTCAGCGGCGGCACGCTGGACCTGACGACCATGAACGACGCGGCCGGCGCCGTCACGTTCACCGCGGGCTCCATCACCGGCACCTCCGGCACGCTCACCGCCACCACGCTCACCGTCAACAACGCGGGGGCCGTGACGTTGGGCGCGATCCTGGGCGGCTCCAGCGCCCTCGTGAAGAACGGCGCCGGCACGCTGACGCTCGGCAGCGTCAGCACCTTCACGGGCGGCACCACCCTCAACGCCGGAACGATCCTGCTCGGAGGCTCGAACCGCCTCAAGAACACCGGCGCGGTCACCCAGAACGCCGGCGTCTTCGATCTCGGCGGCTTCGACCAGCAGCTCGGCGCGTTCACGCTCGTCGCCGGCACGGTCCAGAACGGCAACCTCTCCGCGACGACGATCGCGGCCCAGTCCGGCGACATCACGGCCGCGCTGACCAACAACGGCGGGACCGTGACGACCGCCCTAACGAAGAGCACTTCCGGCACGGTCACGCTATCCAGCGCCAACACCTACGCCGGTACGACGACCCTGACCGCCGGCGTCCTGCGCGCAGGCAACGACGCCGCCTTCGGCGCGAGCTCGCTGACGCTCAACGGCGGCAAGCTAAGCAGCGTCGGCTCCGCCGCCCGCGCCTTCGCCAATGCGGTCACCCTCGGCGGCGACGTCACCCTCGGCGACACGACCGACTCGGGGACGCTCACGTTCTCCGGAATCCTCGCCACCGGCGCCTCGGCCCGCACCCTCACCCTACTGACCGACGTCACCCTCGGCGGCGTCGTCTCGGGAACCGGAGGATGGACCAAGACCGGGGCAGGCACGCTGACGCTCAACGGCGCGAGCACCTTCTCGGGCGGCTTCAGCGTGACGTCGGGCAACGTCCTCGTCGGGAACGCCGCCGGCCTCGGCGCCGCCGCCAACCTCATCTCGGTCGGGACCGGCACTTCCGTCGACCTCCAGGGCAATTCCGCGACCATCGGCGGGCTGTCCGACATCGCTTCGGCCGGAGGCGCCTTCACCAATTCGGGGTCGGCCGCCACCCTCACCCTCAGCGGCTCGGCCAACAGCACCTTCACCGGGCTGATCTCGGGCAACCTCAGCCTGAGCAAGACCGGGACCGCCAGCCAGACCCTCGGCCACGCCAACACCTTCACGGGCATCACCACCCTCTCCGCCGGCACCTTGGTCGTCGGCGACAACGCCGCGTTCAGTTCGGGCAACGTCTACCTCCAGGGCGCGACGCTGGACCTCAACGGCAAGACGATCGCCAACACCGTCTACTTCACCGGCGGAAGCCTGATCGGCGGCACCCTGCTGGCCTCCCAGCTCGTCGTCGAGTCCGGCACCATCAGCGCCGTCCTCTCCGGCTCGGGCAGCTTCCATAAGACCGGCACGGGCTCGCTGACGATCTCGGGCGCCAACAACTTCACGGGCGGTTCGGTGATCGACGACGGCGTCCTGATCATGGGGGCCAACAACGTCCTCCCAGGCACGATCACCCTCAACGGCGGCGTCGAGAACGGACGCTACGGCGGCGTGCTGGCGATGGGGTCGTTCAACAACACGAACTCTACGGCCATCGTCTTCAACGGCGGCGACGTCACCAGCACGCTCACCTTCACCGGCATCCTGACCGGGACGTCGTTCACCTCGACGAACACCGTCCTCGACGCGTCCGAGATCCGCGCGGTCCTCGCCGGAGCGGGGGCCAGCCTTACGCTCAACGGAACCGGGACGACGGCGCTCTACGGCATCAACACCTACACGGGCGGCACGTTCATCAACAACGGCATCCTGCTGCTCAAGGACCGCAATCGCCTGTACGCCTCGGGCGTGGTGACGGTCAACGGCGGCATCTTCGACCTCGGCGGCTTCGCCCAGCAGGTCGGCGCGGTCACCCTCCAGGGAGGCACGCTCCGCAACGGCAACCTCGTCGGCTCGTCGTACGACTTCCAAGCCGGCACGGTCTCGGCCGTCATCGCCGACGGCGCGGGCGGCGCGACCGCCGTCAACAAGACGACGTCCGGCACGGTCACGATGACCGAGATCAACAGCTATACCGGCGGGACGAACGTCACCGCCGGCACGCTGACCCTCGTCCAGGCCAACGCCCTGTTCCGCACGGGGGTGATCAACGTCAGCGGCGGCACGTTCGACCTCGGCGGCGTCGCCCAGAAGACGGGACTCGTCACCCTCACGGGCGGCACGATCTCCCACGGCACGCTCAACGCCTCGGGGTACACGCTGCAGAACGGCGCCATCTCGGCCGTGATAGCCGACGTGACGAGCCCCGCGGTCGCGACGGCCGTCAACAAGGTCACCGACGGCACGCTGGGAGGCGGCACCGTGGTCCTCTCCGCCGTCAACACCTACACGGGCGGCACCAACGTCACCGCCGGCACGCTGCAGCTCACGGCCAACGGCGCCCTGCCCGCCGGGCGCGCCCTCGTCGTCAACGGCGGCACGCTCGACCTGACCACGACCAACCAGTCCGTCAGCTCGCTCCAGATCACCTCGGGCACCCTCGCCGGGACGACAGGCACGATCGCCCTCTCCGTCAACGGAGGGATCTTCGACGTCCAGGGCGGCACGATCTCGGGCATCCTCAGCAACCCGACGACCAGCGGCTGGACGAACAAGCTGACCAAGTCGGGCTCGGGCACCGCCGTCCTCAGCGGCGCCAACACCTATAGCGGCCTCACCCAGATCGACGCCGGCATCCTCCAGCTGGGACGGGACAACACCCTGCTGACGACGGGAAGCATCACGCTCAACGGCGGCACCCTCGACCTGAGCACGTTCAACCAGACGACGAACGTCCTCACGCTCCTGGGGGGCGCCATCACCGGCACGGGGACGTTGAACGCCTCGAGCTACGCCCTGCAGTCCGGCTCGATCGCCATCGCCCTGGGCGGCGCCGCCATCCCGGTCAACAAGACCACCGGCAACGTCGTCACGCTCTCCGGCGCCAACACCTACGGCGGCGGCACCAACCTGCTGGCGGGCTACTTCTTCCTGGGCAGCAGCACGGTGCTCGACGGCTCGAACGCCATCGTCAGCGGCCCTCTCGGCACCGGGACCATCACGATCTCCAACGGGACGGGCCTCGGCACCGCCACCGCCTCGGCGCAGACGATCGCGAACAGCCTCGTGATGGCCGCGACCGGCGCGAACAGCCTCCTCCTCGGCTACGGCTCCAGCGGCGCGCTCACGCTCAGCGGCGGCTTCGACCTCAATGCCAGCACGGGCACGAGCATCACCGTCTACAACCCGGTGACGATCTCCGGCGTCATCAGCAACGGCGCGCTCACGCTCGCCGCCGGCAGCGGCAGCACGCTCACCCTTTCCGGGGCCAACACGTTCGCCGGCGCCACGGTCGTCAACGGCGGCACGCTGGCCACCACGGCCGACAACCGCCTCGCCGCCACCGCCTCGGTCACGGTGGGCTCCTCCGGAACGCTCAATCTCGGGGGCGCCGAGACGTGGCCCAGCCTCACCACGGCCGGCACGGTCGACCTCGGCACGAAGACCCTGACCGCGACGACGGTGACCCAGTCCGCCGGCGTCATCCGCAACGGCAACCTCTCCGCGACCACCCTCTCGCTCCAGGCCGGCCAGATCGACGCCAACGTCGTCGCGGGCGCGGTCACGAAGAGCACGGGCGGCACGACGACGCTCACGGGCACGAACACCTACTCCGGCGGCACGACGCTGGCCGGCGGCGTGATGCGGATCGGCAACGACGCCGCCTTCGGTTCCGCCGCCGTCACGATGAGCGGCGGCTCCCTGCGCGCCGTCGGCGGAACCGCCCGCACGCTGGCCAACAACTTCGTGTTCAGCGCGGGCGCCGTGCTGGGCAACGGCAGCGACAACGGCCTGCTCACCTTCAACGGCACCTGGGACCTCGGCGCCGGCGCGCCTCGGGTCATCCAGACGGACTCGGACGTGGCCAGCTACGGCGTCATCAGCAACGGCGCATTGCAGAAGACGGGCGGCGCCACCCTGACCCTGTTCGCGGCGAACACCTATGCCGGCGGCACGACGCTCTCGGGCGGCACCCTGAAGCTGGGCGCCTCCGAACGCCTCGCCAACACGGGCTCGCTGGCGCTGACCAGCGGCACCTTCGAACTCAACGGCTTCGTCGAGACCGTCGGCGCGCTGACCTCAAGCAATTCGACCATCAACGACGCCGTCGGCGGCGGCCTCGTCAAGGCTACCGGCTACACCTTCGCGGGCGGCAACACGATCAACGCCGTGCTTGCCGACAATCCCGGCGGCGCCTCGGCGATGACCGTGACCGCGGGCTGGAACTACTTCTACCAGACCAACACCTACACCGGCGGGACGAACCTCAACGGAGGCAACGTGGTCGCGGGCGCGGACGGCGTGCTCGGCAGCGGCACGCTCACGCTCACCTCGGGCACCCTGACCAGTTCCAGCTCCACGCCGCGCACGTTCACGAACAACGTCGTGATGGCGGGCGACGTCACCCTGGGCAATTCGAGCGGCGCCCTCACCTTCGCGGGCACGCTGGACCTCGGCGGCTCCGTCCGCAGCTTCAACACCGTCGCCGACGTCACCTTCGGCGATACGGTCTCCAACGGCGGCATCATCAAGAACGGCGCCACCACGGTCACCCTCAACGGCAACAACACCTATGCCGGCGGCACGACGCTCAACGACGGCACGCTCCGGGTCGGCAGCGACACCGCGCTGGGCACGGGCACGGTCACCCTCTACGGCGGCCGGCTCTCGAGCAACGGGACGACGGCGCGCACGCTGGCGAACAACTTCGTCGTCACGAACACCTACCCGGGCTGGCCTTACCGCCCTCTCTACCTGGGCAGCGCGAGCGACACCGGCAAGCTGACGATCACGGGCAACATCGACCTCAGCGGCGGGTACCGCTCCCTGTACGTCGACTCGACGGTCGAGGTCGTCGGCAGCATCAGCAACGGAGGGCTGTACAAATACGGCTCCGGCGCCCTGATCCTGTCCGGACACAACAGCTACACCGGCGATACGTACGTCTATCAGGGCACGATCAAACTGGGGACGAACAACGCCCTGCCCTCCAGCGACACCGTCTATGTCCGGACCGGCGGCACGATCGACATCGCCGGATTCTTCGACTCCCAGTCCTTCAGCATCGTCCTCGACGGCGGCTCCATCATCGACTCATCGGGTTCGGGCAACCTGCAGGACACCACCTTCGCGCTCTATTCCGGCACGATCAGCGCGACGCTGTCGAGCGGGGCAAGCATGGAGAAGACCACGACCGGCAAGGTCGCGCTCACGGGGACGAACACCTACACCGGCCTGACCAAGGTGGGCGACGGCTCGACTGCCGGCGGCGTCCTGATCCTGGGCTCGACCGGCGGCGTCAAGCTAGGCGGCAGCGGCCAGATGTCGTTCGCCGCCGGCGCCCTCCCCGCCCTCGACCCGTCTTTCCCGACGACCGCCGGACTGGTCCGCATCAACGAGGGCACCCTCGCAGCTTCCGGGCCCTACGCGAACGTCACCTCCTGGCTGGGCAGCGGCCGCATCATCCAGGACGCTTCCTACCCGAACGGCGGCCTCGCGATCACTGGCAACTCGACGGAAACGATCAGCTTCAGCGGTTACCCGCTCCTCTCCCTCGGCACGACGGGCAACTACGCGTATTCGGGGGCCTTCACCGCCGACCGTTCGACCGGCGCGCAGGTCTATCGCCTCGGTGGCGGCGACGGCTGCCTGACCTTCGCCAGCGTCATCGCGGACGACTCCGCCGCGACATCCGTGGTGATCCGCGGCGACACCGTCTCCACGAACGTCAGTTCCGTGATGCTCGGCACGGGCAACACCTTCACCGGCGGCATCGACCTCGTCAGCTACTACCTTGACGTCTCCAGCACGGCCCAGCTCGGCGTGGCCAACGGCAGCGGCGCCAACGGAATCCGCTTCGTCGGCGGCCTGCTGCGCCATGTCACGACCGCCGTCGACCCTTCCTACGCCTTCGCGCCGGTCGACGCCTCGCACCAGTTCCGGATCGACACGAACAGCCTCAATCCGACGTATGCGACGCACCTGCTCGGCGCCGGCGGCCTCGACAAAGTCAACGCCGGCACCCTGACCGCCATCGCCGGCTACCAGGGCGCGACCAATGTCTACGGCGGCACCCTCGACCTGCGCCTCGACCCGGTCCTCGCGACGCCCGCCGGCAACTTCACGGTCTTCAACTCCGGCACGACCCTCAAGCTGAGCTCGTCCAACGACCGGACGATTTCGAGCGACACGATCCAGAACGCGAGCCTCGCCTCGGCCGCGACCGGCTACCCCTACACCTCCACTGGCAACGTGGAGTTCTACTCCACCGGTGGATCGACGCTGACGATGGCGGGCAAGATCAACCGCAACGCCATCAGCTACACCTCGTACGGCACGCTCACCGTCAGCGGCGGTCACGTCGTCTTCACGGGCACGGTCTACAGCCCCGACACGACCGACTGGACCGTGACCGGCGGCCTGCTGGAGCTGAACAACGCGACCAGCGACCAGAACGGCTACGTCAATTCGATCGCGGCCGGGGCCACCGTACGCCTGCTGGCGGCGGAACAGGTCAAGTACGACGTCAATTCGGTCTCCGGCACGTTCGACCTGAACGGCTTCAACGAGACGATCCGCAACTTCGGCACCTTGACGGGCTCCTCCGTCACGAACGCCGCGACCGCCGCCGCCACGCTCACGCTGACCGGTTCGGACAGCTTCGCGGGCAAGATCACTGACTCGGGGGCCGGCAACGGCAAGCTCGTGCTGGTCGTCAGCAGCGGGTCGACGTCGATCTACGGCACGACCAACGACTATCGGGGCGGCACGACCCTCAACGGCGGCATCCTGTACTTCGGCGGGAACAACGTCCTCGGTTCGGGCGGACTCGTGGCCACCGGCGGGACCATCGCGAGCACCAACGTCAACAACCTCCGGACCTACGCCGGCGCCTATGACATCGCCGGCGACATCTCCTACGGGGACTCGAGCTACTACGCCTGGACGAGCCCGCTGAGCCTGGATTTCTCCGGCACGACGACGCTGAAGACCAGCAACCGCACGTTCTATGTCTACACCGGGACGCGCTTCTCCGGCGCCGGCATCGGCCAGGACACGACGGGGCTCGGCTTCACCAAGGCGGGCGAAGGCACGCTGACCCTCGCCGGGACGAACACCTATACCGGGAACACGGTCGTCTCCACCGGGACGCTCGCCACCAGCGGCAACGGCCGACTCGCCTCGACCGCGGCGATCGACATCCAGAACAACAGCACCTACGACCCCTGGAATCCGCGCCGCACCGACAGCTACCTCTTCACCACCCTCCAGCTCAACGGCAACGAGACGCTCAACTCCTTCGTCAGCGCCGGGAAGACGACGAGCAACTCAGGCACGATCAACCTGAATGGCGCCGGCGTCACCCTGACCACCGGCACGGACAACGGCAGCACCAAGCTCATCGGCCGGATCACCGGCACCGGCTCGATCGTCAAGCAGGGCTCGGGCACCCTGACCCTGCAGGGCGCGACGAACCATATCTATTGGTACAACGACGGGTTCGGCAACTGGTACACCGCTTATCGCGACTTCAACAGCTCCTACTCCGGCTCGACGACCCTGAGCGCCGGCACCCTGCAGCTGGCGGGCGACGCCGGCTTCGGCGCCAGTACGGTCTACCTCAACGCCGGACGCCTCTCCAGCGACAGCACCGCGGGGCGCTCCTTCTCGAACAACATCGTCTTCGGCGCGGACATGCTCCTAGGCAGCGCGACGAACACAGGGACGATGTATAACTACGGCGCCGTCAACCTCGGCGCGGCCGTCCGCGTCCTGACGACCGACTCGGACTTCGCCTTCGCCGGCACGGTCTCGAACGGCGGCATCACGAAGACGGGCAACGGCACGCTGACGCTGGACGGGAACAACACCTACGCCTCCGCCACGACCCTGAACGCCGGCTGGATCAAGGTCGGCAACCCGAACGGCTACGGCGCGAGCACGGCCTTCGGCACGAGCGCCGTGACGCTCAACGCCGGACGCGTCTCCGCGGACAATGGCGGCAACTACTACACCCTCGCCAACAACGTCACGCTCGGCGGCAACGTCGCTCTCGGCCATTCGTCTTACAGTTCGGCGCTGACCTTCTCCGGAGGGCTCAACCTCGGCGGCGGCGCCTACACGATGACCGTCGACTCCGGCGTCACGCTCACCGGCGTGATCTCCAACGGTGGCTTCACCAAGGCCGGCGCCGGCACGCTGACCATCAGCTCGTCGGCCGCCAATACCTACGCCGGCGTGACGACGATCACGGCGGGCATGGTCGCCACCGGCGGCTCCGCCGGCCGCCTGGGCTCGACCGCCGGCGTCGTCATCTCCACCGGCGCCACGCTCCAGCTCAACACGAGCGAGACCATCAACTCGCTGACGGGCGGCGGCAGCGTCGTCCTCAACGGCACGGCCGTCCGGCTCACCACCGGCACCGACAACGGCGACTACGTCCTCGGCAGCGTCGTCTCCGGCACCGGCACGTTCACCAAGACCGGCACCGGCGCGGTGACCCTCTCGGGCAGCAACACCTATACCGGGGACACGACGCTCACCAACGGCACAATCCGCCTCGGCTCCGACAACGCCCTGGGCTCCGCCGTCAGCAGCTACCTGCTCATCACCGCGGGCCGCCTGTCGAGCGACGGCGCGACCGACCGTTCCCTCGGCAACAACATAACGATGAACGGCGACCTGTCGCTGGGCAGCGTGACGAACACCGGACGCGTGACGCTCAGCGGCGGCATCAGCCTCGAGGGCTACAACCGCACGTTCACCGTCGACTCCCCGGCCACCATCTCGGGCATCCTGGCCAACGGCGCCATCACCAAGGCCGGCGCGAGCACGCTGACGCTCTCCGCGGCGAACACCTACACCGGCGGCACGACGATCTCCGCCGGCACGCTCCTCCTCGGCGCCTCCGAACGCATCGACAACCGCGGCACCCTCGCCGCTCTCGGCGGCACCTTCGACCTCGGAGGCTTCACCGAAACCGTGGCCGTCGTGACGGTCGACGGGGGCACCATCGCCAACGGCACGCTCATCGGCTCGAACTACGCCAACACGAGCAACGTCTACGCCCTGAAGTCCGGCGCCGTCAGCGCGGTCCTGGGCGAGATGAACTCCGGCGTCCAGCAGCAGTCCGCCAACAAGACGACGGCGGGCACGGTCATCCTCTCCGGCGTCAACACCTACACCGGCACCACGACGGTCACCGCGGGCGTGCTCGCCACGGCGACGAACAACGGAGTGCTGGCCAGCACGGCCAGCGTGACCGTCGCCGCCGCCGGCACCCTCCGCATCGGCACGACCGAACGCCTCGACGCCCTCGTCAGCACGGGCGTCATCGATTTCGCCACCGGCCGCCTCAACCTCGGCCTGGCCAACACGAACACCACCCTCGGCGGCACGATCACCGGCACGGGAGGCACTCTTAATAAGGACGGCACGGGCTCCCTCACGGTCACGGGCGCCAATTCCTTCGCCGGCGACACGATCCTCACGGCCGGCATCCTGCGCGCCGGCTCCAACACCGCCTTCGGCGTCAGCGTCCTCAACCTCAACGCGGGCCGCTTCACGAGCGACGGCTCGACGGCGCGCACGCTCGGCAACGCGCTCGTCCTGGGCGGCGGCGTCGTCCTCGGCGACACGTCCACCTACACGGGCGCGCTGACTTTCTCGAATACCTTCAGCCTCGGCGGCGGCGTCCGTGGCATCACGACCGATTCGACCGTCAACTTCACGGGCGTCGTCTCCAACGGCGGCTTCACGAAGACCGGCGCCGGCAACGTCACCCTGACGGGCAACAACACCTATGCCGGCGGCACGACGCTCAGCCAGGGCGCCCTGCGCGCCGGCTCCGACACCGCCTTCGGCACGGGTACGGTCACGCTCAACGCCGGCCGGCTCTCGGCCAACAGCGCCGTCGCCCGTTCGCTCGCGAACAACCTCGTCTTCGGCGCCGACATGCTGCTGGGCAGCACGACCGACACGGGCGCCCTCACCTTCTCCGGCACGGCGGACCTCGGCGGCGCGACCCGCGTCCTGACGATCGACTCGGCGGTGACCGTCTCCGGCGTCATCGGCAACGGCGGCCTGACCAAGGCAGGCGCGGCCACGCTGACCCTTTCCGGCCAGAACACCTATGCGGGCGCCACCCTCGTGTCCGCCGGCAAGCTCGCTACGTCCGGCAGCGGGGTCCTGCAGAACAACGCCTCCGGCTTCACCATCGCCTCCGGTGCCACGCTCTCCATCGGCGGCGCCGAGACCCTCGACGTCCTGACGAACAACGGCACGCTGGCCCTCGACGGCGGCACGGTCACCACCGGCACCGGCAACGCCGACACCTCGCTGACCGGCGTGGTGACGGGCACGGGCACCCTCGTCAAGAACGGCACGGGCGCCCTGGTCATCACCGGGAACAACACCTACTCCGGCGGCACGACGCTCAACGCCGGCACGCTGCGCGTCACGACGAACACGTCGGCCGGCGCCGGCCTGCTCACGCTGAACGGCGGCGCCTTCACCGCCGCGGGCTCTTCCGCCGCCACGCTGACGAACAACCTGCTGTTCGGCGGCGACGTCGTCTTCGGCGCCGCGAGCACCTATACGGGCACGCTGACGTTCGCGGGCACGCAGGTCGACCTGGGCAACGCGGTCCGCACGCTCACGACGAACGTCGACACGACGATCTCGGCCGCCATCGACCCGTCCAGCCTCACGCGCCCGAGCGGCGGCATCGTCAAGCTCGGCTCGGCCAACCTGACGCTTTCGGGCAACAACGCCTTCAAGGGGGCGACGACGGTCTCTGCCGGCAACCTCATCACGGTCGGCAACACCCGCCTCACGAACTCCTCGTCGGTGACGGTCGCCTCCGGCGCCACGCTCACGGTCGGCGGCAACGAGACGCTGAACCTCATCTATAACAGCGGCACGATCGTCGACAACGGGGTCATCACCTCCGGGCTGGCGACCAACACGACGATAGACGGCACGGTCTCCGGCTCCGGCGCCTTGGTCAAGAACGGCGCCGGCACGATCACCCTCAACGCGACGACCTCCTACGCCGGAGGCACGACGATCAACGCCGGCACGCTGCTCCTGGGTTCCGCCGAAAGGTTGGCGGACGCCGGGGCGATCACCGTCGACACCGGCGGCACCCTCGACCTCGGCGGCTTCGCCGAGACCGTCGGCACCGTGACGCTGACGTCCGGCACGATCGCCAACGGCACGCTCACGGCTTCCGGATACGCCGCGAAGCTCGGCACCGTCTCCGCCGTCCTCGGCGGCGCCGGCGCGGCGCTGACGAAGACCACTACCGGTACGGTCACCCTCTCCGCGACCAACACCTACGGAGGCGAGACCGCCGTCAACGCCGGCACGCTCGCGACCACCGGCAACGAACGCATCCCCGACGCGTCCGCCGTCACGGTCTCCGCGGGGGCCACGCTCTCCCTAGGCGGCGTCGAGACGATCCAGACGGTCAGCAACTCGGGCACGATCGCCCTGCCGAACGCCGGCTCGAACCTCATCGTCGGCTCCTCCGTCGGCCAGACCTGGAACGGCGGCACGGTCTCCGGCTCCGGCGTCCTGACCAAGGCTGGCTCCGGAAGCCTCACCCTCAGCGGAGGCACTTATTCCTATACGGGAGGCACAGTGGTCTCCGCCGGCGCGCTGATCCTCGGCACCACGAACCAGTTCGTGGCGGCGGCCCCGATGACGGTCAGCGGCGGCGAACTCAGCCTGACCATCTTCAGCAACGTCGTCGGTGCGGTCCACCTCACCGGCGGCTCGATCACCGGCACCACCGGCACGCTGACCGGCACCTCCTACGACCTCCAGGCCGGCTCGGTCTCCGCCATCCTCGCCGGCACGGGCGTGACCGCGACGAAGACGGGCGCCGGCACGGTCACCCTGACCGGCGCGAACACCTTCACCGGCAAGTTCACCCTGAACGGCGGCACGATCTTCGCCGGCAACAACGCCGCCTTCGGTACCGGCGTGATCTGCGTCCTCGACCCGACGATCGCGAGCGATTCGACGACGGCCCGCACGTTCGCCAACAACGTCACCATCGGCGGTGACCTGACCCTGGGCGACCTGGTCAACAACGGCGCGCTGACGTTCACCGGCACCGTCGACCTCGGCGCCGGCGCCTTCACGATCACGACGCTCTCGCCCGCCACGTTCACGGGCGTCATCAGCAACGGCGGCTTCGTGAAGGACGGAGCCTCGTCCCTCACGCTCGGCGGCGCTTCCGCCAACACCTTCGCCGGCGCGGTCACCGTCAACGCCGGCACCTTGGCGACCTCGACCGACTCGCGCCTGACGACCGCCTCCGGCGTCACCGTCGCCGCCGGCGCCACGCTTTCCTTGGGCGGCATCGAGACGCTCAACACCCTTGCCAACAACGGCACGGTCAGCCTGGCCCTCGCCTCCTCGATCCTGACCACCGGTTCGACGAGCTACACCCTGACGGGGACCGTCAACGGCCTGGGCGGCATCACCAAGGCCGGCGCCGGCACCCTCACCCTATCCTCGGCCGGGACCTTCGCCTACGTCGGCGGCACCATCGTCAACGCCGGCACCCTCGCTTATGCGGCGGACAACCAGCTCGCCGACACCGGCGCGGTGACCGTCAACGCCGGCACCTTGTCGCTCGGCGCGTTCGTCGACACGATCGGCGCCCTCAAGATCACGGGCGGCTCCATCACCGGCACCGGGACCCTCACCGGCACGTCGTTCGACCTGCAGGCCGGCTCCGTCTCGGCGGTGCTCGCCGGCGCCGGCGTCGTCGCGACCAAGTCGACCGCCGGTACCGTCACCCTCTCTGGCCAGAACACCTACACCGGCGCGACCAACATCACGGGCGGCACGCTGATCACCACCGGCAACGAGGTCATTCCGGACGTTTCCGCGGTCAGCCTCAGCGCCAGCACCACGCTGCAGCTCGGCTCGGTGGGAGCGGCTTCCACCGAGACCATCCAGACGATTACCAACGCCGGCACCATCTCGCTGCCGAACGCCGCGACGATGCTCGTCTTCGGCTCCGGCGTCGATTACACCCTCGGCGGAACGATTTCTGGCAGCGGCGGCATCACCAAGGCCGGCGCGGACAACGTGACCCTGTCCTCTGGCGGTACGTTCAGCTATACCGGAGGAACCACCGTCAACGCCGGCACGCTGACGCTGGGCGCCTCCAACCGTCTGGTCGACACCGGCGCCGTCACCGTCGCCGGCGGCACCTTCGCGATCGGGACCTTCAGCGACACGGTCGGCGTCGTGAAGATCACCTCCGGCTCGATCACCGGCTCCACCGGCGTCCTGACCGGCTCCAGTTACGACCTCCAGAACGGCACGGTCTCCGCGATCCTCGGCGGTACGGGCATCGCCGCGACCAAGACCACCGCCGGCACCGTCCTTCTTTCCGGAGCCAACACGTTCACCGGCGGACTCAACCTGAACGGCGGCATCCTCCAGGTCGGCAACGCCGCCGCCCTCGGCACCGGCACGCTCACCCTCACCACCGGCACGCTCTCCAGCGGTTCCGCCACCGCCTACACGCTGACGAACGCCGTGACGGTCGCCGGCAACATCACCCTCGGTGATGGCGCCAACACCGGGACGCTCACCTTCAGCAGCACGGTCGCGCTAGGCGCTTCCGCCTCCAGGACGATCACCGTGGCCACCGGCACGTCCATGACGATGGCCGGCGGCGTCAGCGGCAGCAGCGCCACTCTGACCAAGGACGGCGCCGGCACGCTGACCTTCTCGACGGCTACCACTTACTCCGGCGCGACCACCGTCAGCGCAGGCACTCTCGCCACGACCGGCAACAGCCGCCTAAGCACCTCCGGCGTGACCGTAGCGAGCGGCGCGACCCTCCAGCTCGGCGGCACCGAGACGATCAACACGCTGAGCAACAGCGGGACGATCAACCTCATCAACGCCGGCTCCGTCCTCACGACCGGTTCTTCCAGCTACACGCTCACCGGCACGGTCACCGGCCTAGGTGGCATCTCCAAGACCAGCGGCGCCGGCTCGACCATCACGCTCTCTTCCGCCGGTACCTTCAATTACACCGGAACCACCACGGTCAGCAGCGGTACCATCGCCTACGCCGCCAATGACCAGCTGGCGGGCAATGTCACGGTCAGCGGAGGCACGTTCAGCATCACCACCTTCTCCGATACGGTCGGCGGCGTCCAGATCACCTCCGGCTCGATCACCGGCACCACCGGCGTCCTGACGGGAACCAGTTACGACCTGCAAGCAGGCACCATCTCCGCGATTCTCGGTGGCACGGGCGTCGTCGCGACCAAGAGCACGACCGGGACCGTCACGCTGACCGCGGCCAACACGTTCACCGGCAACTTCAACCTCCAGCGAGGAACTGTCGTCGCCGGCAACGCCGCCGCCCTCGGCACCGGTACGATCGTGGTGACCTCGGCTTCCGGAGCCCCCTCCCTCGTCGCCAACGGGACCTCCGCCTTCACGCTTGCGAATGCGATCACCCTTTCGGGCGACCTGACGATCGGAGCCAACACGACGAACACCGGGGCGCTCACCTTCACTGGCACGGTCGACCTTGGCGCCGGCTCGCGCATCATCTCGACGCCCGACACGGTCAGCGGGATGACGATGTCCGGCGTCATCAGCAACGGCAGCCTGACCAAGTCGGGCGCCGGCACCCTCACGCTCAATGGCGCTTCCGCCAACACCTACGCCGGCGCGACCCTCGTCACCGCCGGCACGCTCGTCGCCGGCGACGGCTCGTTGGCGGCGACTTCAGGCATCACGGTCAACGGCGCCGTCCTGACCGCGGTCAACTACAAGTCCGGCATCGGCCTGACCCTCGACGCCACCGCCACGGCGACGGTCTCGGCCGCCGACCTGAGCATCGGCGCGATCAGCAACGCGAACACGACGGCCAACAGCCTGCAATACACCGCGGCCACCGGCACGATCACGGCGACCTCCCTCGCCGGCGCCGGCTCGACGCGCTTCGCCAGCAACGCGACCATCAGCACCGGCAGCATCGCCGGCGGCACGGTCACCGTCGTCGGACTCCTCACCTCCGCCATCTCGGCCGGCACGGTCTCCGCCGGCTCCCTCTCCGCTTCCTCCGTCACCGGCGGCACGACCACCGTCACCGGCGCCGCCGGCGTGACGACGATGAACGGCGGCACGGTCACCGTCGGCGGCGTAGCCACGGTCGGCACCCTCACCACCGGCACGGCGAACCTCAACGGAGCCACTTCCTCGATCGCGACCCTCAACGGCGGCACGATCGCCCTCGGCACGACGGTCCTCACGGTCTCCGCCGGTACGAGCTCCGGCGCGATCTCCGGCGCCAACGGCAGCCTGATCAAGGATACGGCCGGCACCCTCACCCTTTCCGGCGCCAACACCTACGCCGCCGGCACGACCGTCAACGGCGGCACGCTCGTCGTGAGCGGCACGATGGCCAACGCGGCCGGCGCGACGGTGACGGTGAACAACGCCGGCACCTATACCTTCGGAGCGGGCAACGTCTTCGGCGCCCACACCGTCGTGCAGGCCACGCCCTTCGTGATCAACGCCGGCGGCACCGTCACGAACAACGGCGCCTTCTTCAACGCCCTCGCCGGCGTCACCCTCAACGGTGGCACGCTCACCTCGACCGCGATGCCGACCGGACAGGCGGCCTTTGCGCTCAAGGGGACCGTCACGGCCGTCGGCGACACCGGATCGACGATCTCCGGCGTCGGTTCCGTCATGCTCGGAAGCGCCGCCGTCTCCGGCGTAACCTTCAGCGTCGCCGATGGCGCCGCGACGACGGACCTCCTCGTCTCGGCCAAGCTGATCGACGGCGCCGCCACCGTCGGCACGTTCCCGACGCCGCAGGCGAGTTCGCTCACCAAGACCGGCGCCGGCACCCTTTCGCTGACGGGCGCTAACACCTACTCCGGCGGCAGCACGCTCACCGCCGGCACCCTGCTCGTCGGTCATGCCACGGCACTGGGCGCCGGCGTCGCCAACCTGAACGGCGGACAGCTCGCGAGCACCTCCACTACCGGCTACTCGCTGGCGAACAACCTGGTCATCGGCGGGGACCTGACCCTCGGCGACACGACCAACACCGGAGCCTTGACGCTCGGCGGCACGGTCGGCCTCGGCGGCGCGACCCGCACCCTGACGACCGCCTCGAACGTCACCTTCAACGGCGTCGTCAGCAACGGCGGCCTCACCAAGTCCGGCAACGGCACCCTGACGCTGGGAGGAGCCAACACCTTCGCCGGCGCCACTACCGTCAACGCAGGCAAGCTCGCGACCACCGGCGACAATCGCCTCTCCACGACGTCGGGCGTCACCATCGCCGGCGGCGCTACGCTCGAGATCGGCGGACTGGAGACCATCCAGACCGTCGGCACCGCCGCCACCAGCGTCGTCTCCCTCGTCAACCCCGGCTCCAAGCTGACGATCGGTTCCGCCAGCAACTACACGCTTAGCGGTACCGTGTCCGGCCAGGGTGCGCTGACCAAAGCGGGCGCCGGCACCATCACCCTGGATGCGGCCGGTACGTTCTCCTACGCAGGCCTGACCACGGTATCAGCCGGCACCCTGCTCTATGGCGGCGCCGACCGCCTGGGCAACACGAACGCCGTGACGGTCGCGGGCGGCACGCTCGATCTCGGTACGTTCAGCGACACGATCGGAACGTTCATTCTTTCTTCGGGCACGGTCGCCAACGGCACGCTCACCGCGGCGAGTTTCGAAGTCCGCGCCGGCACGGCCTCCGCCGTCCTCGATGGCACCGGCGTCGCGCTCACGAAGACGACGGCTGGCACGGTCACGCTTTCCAGCAACAATACCTACGACGGAGGCACGACCATCAACGCGGGCACGCTCCAGCTCGGCGCGGCCGAACGCCTGGCCGATGCCGGCGCGATCACCGTCAATACCACGGGTACGTTCGATCTCGGCGGCTTCGCCGAAACGACGGGCACGGTCACGCTCGCCGGCGGCACGATCGCCAACGGCACGCTCACCGGCTCTGCCTACGCCTTCCAGGCCGGCACGGTCTCGGCCAAGCTTTCCGGCGCGGGCAACCTGACCAAGACCACGGCCGGCACGGTGGCGCTTTCCGGGTCCAACGATTTCACGGGCTCGACCACGGTCAGCAACGGCCTCCTCGCCACCACCGGCGACGCCATCCTCTCCTCGAGCTCGGCAGTCGCGGTCGCCTCCGGCGCCACGCTCACCCTCGGCGGAGCCGAAACGCTGAACACGCTGACCAACGACGGCACGATCACCATCAACGGCGCCCTCACCACCGGCACGGCCAACGCCGACGGCACCCTCAACGGCGTCCTGAACGGGTCGGGCTCCCTGACGAAGTCCGGCACGGGCACGCTGACGATCACCGGCAACAACGCCTATGCGGGCGGAACGATCCTCGACGCCGGCGTCCTCCGCACGGACAGCAACACGGCCTTCGGCAGCGCGCTCAGCCGCCTGACGCTCAACGGCGGCACGCTCTCCGTCGTCGGCAGCTCGGCTCGCACGATGGCCAATGTCATCACGATCGCGGGCGACGTGACGCTGGGGAACGCGACGGACAGCGGCGCCCTGACCTTCACGGGCGACGTGAGCCTCGGCACGACGATCCGCACGCTCACCGTCGACTCCGCCATCACCTTCAACGGCCGACTGAGCGGCGCCGGCGGCGGCTTCGATAAGCAGGGCCTCGGCACGATGACCCTTGGCGGCGCCACGGCCAACGCCTACACCGGCGCCACCACCGTCTCCGCCGGCACCCTCGCCACGACCACTTCGAACCGCCTGGCGGCCACCTCCGGCGTCACGGTCGCTTCCGGCGCCACGCTTTCCCTCGGCGGCAGCGAGACGATCAACGCCCTCGCGACGAACGCCGGCAGCACGATCGTCCTCGACGGAGCCGGCGCGACCCTCACCACCGGCACGAACAGCCTGACGCTTGCGGGTACCGTCAGCGGCGCGGGCAACCTGACCAAGGCCGGCACGGGCACGCTCACCCTCGACGCCGCCGGCACGTTCTCGTTCTCCGGCCTCACGACGATCGGGGCCGGCACCCTCGCCTACGCCGCCGACGACCAGATCGCGGGCGCCGTCACGCTCACCGGCGGCACCTTCGCGGTCGGCGCCTTCTCTGACGTCATCCGCACCCTGACGGTGACGGGAGGCTCCATCACGGGCGCCGGCACGCTCACCGTCAACTCCGGCGACGCCTTCGACCTCCGCGCAGGCTCGATCGCCGCGAACCTCGCCGGTTCGGCGATCGTGACGAAGTCCACGACGGGCATCCTCACGCTTTCGGGCAACAACTCCTACTCGGGCGGCACGGTCCTCAACGGCGGCACGGTCCTGGCCGGCAGCGACACCGCCTTCGGCACGGGCCGCATCTGCATCAACGACCCGACGATCGCCAGCACGGACACCACTGCGCGGACCTTCGCGAACGCCCTACTGGTCGCCGGCGACCTGACGCTGGGCGACGCGGTCAACAACGGCGCGCTGACGTTCACCGGCGCGATCGACCTCAACGGCGGCGCGCCGGTCATCACGGTGGCCTCGCCCGTGGCCTTCACCGGCATCGTCTCGAACGGCGCGCTGACCAAGGCCGGCAACGGCACGCTCACCCTTTCCGGCGCCAGCACCTATGCCGGACTGACCTCCGTCACCGCGGGCAACCTCGTCACCTCGGGCGACGGCATCCTGGCGAACACCTCCGGCATCAGCATCTCCGCGGGAGCCACGATCAAGCTCGGAGGCAACGAGACGCTGAACTCGATCGCCAACAGCGGCACCCTCACCCTCGACGGCGCCGGCGTCGTCCTGACTCTGGGCACGAATAACGTCGCGATGACTCTCGCCGGCCTGACGAACGGCAGGGGCTCGATCGTAAAGAACGGCACGAATTCGCTGACGCTCGGAGCCACCGGCTCGACGAACGCCTATGCCGGCGGCTTCACGCTCAACGACGGCTCGGTGTTGGCGGCCAGCGATTCCGCCTTCGGTACCGGCACGCTGACCCTCAACGCCGGCAGGGTCTCCAGCACAGGCGCGGCGGGAGCCGGTAATCGCGCGTTTACGAACAGGGTGGTCATCGGCGGCGACATCACCCTCGGAAGTACCGTCAACAGCGGCGCGCTGACGTTCAGCAGCGCCATGGACCTCGGCGGCGCCACCCGCACGCTCCAGATCGATTCCGCCGTCACCCTCGGCGGCGTCATCAGCCACGGCGAGCTGCTCAAAACCGGCACGGGCACGCTGACCCTCACCAACGTCAATAGTTACACCGGCGGCACGACGGTGAACGCCGGCACGCTCCTTTTCGGCGCCAGCAACACCCTCGATGACACCGGCTTCGTGACCGTCGCGACGGGCGGCACCCTCGACATCGCCACGTTCAGCGACACGGTCGCC